>CAUJDY010000067.1 GCA_963169805.1 Bdellovibrionota bacterium | reverse complement strand
TGTACTGAGTTACAGCACAAGCCCCAATTTGCTGCCTGAAATTTAGCTTTTACAGGTCCACGAATAAATGATTTTAAATTTTGATAAAAGGGGTACATTCTGCGAGGACAGTTTACCCATGTTTTGGGCAAATCTAGATATCTGATTGCCTCTGTGTAATCAGAAATATTTTGAAACAAGACTTTTTCTAAAACTAAAAAATCAGAAAGAATTTCAAATTGTTTGAGATTTTTTAAAATTTCTAAGCGACTTTGAGACGTTGAAGCGTTGATCGTGATATCAAAGTGAGAGTTTTTTATTTCTGATAAAGAGGTATGAGCATAAAGAGTTTGCGAAAATTTTTCGGATGCTTTGAAAAGAGATTGAGCCTTCAGAAGGGAGTCTTGATATGGGTCCACAATATGAATCTCTAGATCTCTCTTTACAAGTGCGAGTGATTGCAAATGACGAGAACCTAGTTGGCCACATCCTACAATTAGAATTTTAGCTCTCTTGCTCATAATCCTCTTTCTTTGAGGAGCATCTCAACAATTTTAAAATCTAGAACGCTATCGATATCAAAAGAGCGCTCTTCTGGCATTTCATAAATTTTAGTCTTTGGAAGTACGACAAAATTTTCATTTAAGAGAATATCACGTCTCCAAACATAAATAGAAGCGTTCATATCAAAGCAGCGAGGCGCATCTTGCCTTCGTACTATGGGTGGATTTGTGACTTTGCTAAGCTTTACATATCCATTTGTGTCTTCCTCTACCAAGTTAAAGTAAGGAGAGCGTCGCGAAGGAGTTCCTGTAATAACATTTGTGCAGTCTGGATTTTGCTCTAACATCTGAATAGAAGACATAATGTCTTCTATGGATCGAAGGGGCGACGTTGCATCCAAATCTACAGCAATTTTAGTTTGAGATCCTAATTTCTTTTCAATTTCAAGATGGCAGTGTCTGATTGCTGGAATTTTCGCGGCCTGGTCTGTGGCAAGCTCTGGGGGGCGTTCTATGCACATTACACCGGGTACGGATTGGGCGACATCGAGTATTTCTGTAGAATCACTGCTGACTGCAATGGCATCAAATAAATGCGATTCGAGAGCCTGTTGAATTGTATAGAGAAGAAGTGGTTTTCCTGCGATTGGGCGGATGTTTTTTTGAGGTATTCCTTTTGAACCCCCACGAACGCATATGCTACATGTTTTCACAGATACTCCGATAACTGACAAATAAGATGCATAGGAATTATTTATACTAGAAAAGAAGAAATACATCTGCAATTTAGCTCTGAAAACAGGATTATTATTCGTTGCATTATTGTCTTGAATTTAAAACCTTCAGGGATAACTTGGCATATACTGTACGAATGTGGCATTGAGTAGATAAGAGGACGGAGTTTGAATATGTCTGCAAAAAAAGCGCTTTTGCTTATTGGTGGAGGAGGTCACTGTACCTCATGTATCGATGTTATTGAGCAGATGGGCGAGTACGATATTATTGGCATTGTAGATACAGCAGACAAAGTGGGTATGAAGTTAATGGGGTATCCATTTATAGGAACTGATGCAGATTTAAAAAATTTAATTCAAAAATATAAAAATGCATTTGTTACGGTAGGACAGTTGCATACGAACACCCTTCGAAAATCTCTTATTCAAAAAATTTTAGAATATGATGCTCACATTCCAACGCTAGTTTCTCCAAGAGCCTACATTGCGCGAAGTGCATCAATCGGTCGTGGGAGTATTATTATGCACGATGCAATTGTGAATGCGCAGGCAAAAATTGGTGATTACTGTATTTTGAATTCAAAAAGCTTAGTAGAGCACGATGGTGATATAGGGAGTTATTCTCATATAGCAACCGGCGCCATTTTGAATGGAGCTGTACAGTTGGGTTCAGATTGTTTTGTAGGTAGTAACGCGACTGTGATTCAATCTATCAAGATAGGTGCAAATTGTACCGTTGGTGCTGGAGTCACAATCAAACAAAATATTCCAGACAACTCTCTTATCAAGGAAAATATATGAGTTATGATAATAAGGTTATTGTTATAGCTGAGGCTGGTGTTAATCATAATGGGGACTATGATATAGCAAGCAAAATGATTCGTGTTGCAGCTGAGGCAGGGGCGGATTTCATAAAGTTTCAAACTTATAAAACAGAGGCATTGGTCTCTGCAGATGCAAAAAAGGCGGCCTATCAGAAAGATGCGCTCCCAGGTGATGAATCTCAGTTTGAAATGCTTAAGAAATTAGAGTTAAGTTACGAGCAGTTTGCAAATTTAAAAAATGAATGTGTGAAACAGAAAATTGGATTTCTTTCGACAGCATTTGATTTTGAATCAATTGATTTCTTGAATAAATTAGAAATACCTTTTTTTAAAATTCCTTCTGGAGAGTTAACAAATTTTCCCTATCTAGCAAGAATTGCTCAATTGAAAAAACCGGTCATAATATCAACAGGTATGGCGACATTAGAGGAGATTGAATCTGCAGTATCAGTTTTTTTGGAGTTTGGATTGCCAAAGCAAAAAATAACAGTACTTCATTGCTCTACAGAATACCCAACCCCTTTTGAGAATGTTCACCTCAATGCCATGAAAACATTAGCAGAAAAACTAAATGTTTCAGTGGGTTACTCGGATCACACGTTAGGTGTAGAAGTTTCGATAGCGGCCGTTGCATTGGGTGCGCGTGTAATTGAAAAGCATTTCACGCTTGATCCCAATATGACTGGGCCAGACCACAAGGCAAGCTTAAATCCAAATCAACTCAAAGAGATGATCCATGCCATTCGAAATATTGAGGTAGCTTTAGGAAGTTCAGAGAAAATGCCATCAACTGTGGAGCTTCAAAATCGTGTAGCTGCACGGAAATCAATTGTGGCTCAAAAGCAAATACAAGCTGGTGATTTTTTCACGGAACATAATATAACAACAAAAAGGCCGGGAACCGGCATTTCTCCAATGAAATGGAAGGAAGTCTTAGGGAAGAAGGCTAAAAAAACTTTTAATCCCGATGACTTAATTGAGTTATGAGAAACATTGGAGTTGTTACTTCTTCCAGAGCAGATTATAGCATTCTAGAACCGCTCCTAAAACATTTGGAGCAAGATTCAAGTATAGATATGAATCTCTTTGTAACGGGAGCTCATTTCGAAAAGCAATATGGCCATACATACTCTCATATACGGGGGCAATTCAGAAAGATTCACCAAGTTCCAATAAATATGAGTCAAACAAACAGTAGCGGCATTGCATTGACATTGGCCAACGTTCAAACAGAGTTTGAAAAGTGTTTGAAAAATTGTAAGCCAGATATTCTGATTGTACTAGGAGATCGTGTAGAGCTTATCCCTATCGCTTTATCTGCAAATCTTCTTCATATACCAATTGCTCATATTCATGGTGGAGAACTTACCTATGGTGCGATAGATGAATCAGTAAGGCACGCTTTGACAAAGTTTTCTCATTTACACTTTACATCCTGTGAAGATTACAGAAAGCGAGTTATTCAGTTAGGTGAGAGTCCAGATAGAGTTTTTAATGTGGGAAGTTTAGCTCTTGAGGAAATTTTTAAAACAAAATTTCTTTCGAAGGCTGAGTTAGAAAAAGAGTTAAACGTTCAGCTGGGTGAAAAAAACTTTGTTATCACTTTACATCCAGAAACAATTGAAAATGAAGATTATCAGGTTCAGATGGTACAGAATGTGTTGTTATGTCTAGCCGAGTTGCCTCGTAGCTATTTTCTTTTGTTCACAGCAACTAATTCTGATTTATATGGGAATTTTATCAATAATCGAATAAAAGAATTCGTATCTACACATCCCAACTCAAAGTATGTAGAAAGCTTAGGGGCAAAAAAATATTACTCTGTATTAAAGAATTTTGATGCATGTATTGGAAATTCATCAAGCGGCATCATTGAAGCTCCGAGTTTTGGCATGGCTACATTGAATATTGGTAGAAGACAGGCGGGTAGAGTAAGGGCTAAAAGTGTTTTTGATATTCCTAACCAGCTACAGGATATGCGTGCCGGTCTCGCAAAAATTATAGATCAAAAAATTGAAAATCCTCAGAATCCTTATTTTAAAGCAGGTACAGCAGAAGCTATTTTGAATGTTCTCAAAAGCGTCGATCCCAAAGGGCTTCTAAATAAGCAGTTTTTTGATTTAAATATGGGTGAAATACAGTGAAAGTAATAATTGTAGGTTTTGGGGCAATTGGGCAAAGACATTATAAGCTTCTCAAAGAGCGGGGGTGTGATGTCTGTGTTGTTTCAAAACAAAAGGATTTAGACATTTTATCTTTTGAGAGTCTAGAAGAGGCTTTGGTTTCTTATTCCCCCGATGTCGTATTTATTTGTAATGAGACAGTTAAGCATGTTGAATCATTGATGACGTGCCTCAACTTTTCTAAAGATCTAAAAATTATAGTTGAAAAACCAATTAGTTCACAGCTTGAGCCGGCACTTTTGGAGATGAGTGAGCATAATCAAAGGCGTATTTATGTATCCTATAATTTACGTCTAAGTCCCTTGCTAATTCGCTTAAAAGAAGAAATTGCGACTCAAAATGTCTTGGATGTTATTATCAATGTAGGACAAGATTTATCTCAGTGGCGAAAAGGTAATTGTAAAGAATCATATTCAGCTCATAAATCAAAAGGTGGAGGGGTTCTTAGAGATCTCAGTCATGAGCTGGATTACATACTATGGATATTTGGCTCTGTGTTTAAGTCTGTGGCTAATGTGGAGAAATGCTCCAGTTTGACTGTTGATTCTGAAGATTTAGTGCATGCCCTGCTAAAAACTGAAAGATGTCCCACCGTTTTTTTAAGACTTTCTTATTTAGATAAAGAGCCAATTCGAATCATTCGTGTGAATACTGATCATGCAACATATGAACTAAATTTTGTGAAGGGATACCTCTCGTGTAATGGAAAATTTCTTTTAGAGAATCATTACATAGCAGATACTTACCCTATTCAGGCAGACAAAATCGTCAATCACGACTATAACGGGTTTTGTACCTTCTCTGAGTCGATTGATGTTATGAAGCTCATTTTAAGGATTGAAGCAAATCCTTAGAAATGAAATAGTTTTTCATCTTGCTTTTGTTCAAATGGCAGAATCTTGTTGTTAGGATGTTGTCCTATAGCAAGGTGGCCACTTGGAACTTCTTGTTCAATCAGAAGAGTATTTGCGCCAATAATAACATGATCTCCAATTTTACAATCACCTATTAGAGTTGAGTTTGCATAAAGAGTGACGTCTTTGCCGATTTGAGGATACTTAAATTCACCTACTTTTCCCCCTACCGTGACTCCTTGATAGATTGCTAAAAAATTATCAAAAGAACCATTACCAATAACGGTTCCCACGGGATGAACAAATAAGAAAATCTCAGGTAATTTTACCTTATGGTAGATGTCTATAGAGTGCTTTATCTTATTGAAGTAAAAAAATCTGTTTGCATAGTTTTCGTTATTTAGGGTCAGATTAGCTTCTTGAGAGAGGAGGTAAATATACATTGCATAGTGATCTGAGTGTAAATAATTGAAGGAATTCTCGAAATTCTGACTATAGTATTTATTGTTGATGTGCTTGAATATTTTGCTAAGCCTTAAAAGAGCCTTCTCTGTAATATGAGACCACTCTTGCTCTGACAGGTAGATATTATCTGGAAATTCAGATTCGATCTGTTTTTTGGTGTACTGCGATAGAAATTTTATAAGTTGCTGCATATAGTGGCCTATGTTTAATTGAGAGAAGAGTACTCTTTCAATATAAATATTAAATTTTCAATTATGCAAAGAAAAACCGTTCTCTTGATACCAAGTTCTTATTATTTATCAGATGCTATTTTTGAAAAAATAGCATCATCATCAACCTATGATTATATTTACCTAGATCCACAAGAATATGTTTATAAAAAGATGAATTCTTCTCACCAATCTGGATTTGGTAGGCATTTCAAAAAACAAATCTCTCTGGTTCAGGATCTATACGGTGGATCTAATAGATTTCTAAGTTTTTTATCTCTTCAGGTAAAAAAAGTTCAGATACTAATTTCTGTTTTAAGAATCAAGCCAGATCTTATTATTGCAGCTTCTGATGGGACGTTTACTGCAAGAGTAATTACCTACTATTTTTCCAAGATACCTTTTGTGGTATTACAAACAGCACTCATTGCAGTAGAGCGAGACAAGTACCAGATAGTAAAAAAATCTCAAATAAAAATATTATTAATAAAGTTGTTCGGATTTTTATTTTTTCCATTTGGTTCGCCACAAAAACCTTATGGCTTAAATCACTCAAAAGCTTGGTTATTTCTGTGGGGAGACTCTTCCTCCCGTCTTTTAAAGCCTCATCTCACTCAGCAGAAAATAGTTTTAGTTGGAAACGCTATATTTGAACCTCCCAAAGAAAACTCTTCTCTGGACGATACAGTTTTATTCCTAGCCCCAGATGTGAAAACAAACGAAGAGATAAAGCAGTTTTGTAGGCATGTTGCTACGGTAGCGATTGCTAAACCAGAGAAATTTTTTAATGTTAGATTGCACCCAATAATGGATCGTAAAATTTACGAACAGTTTTTTAGTGAAGCTCAACTGAAGAATGTAGCCCTTGTACCACGCCAACAAACCTTGGATGAATCTCTTTTAAACTGTCGATCTGTCATTTCCGAGTATTCAGCTGCTACATTAGACGCGCTGGCAATGGGGCGAAATGTTATTCTTTATAAGAAAGAAAACGAGGCCTATCTGAGTCACTGGTTTGACCAAATATCTGTGCCCAAGGTAAATACAACGCAAGGAGTTATTGATAGCTTAAATTCATTAACAGATGCTGGTAAAGATTCGACTCAAAATCAAATAAAGGCGCATTGGTATGCAACAGGCAAAGATGCGCTTGGGAATATTCTAACAGGAATCGACACAATATTGAAAGGCCTATAAAGGCACAGAATTGAATTTGCAGAATAACAGAAATTTACTAATATCAACCTGATGATATCTACAGAGTTCTTAAGTAAGATTTGTGTTCCCAGAGATTCAACAGTTCGCCAAGTGATGCTGGTTCTTCAAGAATATTCCATGCGTCTTGTGCTAGTTACAGACTCCAGTGGGCGCCTAGAGGGAGTTATATCTGATGGTGATATTAGGCGAGCACTTATTAAGAATATTTCCCTTGAAGATTCTGCCCATAAAATAATGAATTCAGACCCAATTGTAGTTTTAGAAGGTACAAGCAAGGATGTTGTTGTCCAGCTATTTAGGGAAAAGAAAATAAACCGAATTCCAGTCATAGATAAAAATAAAATTGTAAAAGGATTAATAACTTTAGAGGCGGTTTTTTCTCTTCAAAAGTATGATAATCCAATTGTGATTATGGCAGGTGGATTGGGTACAAGGCTTAGCCCGCTCACTGACACGGTTCCTAAATCAATGTTATCTGTAGGTGGCAAACCAATACTTGCAACAATTATTGAAAGTTGCACAAGCCAAGGTTTTAATAATTTTTATTTATCTGTAAATTATCGATCTGAACAAATTAAAGACTACTTTGGAGATGGTTCGCGATTTGGTGTAAATATTAGATACATTGAAGAAAAAGAAAGACTTGGCACTGCTGGTTCTCTGTCTTTGATAGGTGAGGAGTACAGCAAGCCCTACGTAGTTATGAATGGTGATTTATTAACTAAAGTGGATCTTAGTAGTTTGCTGGATTACCACACTCATGAAAAATCGCTAGCAACGATGTGCGTGAAGGAGTACGAGTTTCAGGTTCCTTACGGAGTAGTCTTTGAAAAAGAAGGACAAATTACTGAGATCAAAGAAAAGCCGCAGCAGTCATTTTTAGTAAACGCTGGTATTTATGTGCTATCGCCAGAGGTTCTGCAGCAGATTCCAACATCGCGTTTTTATGATATGACAAGTTTATTTCAAGACTTATCTAAGAGTCACAAGAGAACGATGGTCTTTCCAATCCATGAATATTGGCTAGATATAGGTAAAATGCAGGACTATGAAAAGGCACAAACAGAGTTCATGCATATTTTTGATAGACCTGCACTTAAAGAGTAAAACCATCATCAACAATAATATTTTGCCCATGGATAGAAGACGCCTCGTCAGACACTAGAAAACGAATTGGCCCCGCTAGGTTATTTGGTGCAAGCATCTTGTGTGTACGGGTAAGTTCTGAGTATCTTTTTATAAATGATGGATTTTGCCCGTCCTCAACACCTCCAGGGCTAATCGAATTGACTCGAATAGATGTCCCTCGTGCTATTTTTGCAAAGTACTTTGTAAGGTGAATAATTCCAGACTTAACGGCTGCATATTCAACAGGTGATGTCATTTCGGTTCCCGAGTAAATTTCAAATCTAGGTGGAATGACTCCGTAGATAGATGAAAAACTAATGATATTTCCATGTCCTTGATTTTTAAAAAATAACATGAAGTTTTTTAAAATATTAAAATATCCACCAAGATGTAAGTTCACATTTTCATTGAAATCATTGAGAGGAACTTTATCGTAAGATTTTCCGTAGGTTTTTGTTCTTGGATATGCACAATTAATAACACAGTCTATCTTTGAGAAATCTCTAACGACATTTTTGATGAGAGATTCAACGGATTGCTCGGAAGCAATATCTACTTCGTAAAAGGGAGCATCATTATTATTTTTAGGTGCAGAAATATCAGCACGAATGACTTTGTGTGCAGATTTCAATTCGCGTACAAGCTCTGACCCTATAAGTCCTTCGCTTCCAATTAGAATTATGTTTTTACTCATAATTAGTTTCTTTCTCTAAAAACGGGTTTAATGCAAGGGCCTTCAAGATACTTGTCAATCCCACGTTCAAGGGCTTGAGCATATATTTTAAGAGCATTTTTTGTTGCATTGAGAGTTATATCTAATTCCTCAGAACCGTGTGCTGTGCTCAAAGAAAGCCAAGGCATAAGTATTTTGTTTTTAATCATTTCTTGTGAGAACAGTGTTCTATGTTCTAAAGAAACATTCTTTTGCATATCTTTTGTAATATAATTAGGTGAGCATGCAAAGCCCTCAACACTAAAATAATCTTGCAACCCAAGTTCCATAGCAATCGCATTCATGCCGTTCATAAGCTCAGTACCAAATTTCCAAAGCCTGTTTGATGAATCTTCTCTTTTGGATACTTCAAGCGTCTTTAGAAATGCGCCCAAGCCACACATTTCAGCTCCATAAGTTGTGGATATGAGAAAAACACGCTCTTGGTTTTTCTCTAAGATGCCTCCCAGATTCATGATTTCTTTTTTTCCTGCTAGTGCTGCTACAGAAAATCCGTTTGCTAGTGCTTTACCAAATGTTACTAAGTCTGCCTCAATGTTAAAATATTTTTGGGCGCCCTGAAGATGCCATCGAAAACCTGTGATCATCTCGTCTAAAATAAAAACTGCTCCATATTTTTTACAGATATCTTTAACGCCCTGGAGAAATCCTGGGATAGGTTCTGTCGTTGTAGCAGCCTCCATTACGACACAGGCAATATCATTAGGGTGTTTTTGAAATTGTTCTTCAAGAGAAGCAAGATCGTTATAGTTGAATTGTAGTGTGAGAGATTGAACTTCTTCTGGTACTCCTCTTTTCACAACAGTTGATCCAATAAACCAATCATCATAAGAAAAAAATGGGTGTTGAGTACATCGAACAACATATTTTTTGCCTGTATACGCTCTGGAAAGCTTCACTCCCGCGCTTACAGCTGTAGAACCATTTTTTGCAAACTTCACCATCTCAACACCGGGTATAAAATCGATGAGAGCTTCTGCTGCTTCTAATTCTACAACTGACGGACGAGTTAAGTTATTTCCATTTTTGATTTGTTCAATAGCTGCAGCATCAACTTCATCGTGGGAGTATCCGAGTGTTACGGCTCTAAGAGCCATTCCGTAGTCCAAGTATTTATTGTTATCATTATCCCATACGTAGCAACCCTTACCTCGCTTGAGAATTTGTGGAGCATTTGTAGGATACTGATCATCACCTCTGCTGTATGTATGGGCACCGCCAGGAATAACTTTATGTAATCTTTCACTGTAATTCATTTGTTTCCTCGATTCGCTTCATCATACTTAAAATTCGTATGTCTTCATCCAAAGTAGATGGAAACTCTTTCGGATTTTGTATTCCTAAAATAAAAGATTTTATTTCATTAATGTAAATATCTTCTAGAATATTTTTATTGTAGCCGGGATGTGATTCTCCGTACGTCTGTTCAATCTTACTCCAAGCTTGTGTATCTGCATCGAAGATGCGAATGCATCTGTCATCCCAATCCCAGCGAAGTTGGGCTTTTTCAAAGTTCATAATCAAGAGGCGAGTGGCAAATCGCGCGACAACATCCACTTGAAAAATTCCGTATCCGCCATCCCATTTTAGAGTCGCGACATAAGTATCATCAATATCAGCTCCTACATCCATTGTTTTTCCGTAATACCCTTTTATATCTATTGAGCTCGCAATGATATCTGCAAGCCATGTTAATTCAAAAGCAACGATTTCTCGTGCGCCACCTGTTTCTTTTTTTGAAACATAGTAGTCAGAAACTTTTTCCCATGGGTGCCAGTCCGGTAAATATTGGCCGCAGTTATAGGTGAAATTACAGAGTTTGCCGTATTTTTTAGATTGAACGATATTTTTAATTTCCCTGATCATTGGATGAAATTTAAGTGTGCAAGAGGGGGCTATAAATACATTTTTTTCACGGGCTATTTTATTTAATTGAGGCAACTCATCCACAATAACACTTGCCTCAACAAAGCATGGAATATTTTCTTTTAAGCTCAGCTTCATATAGTGATCATGTATGTCTGGTGGAGTTGATATAATTAAAGCATCAAATTCAGCAAGAGAGCTCGGTAGAGATTCAATCGTTTTAATTGCATATTGCTCTTGAGTTTCTTTTCTTCTATCTTCCCGAGGGTCAAAGCCTACAATGTCTGTATGTCCTAGTGTTTTTAAGCAGCGGACTCTTCTTTTTCCCATCGATCCTAATCCTATTACTAAAAACTTCATTTGTTATTCTCTCTTTCTTGTAGAATGCGCTCAATACATAGGAAATCAGTATAATCATCTATTTCAAAGTTTTGCCATCTCTGTATGAAGTAAGGAGTCATCTTTTCTGGGAAGAATGTTCTAGACTCTCTTAATGCAGAAGTCTTAATTCCATAAAAGACGCCGTAGGGGAAGTATGTTTTTGGTAATTCTTGTCTGGGAACATGCTTTCCAGGAAAAATGGATTCAATATAATTATCTTTGACAATCTTTGCTCTAAAAGGATTCTCTAGGTGAATCTCACCTATGCTGACTACAGAGTCAGTTTTTTCGTAGCAATCAGAAAAGAGCTTAATTGCATCAGATATGTCTGTTGCCTGTCTAAGGGGAGAAGTTGGTTCTAGTAAAACTAAAATATCATATGTCTTATTAAAGTTTTTCTCATAGTAGTCTAAAACATAAAGAGCTACATCTACGACATCTGTTGTGTCTGTAGATAAATATTCTGGTCTTAAAAAATCCACAGGTATAAGAGTTTGTGCAATTTCAGAAATTTCTTTTGAGTCCGTGGAAACATGAATATCGTCTATGAGCGGACACTTGAGAGCTTGCTCTATAGTCCAATTTATTAATGGCTTACCATTTAAATTTTTAATATTTTTTCCAGGCAAGCCTTTGCTTCCACCGCGAGCTGGAATGATAGCTAAAACACTTCTTCCATTAATCATTAAACTCCCGCCAATCTGCACGCTGAGCCGCATTGTTTGTGTTATATAAATACTAGCAGGTAGTCATGTTTGTTTTTAGACTTGGAACTGTGTGTTAGCTCTAGTTGCTAGATTGTCATCTTCTTAAGAATCAGTTTAGGTCCTAACTCAATTTCACTTAAAACTTTACAAACAATTTCCCCTGAATTTCCGTTTCCGTAGGGATTTTCTACTTGCGAACATTGAGTCATGAAAGCTTCATCATGTAGGCACTTTAATAGGTTTCTGTAGATTTGGTCTTCTTTATAGTCTGAATCCAGCACGTTACTGGCCTTAAGCCGCCCTAGCTGCCTTGTACCGATATTAACAGCAGGAACACCAAAAATTGGTGTTTCTTTGATACCTGAAGAAGAATTTCCTGCACAAGCTATCTTAAATCCTTTTTTTCTAAGGGAGAGTAGTCCATAAAAATTGTAACTACCCAGTGTTGGAGTTACTAAAAGATTGGGAAGTTTTAATTTAGAAATTTGATTGAGGCGTTCAATAATCACACGTCCGCCGGCATCATTATTCGGGTATGTAATAATAATATTGGTGCCCTTATTTGCAAGTTTTTGTAGAGCTAAAAGAGATGGCTCTAGTTGTTCTAATGCTTGTTCAAACTGATTTGTAACTGAGTGTTGCGTAAAAACAATTGTAGGTTTTTTTAGGTCTAAACCCAGCTGACTTGAGAGTTCTTCGAAGCTGGCAAATTTACCCTTTTTAATTGTATCAATGGCAGGTAACCCGGCATTAAAAACACGCCAAGGTTCTTCTCCAAGTGCAAGGATTCTTTTTTTTGCGTCTTCATTCGTTGCAAAATGAAGATGAGACAGTTTTGTCATTGCATGACGAATACTATCGTCAAGTGCTCCACCTTCCGTCAGATCTCCTCCTTCAATGTGTGCAACTGGAATTCTCATTTGAGAAGCTGCAACCACTGCTGCAAAGCCTTCAAAACGGTCTGCGTAGACGGCAACAATATCTGGCTTTAAAGATTTAAAAGTCTCCACAAGAGTCGTTATTCCCTGACCAATTGCTAAAGCAGTTGATGCGAGGTCGTCATTGATGAGGTCAATTCGTGGAGTAGCATGTACAGAAATTCCATCTTTTTGAATCAGTTCGAGTGTATTACCAAAGTGACTGTCTAGATGTGCTCCAGAAACAATGAGTCTGTACTCAAGATTGGGAAAATTAGGTATTTGTTCAATTATCGGTTTCTGTAAACCGTATTCTGCTCGATTTCCAGTAAAAAAAGCGATGATTCTTTTCTTCAATTTGCTTTTTCCTTAATTAAGTTTGAAAGGCCTTGTTCAAGAGTAATCAGCGGTTCCCATTTTAACTGTTCTATTGTTTTTGATATATCAAGAACAATACTAGAGTTAGGAATTCTCTTTTGAGTAACGATGTCATAATCCGTATGGCCTGTAATTTTCTCTACGATCTGGCACACCTCTAGAACACTGTATCCCACGCCAGTCGCAACATTGAAGATCCCATTGGACTCAGACTCACACATTTTTAAAAATGCATTTGCGATGTCTTCGCACCATATGTAATCCCTTACCGGATCTGTACTGACGAGCTCGATTTTACTCTTTTTGGAGATAAATTGTCTAAGAACCGAAGATATAACATTGAGCTCAGACATTCTTGGGCCATAAGCATTCCCAATGCGCGCTACGATTGGGTTCTTGTTGGAGTCGAGAACAATTCTTTCGGCAGCTAGTTTAGCTTCTGAATAGGTGTCAAATGGAGTGAGTTTTTCTGAGGGTGATCTAAGGGATGACGCGCCTTCAGGATAGACGGCCACAGATGATACATAGATCATACGAGGATATTTTTTACTCAGAAAACTGATTCGGTCTTGAACATCAGTAACATACTGGTTTCCGATTGCATTAACTTCAAAGCGATTATTTGACTCTGCAAAATGAATAAGAATATCTGCATCTGGCATATTAGAAAAAGATTTAATTTTTTTGATGTATTGTGAGGAGTTTGTAGCTCGTGATGTTCCAAGAGCATCGATTCCTTTTGCCAAAAGAAGATCTAATGTGTGACTACCTAAAAAACCGGATGCGCCTGATACAACTACTTTCATTTATATACCTTCTACGTCCTGTCTTTTTAGAAGTTGATCTGGGCTGATATCACATGCGGCTGTTTTTCCAATTAAAGCATCGTAATCCTTAGCTAGAAAATCACCAGTTCCGGGTCTTTTAACCCAAAGATTATCCCGCGTAAAGGTCTCTCCTTTTTGAATTTTTTTAAGAGTGACAACAGAGGCAAAGGCAAAGTTTATAGTTCCTTGTTCTTCTGCAACAGGACCTTTTTGTCCTCCACGTGCTTCAAAAATAATTCTAGAGCCTGCTATTAATTCTTTTAGATCTTTTCCATCCATTGAACAGATAATGTCTGGTCCTGGACGCTCTCTTGTGTCTGTGTAGTGTCTTTCTAAAATAGAGGCTCCAAGTGCAACAGCACCAAGGCACGGATAGTTAGAAAGCGTGTGGTCTGATAGGCCTACAACTGCATCTGGAAATTCTTTTTTGAGTTGCTCAATTGCTCCCAATCTTACGAGATGATTTGGCGTGGGATATACATTTGTACAATGAAGAAGTGCATAGGGAACTTTTGCATTTCGAAATATCTCAACTGCAGGTCGAATAGATTCAATAGTATTCATACCTGTACTCAAAATGATGGGTTTTCCAAAACTTGCCACATGTTTTAAGAGGGGATAGTTATTGCACTCTCCAGATCCTATTTTGTAGGCAGGAATATTCATTTTCCTGAGTCTCTCAGCAGCTGCTCTGGAAAATGGTGTGCTAATAAAAATAACGCCTTTTGATTCCACATGATTTTTGAGATGAGTTTCATCTTTCTCATTGAGCGCGCATCCCTGCATGATTTCAAAAATAGATTCTTTTGTATGCGATGGAATAACTTTTTTTGCTACGGATGCCATCTCATCTTCTACAATATGAGTTTGATGCTTAATGATTTCAGCTCCGTGCTTAATAGCATCATCAACCATTTGAATTGCTAGATCTATACTTCCACCATGATTGATTCCAATTTCTGCAATAACTACCGGTGGATGATTTTCTCCAATGACTCTATTGCCAATTTTGAATTCTGGTTTTTGCATATCGTTCTCCTTAATTCACACCGCTTGGTAGGCAGAGTATTGTATTGTAAAGGTGGTCTGTAACTAACATATCTGTTCTTTGGCATTTGCTATACATATTGAGTGTATGCATTGGCTTCCATAACCCTCGAACTTGAATATTATTTTTGTTGAGTTCCTCAAGAAGACTTTCTTTTTGTTCTTTTGAATCTAGTTGGATAGCATTCAGCCAGAAATTTGAGGAGCACTCACTTGGTTCTAATATGAATTTGATATTGAGTTCCTTGAAGAAAGATTCATACTGCTTGGTGATAGAGCGCTTGATTTCTAAAGATCTGTCCAGTTCTTCTAATTGCGCAAGCAATAGAGCCGCATTTATGTTTGGCATTCTATAGTTATAACCAACAAGATCATGGTCGAATTCCCACTTGTGAGGAACTTTTGCAG
This sequence comes from Bdellovibrionota bacterium, assembly GCA_963169805.1. Taxonomy (GTDB): domain Bacteria; phylum Bdellovibrionota; class Bdellovibrionia; order Bdellovibrionales; family JAEYZS01; genus CAUJDY01. The sequence continues at coordinate 16,160 of CAUJDY010000067.1, read as the reverse complement.
TAGTAGTGAGATGTCGCGCTTTCTTAGCTAATACTTCATCTTGAATTAATAGAGCTCCACCGCCGCCTGCCGTTGCGATTTTGTTTCCATTAAAACTCAATGTACCAATTGGAGCTAAGGTGCCAGTATGTTTTCCCTTATAAGTGCTTCCCAAAGACTCTGCAGCATCTTCAATTAAATGAATATTATACTTTTGGCAGATATCTTGAATTTCTTGAATATGCCCAGGGTGACCAAGTGTATGCATTAATAAGCACACACGAATTTTCTTGTGAGAGAATTTGTTGAAAGTGATTCCGTCTTTGTCTTGACTCGTATTTGTCTTGAGCCAATCTTCAAGTTTTTGTGGACACATGGATAATGTATTAGGGTCAGAGTCAATTAGCACAAGGCCTGCTTTACAATAGGAGATGGCATTTGCTGTCGCTACAAACGTTAAAGACTGACACAAAACCTCATCCTCAGAAGAAACATCGTGCAGTAGTAATGCTGCATGAAGGGCGCTTGTTCCATTTACAACCGCCACTGCATGAGCTGACCCCGTAATGAGCTTAAGTTTTTCTTCAACGCTGTTGCTGTAACGTCCGACTGTCGAAACAAAAGTAGTGTCTATGCAATCTACAACATATTCTTTTTCTTTGCCGCAAAATACAGGGGCATGCAGAGGGATTATGTCTTTATCTCTATAAATTTCTCTGATTTTTTTAATCAGCTGCTCATACATTGTAGATGTCCACCTTGTACATTTTTAGGTTTTCCGGATTTGTAAACCATTTAACGGTTTCTGCTAGCCCTGCACTTAGATCATATTGAGGTGCATATCCTGTTAGTTTTCGTATAAGAGAGTTGTCACAGAATAATCTAAAGACCTCGGATTTTTCTGGTCGGAGTCTTTGTGCATCTTGAACAATTGTAGCCTTCGTTGCCATGATATCATTAATGATGTTAAAAACATGCTCAATAGTGACTTCTGTGTTAGATCCAATATTCACAGTTTTACCAATGGCATCCGAGCATTGTGCGAGTTGAATAAAGCCTTGGCATGTATCTAAAACAAAGTTGAAATCTCGGGTAGGGCGTAGATCTCCAAGTTTGATTTCCTTTTTCCCACTAGCTAGTTGAGAAATGATTGTGGGTATAACGGCTCGTGCGGATTGTCTTGGTCCATAAGTGTTAAAGGGTCTAGCAATTGTAACAGGTAAGTTAAAACTATTGTAATAGCTCATTGCCATTGCGTCTGCTCCAATTTTTGAAGCACTGTAGGGTGATTGCGGTTGAAGTGGATGTGTTTCTGGAATTGGAACTTGTAATGCAGTTCCATAAACTTCACTTGTCGAAGTGTGTATGACTTTACAGGAGTTTTTCATGGCGGCCTGGCAGATGTTAAGCGTTCCTGTGATATTGGTTTCTACATAACTCTGTGGTGCCACGTAGGAATAGGGAATTGCAATCAATGCAGCAAGATTGAAAATGGTGTCCACATCTTTTGAAATTTTGTCACACAAAAAAGGATCTCTGACATCACCTGTGACAACTTCAACGTCATTTTTTATTGGAGATTGATCGAGCCATCCCCAGGAATTAAACGAGTTATATTGGGCTAGAGCGCGTACTCGAATTCCCTTCTTAACAAGTGACTCGGTTAGGTGCGAACCAATAAACCCATCAGCTCCAGTTACTAACACATGTTTCATAATCTAAGATCCTATTTTGTGTTTATAAATTCCAGTAATTCTCTTTAGAGATATCATCTCTATTTCTTAAAAGTCCTTTAACATCAATTAGCGGGGCTTGTGCGCGCTTAATAGAGTTGTAAAAGCTAGAAGGCTTCTGTGAAAACTCTTTGTGGGCAACAGCTAGAATAATGGCATCTGAATTTTGTAAATCAGACTCTGAGCAAAGTGTAATTCCATATTCTTCTTGGGTATCTTGAGCGTCTGCAAGCGGATCATAGACTTGAACTGTGATTCCGTAATCTTTTAGCTCTTGAACAATATCAATCACTTTTGTGTTTCGTATATCAGGGCAGTTTTCCTTGAAAGTAAGTCCTAGGATAGAGACCTTTGCTTTGTTTAAGGGGATCTCAGATCGTAGCATCATTTTGATTGTTTTCTCTGCGATGAATTTACCCATTCCATCATTAATTCTGCGACCAGCAAGAATAACTTGGGGATGATAGCCAAACGTTTCTGCTTTATGAGTCAGGTAGTATGGATCTACCCCAATACAATGGCCGCCCACAAGACCGGGAGTAAATTTTAAAAAATTCCACTTAGTACCTGCGGCTTCTAAAACCTCTAAAGTATTTAATCCCATATGATTGAATATGATTGAGAGTTCGTTAATGAAAGCAATATTAATATCTCGCTGTGAATTTTCTATGACTTTTGCGGCCTCGGCAACTTTGATTGAGCTTGCTTTAAAAACGCCTGCCTCCACAACACTTGAGTAAACCTTTGCAACTTCCTCGAGGCTTTCCGATGTTTGGGCAGAAACAATTTTTTTGATTTTTGTAAAAGAATGCTCTTTGTCTCCGGGGTTGATTCGCTCTGGGCTATATCCAACAAAAAAATCTGCACCTGCTTTAAGTCCCGAGGTTTGCTCTAAGAGTGGTACGCAGTACTCATCTGTTAAGCCTGGATAAACTGTAGATTCGTAAACAACAATATCCCCAGCTTTAAGGATGCTACCGACTGTAACAGTCGCTCTGTGAACGGGCGTTAAATCTGGGCGCTTTGCATTATCTATCGGAGTTGGAACGGCCACAATATGAAAGTTGGCTTTGGAAAGGTCCTGGGGATTGCACGTAAACTCAATTTGAGCTGATTTCAGATCATTTTCTGAAACCTCTCCGGTGGTGTCGATACCATCACGAAGCTGTGAGATGCGATTTGAGTTGATATCAAAACCGATCGTCTTACTTTTCTGGCCAAAAGCGACGGCAACAGGCAGCCCTACGTAGCCAAGTCCAATAACTGATACAATTCTATCCATACATTGCCCCAATCTAACCGAATATAGGACTAACACAGAGCTTGGGTCAATCACATGTTCTACGTTATCCTCTCTGTATTTTAAGTTTGAAAAGACAAAAATAATATTTAAAAATGGGTTCTATTAGGGGCGCTATGTTAAAGAGATACGGTAGTCATTTTTCTCTCATATTGAAGCTGTTGGAGTTTGTCGTAATTTTTGCCTTATGGCTGATTGCCTACTACTCCAGATTTTATATTTGGGGGGAGCCAGACCCAGGCCAGCATGACCTCTTTTTTAAGGCAGGGGTTTTACTAGCTATTATAACAACCTATCTTTTTCATAAAAACCATCTTTATGACTCGTTCCGTTTGGAACCACGAAGAAAAGAGGCCTTCAATCTTTTAAAAACAAATATAAAAAGTATTTTTATATTTGTGGTTCTTATTTATTTCTTTGCAGAAGTGAGACTGTCGCGTCTAACAATTTTGGGCTACTTCTTTATTTCGACAAGCACAATTATTACTTACAGAATGTTTTTACGTTCTTTCTTAAGATATCTCAGAAGAAATGGCAGAAACCTGCGTCACTTAATGTTAGTCGGTCATGGTAGTAACGTTGAAACTTTTATTCACAAAGTCGCTAACTTAAAAGACTCTGGTATTCGGTTTTCCGGTTGGTATGATTCTAACGGATTAGCAGTGAAATACAAAATTCCCGAAATATCTGGAAGCTTTCATGCAGCAAGAAAGCAATACCAACCAGATGCCGTTGTTGTTGGTTATGCAGGAGAGGATACCCGAAAGATCGATGGATTTTTAAGAGAGAACTATAATGACACTGTACCGTTTATGATTGTTCCAGATCTATCCCATTCATATTTAGGGTATCGAGTTGAGTACTTTGGGCATATTCCGACTCTTGTTGTAAATCAGCCGCAATTTTCAACTATTGATATCGTGAGTAAGAGAGTTTTTGATATGGCAGCCTCAGGAATTGGACTTATTTTATTGTCACCATTTTTTTTGATACTCTCAATTTTAATTAAACTTGAATCTCGTGGCCCCATTTTTTACGGACAAGAGCGTGTGGGACTTGATGGTTCAAAATTTTTGATGTGGAAGTTTAGATCTATGAGAGTGGGGGCCGAGCACGAAGGTGGAAGTGCTCCGGGGTGGACTGTAGCGGGAGATCAAAGAGTTACACGAATAGGAAAATTTATTCGTGCAACATCGTTAGATGAGTTTCCACAGCTCTGGAATGTGTTTGTTGGGGATATGAGTCTTGTAGGTCCAAGGCCAGAACGAGAGTATTTCGTAGAGAAATTTAGAAACGAAATTCCAGCCTATATGTTACGACATAAAATGAAGGCAGGTATTACAGGCTGGGCGCAAATTAATGGATGGCGTGGAGACACTTCAATACAGAGACGAGTAGAGTGTGATCTTTACTATATCAATAATTGGTCTATTTGGCTTGATATCAAAATAATTCTTATGACCTTCTGGAAAGGTTTTGTAAATAAAAATGCCTACTAAAATACAGCAGGCCAAAGGATGAAAGTTCTCGTTACAGGCGGTGCCGGCTATATAGGCTCTCATACTGTTTCTGGGTTATTGAAATCAGGTTATGAAGTTGTAGTACTTGATAACCTCTCTTCTGGGTTTCGTGAAGCAGTCGATCCCAAAGCTTATTTTTATCAGGGAAATGTAAACGATAAGACTCTTTTAAAAGAAATATTCAAATCTCATAAAATGGATGCAGTTATTCATTTTGCTGCAAAACTAATTGTAGAGGAAAGTGTGGCAAAGCCGCAGGAGTATTATTTTAATAATCTGGTTTCGTCTTTGCTGCTATTTAAAGAATGTGTCGCAAATGGAGTAAACAATATTATTTTTTCGTCGACAGCTGCTGTGTACGGAGAGTCTCTAGATGGAAATCTGCTTAATGAATCTTCTGCATGTAAGCCTATAAATCCCTATGGAAAAACTAAGCTTTTTGTTGAGAGAATGCTGCAAGATTTAGAACAGGCGGGATTATTGAGGTATGTCATTCTCCGGTATTTCAATGTGGCAGGCGCAGAAGTAAACGGAGGGAACGGACAGCGTACAAAGGGGGCGACTCATCTTATTAAAATAGCAAGTGAGGCGGCCGCAGGAAAAAGAAAAGAAGTGATGGTTTTTGGTACGAATTATCCAACTCCTGATGGAACATGTGTGCGAGATTATATTCATGTGCAGGATTTAGCTAGTGCCCATTTGAAGGCATTAAAATATTTAATTGATGGAGGCAAGTCAGATACTTTTAACTGTGGCTATAGTAAAGGGTACAGTGTACTTGAAGTATTAGATCATATGAAAAAAGTCAGTCACTCTGACTTTGAAGTAAAGTATTCTGCAAGACGTAAGGGCGATGCCCCTTCTGTAGTCTCAGATGCACAAAAAATTAAATCTGTATTAGGATGGAAACCTGAGTATGATAAAATCGATCTCATTTGCGAAACAGCCTATGAGTGGGAAAAATCAAGGCCTTAAATAAATCTTATCAATCATAACTTCCATAGTCTTTTTACTAAAATGAACGCCATCATGCCAGAATTCGTCCGATTGAGAAATTCCTTGTTCTTGATAGTTGGGATATGAGAAATCAATCACTCTTCTGTTTGGTCCTTCTAAAGATTTTAAGTATTTTACCCAATTTGTATAGATTTGAGTTTTATCTAGGTGATTACTAAAAGTTTTATAGAAAGCTTCGTGCCAAGGGGGAATAATAACAACAAGCTCAATATTCTTTTGCGAAAGTTCAGATACTATTAATTCAAAAAATTCAGAAGTTTTTGGATTGAGTGTTGTCATCTCACCGTAGATTGACTTGTAGCTTCGTGCTAAGCGGTGTGCTCGTGACTCAATCGGCTCACTGGATTTGTATTCGACCATTGATTTTTCGGTTGTGCCATCAATGCGATACTGGCTCAAGTAGCCACCTTTTTTATGCTTAAGATAGTCTTTAAAAGTTTTAAAACTATTTTGTAATGCTTTTCGAGATAGAAAATCATAAATACGATCTAATAAGTCAGGCTTTTCATACCAAGTTTCATAATGCATAAGATTTTTCATAAGTTGGTTTTGAAAGTAGATATTATTATCTAATTTTAAATCCTTAAATTCGAAGAGGTCTGCAACATAAATAACTCTTTTTAAGGAAGGGTGATTATTTACGGCTTCTTTGATAAAAATCCAACGAACTGGGGTCGAGGCTCCTCCATCTCCTGCTAAATACGCATCTATGTTATATTTGTCTTTAAAGGTTTGCGGAAGGAAAACTTCACTTGTTGATGAACCAACAATTAAATCCGTGAAAGTTTTGTTTTCGCTCATTCGAAGAAATTTTACGAGTGTCGAGTTACGATCAGAAACAAAACGTGTACTCCATGGTGCTTGGATAGTTTGCATGGGATCCATCCAACTGACAAAATAAAGAATCAATCCTAGTATAAGGGCAAAGCTTATAAAGAATGTATTGATAAATTTTTGATTCAAACTTTACTCCTTCGGCCTATCATATTAAAATTGAAAGTATAAAAATGGTGAATTTTTTGAGAAAAAAGCTAAGCATATGCAAAACAAGAGTGCCAGTAGAATTCCAAACTGCGGCTTTCTTGATAGGTTTTTGAGGTCAAATTCTGAAGTGTTTTTAGCTTTAAAAACTAAAACTAAACCAATAATTAAGACGGGTATAAACTTATCTCGTGTTTTACTTTCTAAATTAAAAAATGTGAATTCGTAGGGAGGTAAAAACATTTTGCTAAGCCAGTCTCCAGCAAAACTCATATCTGGAGACCTAAAAAAAACCCAGCCAATCATAACAAGAAGAAATGTAAACGGTAGTTTCAGTGCCGGAATAGGGAAGCGAAATTTATTTTTGAGAGCTCTCTCTATGGATAAAAGTATTCCATGGTAAGCCCCCCAAGCAATGTACACCCAGTGGGCTCCATGCCAGAATCCTCCTAGGAGCATTGTTAAAAACAAATTGCGATATGTTTTGTAAGTACCAAATCGATTTCCACCAAGTGGAATGTACAGGTAGTCTCTGAGCCACGTGCTCAAGCTAATATGCCACCGCTGCCAGAATTCTGTGATAGAACGAGATTTGTATGGAGAATTAAAGTTTCTTGGGAACTCGTAGTTCATCATAAGTCCAAGTCCAATGGCCATATCAGAATAACCTGAAAAATCAAAATAGAGTTGTAGGGTGTATCCCACTGTGCATAGCCAAGCCTCTAGCGTAGATAGGTTCTGTAAACCAACCAAGGCGGGGTCGACAGCTGCAGCAAGTAAGTCTGCCAAAATAATTTTTTTAGAAAGCCCTATAACAAATAAAATAATTCCTTTAGAGAAGTTCTCTGCATTAAAAAATCCTTTTTTAGGATCTTCAAGTTGATAAACAAGATCACTGTGACGAACAATTGGCCCTGCAACTAGTTGAGGAAAAAGGGCAACGTAGGCAGCAAAGGCGAAAAAATCTCGATGAGGTTCTGTGTGTCTATAGTAGACGTCTATTGTGTAACTCATAGATTGAAAGGTATAAAAAGATATACCTACGGGTAATACGATTTCTAAGAAGAAGGTTCTTTGGGTGTCGTTGGTAATTAAAGAGCTAAGTTCGTAAAAATTATCGACAAAGAAATTGAAATACTTAAAAAAACCTAAAATTCCTAGATTGGTAATAACTGATAAAATTAATAGACGTTTTCTGCGAAGGTCTGTTTTGGCATTGTAGATCGCCAAACCCAAATAAAAATCTAATGTTGTGCTAAGAAGAAGCAATGCTACAAATTTATAATTCCAATATCCATAAAAGAAATAACTAGAGAGCAAAAGTAGAATAAGCTTATGTCTGTGATTTTTTAGAAAATAATAGAGAAATAAAACGATAGGGAGAAAAAGGAATATAAATTCGAACGAATTAAAAAGCATGGCTAGTTGTATGATGAGCCAATGAAGAGGTCAAATTGAAAACCGAAAATCGGAGTGAGCCTCCGAAGCTAGGATCGCCGGAATCGGCATTTTCATGTAAAGCGCAGACAAGACCTTGGCATATTTTGCAATAAAAAAGGTCGGCAGAGAGCCGACCTTTTAGAATCTAGGATCCTCTTATAAAGGAGATCCTATATGAAAAAACGAAAAACAAACCAATTAGTAGTTTTTCGTCATTTTGGGTTAAAACTTGAGTTGATTCTGAGGATTATCATTTTGATACTTCAGATTGGCAGCCTCTGCCACTAGCTATTTTTTGTGTTCGCTTTGGATAACGGCCCAAATTGTAAAGAGCAAGTGGTTAACTTCCATATCGGTAAAATTAGCTTGAGTAAGGCTACCAAAGTAAAAAACAATTTGTGCCCCTAAGCATCCCATTAAAATAACTCTATGAGAGGATTGTGCGTGCTTGAGTGCATAAAGATTTCGCACCATAAACGCGAGAATGATCCAGATAAATAAAACTAGGCCTGGGTATCCGAGTTTTGCAGCTATACTGATAAAATCATTGTGTGCATGATCATGAATTCCAGCATTTTGTACACCTACTTTTTCGTAGTAGTATTTTAGTTTTTCAATATCATGATTTTGATTCCAACCAACTCCAAATATAGGATTATCGTTGAGCATTGCCAGGTTGGCCTTCCATACATCAATTCTGTCTGTATTGCTCTGATAGTCAGTGATGTCTACTATGCTAAGGGCTCTGTGCCTGAAATCTTGGTTCACAAGAAGAACAACAAATAGCGCTGTTGTTACAAAAAAAACTCTAACAGCGAGCTTTCGGCTTTCCATCAGAGTTGCAATCATAATCCCCATATAGAGACCAATCCACGCTCCACGTGTCCAACTTGCAGCGGCACCTATAACGGCAAATAAGAAAGTAAGAGTAGCAAAATAAAATACTTTGTTTCTATTTTTTAAATGAGAAATGGCATAGGCATACCCAAACATTCCGAGCATTGAAATGATATAGGCATATGTAAGAGGAATTTTAAAAAAACCTGTGGCTCGATAGAAATTTCCAAAAGGTGATAGGTGGTCGGTTGTACTGCGTATGATGTCTATTTGGAAGAGTGTTTGCATAAGACCATAAAATCCGCAAACTGCTACCGTAATTCCAATAATTCTAAAGGCAGTGGAGTAGTTATGTGAAAGTTTCTTTTTAAAAAGATAAGTGAGAAAATAAAATCCTAAGATAAATCTCATTTCCCAAATGCATATTAAAAAATCTGAGAGAGTTGATACATTCCATAGGCTACTTAAAAGAGTTAATATACCAAAGCCAAGGAGGGGGATTTCTAATCCAGTTTTTAGTTTAGAAATTGCCTTATTCAATCCCTCGTTCTTGCAATCCTTTGAAAATTCGTAGGTAAAAAGAAGAAAAAGTGACCATAGAAAAATAGAAATTCCAGCTGTGGATGTGAGTAGTGAGGCTAGATATAGACCAAATAGAATAGAGAAGAGTTTATTTGTGGTCAGAGTGCTTTGCATTCAAAATCTCCAGTTGCCGTTTTAGATGCTTCCGGTTAAGTATATCTATACAAGAGGTTCTTATGCAATTTATAGATTTAAAAGCTCAGTATCAATCACTTAAAAACGATATCGATTCCCAAATTCACGAGGTTCTCGATAACTGTTCATTTATCATGGGACCGCAAGTTGATAAATGTGAAAGGGCACTAGAAAAGTATACAGGTGCAAAGCACGCACTCACTTGTTCTTCGGGAACAGATGCTTTAGTCATAGCGTTGATGGGCGTTGATATTGGACCTGGTGATGAAGTGATAGTTCCGGCATTTTCGTTTTTTGCAACAGCTGAAGCTGTCAGTCTGGTAGGAGCAATGCCTGTGTTTGTTGATATTGAAGACGAGTATTACAACATTGATATTTCAAAAGTGGAGGCAGCAATTACACCACGTACAAAGGGGCTTATTTTTGTTTCTCTATACGGACAAACTCCAGATGTAGATGCACTTCTGCAAATAGGTAAAAAACATAATATTCATATTATGGAAGATGCTGCGCAGAGTTTTGGTGCTTCTTACAAAGGAAAGAAAAGTTGTAATTTGACTCCTATTTCTTGTACGAGTTTTTTTCCAGCAAAGCCACTTGGATGCTATGGAGACGGTGGTGCGCTCTTTATTAATGATGAAAAATATCTTCAAGCGATGAAAGAAGTGCGCGTGCATGGCCAAAAAGAAAGATATGTTCATACGAGAATTGGAATTAATGGCCGAATGGATTCAATTCAGTGTGCTGTCATCAATGCTAAGCTTCCAAAATTTGAGTGGGAAGTGCAAAGACGTGAAGAAATTGGTACTGCTTACACCAAAGCTTTTATGAATCTTTCTGATAAAATTCGTCCGCCAAGAGTGGCTGCAAATTGTGGTCATGTTTATGGGCAGTACACTCTGTATGTTGAGAATCGCTCTGGATTTGAAAAATTTATGAAAGAAAAGGGAGTTCCGACTTCAATCCATTATCCTGCTCCAATGCACAGGCAGGCTGCATATTCAAAAGATTATGCAGGTTTAAGTTTGCCTGTGAGCGAGCGTTGTTCCAATCATGTGATTAGTTTGCCAATGCACGCTTATATGAGTAAAGAAGATCAAACAAAAGTGATTGAGACAGTTGTTGCAGCTGCAAAGATTATTTAGTTTGCGGCTCTTCAGTAGGTGGGGATAGCTGTCTATAGGTGCTTATAATTCCCTGAAGCACCTCACTTCTTACAAGGTGTAACTCAGAGAAGTATATCAAATTTGAAATCAAGTGGAAGTATAGTGAGTATGTCAGTGGTCTTTGAGTGAGTTGGCTTGGATGCTGCATTTGCATTGCTAGAGCTATGGGGGGCTGTTGTTCCGATTGAGTGAGCTGGCTACTGTAGGCTAAAAGTGCAAGCATCAAATTGTGCACCGTAAAACCAGGAGAGGTTGGCACAGGAAGTCCATCTTGGCTATCGGGTTTAAATGCGATACCTCCATTACTTAAGATATGTTGATAGCTCATGCTTTCAAGTTTAATGGGATCGCTAGAGATAAATTGAAGTGCTAAAATCAATTTTTCAATTTTTTCAGCCTTAAGTTCTTCTTTTTTTATAGGAGAAGAATTGCTTGCAGTTAGTAAATTTTCATGACTCTTTAATAAGTCAAAAATAATTTCAGCTAGTGTTATCCATTTGTGTAAATACTCAAAATAACTACTAGAAAATGCCATAAAATTAAAATCTTGTTCCAGTTCTTTTACAAAGTACTCTTGAAGCTTAGTAGCGTCTACCTCATCAAAACCTACCGAGTGCGCCAATTCATGCATAACTATTGCAATAACTTGAGCCTCCGCTTGTCCTGTCATCTTCTTGGCTAAGTCTTCCACAGATATGCAAATTGTAGATTTTGTGCCTTGAGTAGAGAATGTGGCATCTTTATTTTGAGGATTAATAGTATGTGAGTCTAGCTGACATGACGCTGTTTTTTTTAATTCAAAGCGTATGGATTGAATATAGGAAGAGAATTGAGTGCTGCAATTAATTTTGCTGATACTGTCCTCATATTGCTTTGCTAGTCCAAATTTTTGTTGAGATAGATTAGATGAAAAAAAACTGACTTCATTTGCAGTGCTGAATTTTGAAGTGTAGGGCGTAGAATAATCTCCAAATTGAATAAAGTGGTCTGTCATGTCCTTCTCTAGTGAGGCATATAGTTTTTTATAATTCGAAACATACGCGCTATTTATGTTTATTATTTGCTTTGAGCATTGAGATTTAGTTTTTTCGTCTAGTTTTTCTAAAAATGTAGTAGCGATATCGGATTGTTTATAATTAATAATATAACCGTTTATAAAGCTATCGGCTTGTGTATTAATCCACTTTCTAAATCCTTCTTCGTCAGAAAAAAGAGTGTGAATATAAGCTATATTGGTCGCAATTAGATCTCCGCCGCCTGAGTCTGAACTTCCACCTCCAGGGTTTGGTTGAGATCCTCCGTTGCCGCTGTTCCCAGAGTTGTTATTTGTTGGTGGTGTAACACCTTGAGCAGGCCCATTTGAATCTGAAGATGGGAATATATTTGTGATTTTCTTTCCACATGCTGATAGTAGTAGAGATGTACTTAAAATTATTGCGAGAATGTTGTAAGATTTTTGATTCTTCATAACATTCTTATTACAAGTTGAATGCCTGTTTTGTAATCTTGTTTCGAATATAATAGAGTTGAAATCTGATTATATGTCTTTTGAATCGTAGGAACAATAATAGGTACTCAGTGATTAATTCTTATTCGAATACAAGTAAGCTATAGCTCCAAACACCAGGAAGGCGAGTATATATAGCCATTTTCTAGAAAGCTTAATAGATAGAACGTCTTCAGATGCAATAGACCTCTCTTCCTCTAGATAAAGAATCACAGGATCGCTGTTCGTATAACCTTCTCTTTTTCCGTTAAATGCTTTGGCTAGAACTTGTTTTCCTTTTTGAATCTTCTTTTCATGTAGCTGCATTTGATAAGCGCGTGTTAATTTTTTTGATTGAGTTGAAGGATCTAAATTAAAATCTTGATCTAGGCTATTTTCATCTCTTGTCTTTGAAAGAGTGCCGTACGTACCAGTATTAAGTTGAGCATATCCTTCGGGTGCATCTGAAGTCGTTTTTGGAGCTTCTGTGTTTAGTTCGAGAGTAGAATTGTTGTTTGAGAAAGTGTTGCTCGTGCCAGAGCCCAGTTTCTGTTGCCTCGGTAAGCTTGCGATATTTTGATTTGAGCCTTGTTGTGTGAGTCCTGCCAAATCAGATTCTTCAGAGCCTAAGTCAGTTGTGAACTTAAGTTTATCCAGAATCTCTCGTTGTTGAGAGGGCAGAGGAGAGGTATCTAAATCAGAAAATCGTAATTGTACACAACTAGAATCGACAGGGTTTTTTAAGCACTCACAAAAAGTGTAATTAGATTGATAGAACTCAGTAGATAAACACCCTTGAGCGACAGCTTTACATTGCGCAGTCGATTAATTGTTGTTTTGTGAGCAGTACTGTAGGCAGCTTGTGATATAGGAAGCGTTAGGACCTTTGCAATCACCTGAGGCAATTTCTGCGCAAGCTTTTGATTTGAGAAAAGTAGTAGCATCGAATTGAGCTTGCTGAGCTCCTTGATCAGATGCAGTTTGATAGTTAGAGCACTCAGCTGCTAGATTTTTAAGTTCCTCTCGTTCTTTTGTAGGTGCATTAGTGGTATCGCACGCATTTGTGCAACTTTTGACAGAACTTAGACATTGTACACTGAATTTCACATTAGTTGCAAAATTAAGAGATGCAATGTCTCTTGCGGATTCGCAAGCTTGGAGGATGTTGCCTGTATTTTTAAAGACCGAAAACTGTTGGGAGAGTTGTTGAAGGCGGGCTGGTGTTTGGGAGATGGTCGTGGGTTTACATGTTTTTTGCGCTTTTGTATGAGCTGTTTCACAGGCATGGAGTTTTGAGAGGAGGGCGTTGTTTTTGTGTGTGTTAGAATTCTGCTCATCTAAGCTTTCCTTCTTTGCACTAGTTGTTTTTTCGCACGCCGGTTGGCCAAGTTCATCAATACTCGCAACAGAGCCTTTCGGGCAATTGTTATTGATCTGTTGGCTTCCAGTACATTTCCCCCGAACTCCATCAAAATAGTAACCAACTGGACAAGCTGTCTGTCCAAAAGCGTTTTGGCAAAGGTTACCGACGTATTGCATACCGTAGGGACAATCTGGCATATCAATCCATTGTGAAAATGCGTTTGATATGAAAAACGAGAAAATAAATATCATTTATTTAGATCGGAATATTACAGACGAAAGTGTAGTGTTTTATTTTGAGACAGGATTAGAGAAGGAAGTTCTTAATAACTTATCAGTATAACTAAAAATTAGATCGTAATCATTTTTCAGAAATCTATTATTTTTGAGAATATCTCTTATATATAAGATTTCAAATACATAGGGTGTAGAAATATTAAGATCTGTACTAAACTCAACATCACACCCGTCGGTTGGCCCATTATTAGGGCAGTCTACATGTTGAAACTCAGGTATTTGTAGGTGTCTGAGTTCGTGACTAATTGTACTTATAAGACGAAATAAGTTTCTTATGTAATATTTTTGACCCCAGGGGTAAGACTCTTTTTTCTCTGTTTCACTAAAAGCACAAAGATAAAGGGCAATTCTGCCAATTTCAGGAGTTGTATTTGCACAAAGAGTGCTCCCATCTATGCCAATGTACGGCATAATCCTAAACTCTTTCACATGTGTTTTTAGTTGTTCATAGATATTTCCAAATTCAGGGGATGTTTTAAGATTTTCAATAGCCCAAACGGCCTTTACAAATTTGTACAATAGAGAATCACATTTTATTCGAGGAATTCCAGTTTTCACGTACCCATCAAATTTTAACTCATGGAAGTATCTTGTCTCCCATTTTTCTTGGAGCATCTCTAAATCACTACAGTCTCTTGGAATATCCAAGGCATATACTTGTGTGCTTACAGTCCATAAGCAACAAACAAACAACAATTTGGAAATAAGGGTAAGCTTCCTCATAAAACAATACATATACAAATTTTGATCCTGAGAAAGCAAATATAAATATGATTGATATCACGTATTTCATAATTGCTAGGCAAAGTTACACTTTAGGGCAAACAGTGTAAAAAGCACTGGCTTTTTATACTCAAATCAAAAATAACCCCCATAATTCGGAAAAGCAACCTGGTACCTTATTTCTTAATTTCAAATAAATCGATATTGAGGCATCCCATTGTTGTTACATCTGATTTTGAAAGGATGATGCTTACCTCTTTAAGAAAGTCAGCCAATTTTTCTTTTACTTGAGAAAGAGATTGTGGAGAGAGACTCATAGGAAATGTCACAAATCGTTCGTGATCTAAAATGTCATCCATATTCTGTGTTGCCTTTGATCTCCAGCTGGCATGATATCTGTTGAGGTAGGGAGAATCTGCGTCGAGGTGTGTGTGCTGAGGCCCCTTTTTATAAACTCCTTTTTCTTCTAGAATAAGTCCATGTAGAAGTAAAAAATGAATAATTTTTTGCGTTTTTGCTTTTGATATCTTTAGCCTCTCAGAAATTTTGTCGACGGTATTTAGATTGGGAATTGTTACGCAAAGTCTGACAGCGCTATAGTACCAATCCGAGTAGAAAATTGATTTTGCTTCCTCTGATAATTCTTTGGTAAGCATAATATTTTTAATGGCTTGTGATTGAGATCGAATGATATTGAGTTTGTTGATTAAGAATTGTTTGTGGTCCTTATGAGTAGATCTTGAAATTTGAATGAGATGCTGAAAGTATTCTTGTTCTAAATCACTAAATCCAAAGTATTTTCCCAGAAGATATCCGTGCTCTAAGCTCAACTCTCTTTTTCCATTAAATATCTGACTGATGACTACGGAGTTGAGAGAGAGTGCTTTAGCAATATTTGAATACTCACCTCGTCCTCCATGTGGCATTTGTTTAATACGTTTTTGCACGTACTCTTTGTAATTTGAGTAATCGTAAATTTTCACGGAACTCTCCTTAGCATATTTGCTAATTTTACATTTAATTTTTAAGATTAAAAATCTATCTTTGGTCTAGGTTTATCGATAGATTAGTGAATCGGGGATGGATGATTTTTTATAGGATAACTATATGAAATCATTGATAGATAAAGAACGCCAGAGACCATCTAAAGATCAGCTCAAGCTACTGCAGGCTGCTCATGATCTCAGAGCTCCTGTCTCTGCGATTATGGCAGTTTTAGAATCCTCAGGAGAGTTTTGTTCTACCAAGAGGCTACTCACAAGGCAGGCTCTTATGAGAATTTTGCATCTTGCAGAAAATATTTTGATAGAACACCGAAACGCTATTCCTGCATCAGAAAATTATCCAATTATTTCTGCTATAGAGTCACTCGTAGAAGAAAAAAGAGCTCTCTTTCCTGCTCTTAAAATTGAGATATTTGATGAATCAAGAGGGATTCAAATGTCTAAGGAAAAGCTGCTTCAAGTGCAAAGAGTTCTATGTTGTATAATTCAAAACTCAGCTGAGGCAATGGAGCGCCAAAAAGACTCATTAGTTCGTATTTTTTTGAAAGTGAGATATTCAAAATTTCTTATTGTTGTTGAAGATAATGGGCCAGGCATT
>CAUJDY010000066.1 GCA_963169805.1 Bdellovibrionota bacterium | reverse complement strand
AACAAATAAAAGTGTTTTCATAGCTAAATACCTTTGTAGTTAAATAATTTTTGCTTCTTCTCTAAGGAGTTTTGTAAGGGTTTGCGCTTGAGCACCAGCATCACCACTCAGCATCTTCACAGGAGGTCTCTCTGCTGGAAGTTGAAAGTTGGAATACTTGACTTTAATTGCATCATTGGAAAGGCCAAGATCACTTAATGAAAGCTCCTGAAGAGTTTTCTTTTTTGCTTTCATAATTCCAGGTAAAGAGGCGTAGCGAGGAGTATTAAGTCCCTTGTTTGCTGTTAAGACGACAGGAAATTGTATTTCTAAAACTTCTTTTGCTCCACCTTCAACTTCTCTTTCTACGAGGGCGCCAGCTCCGGTATAGTCAGCTTTTCCAATGGATGTTACATGCGGAATATCTAAAAACTCTGCAACCATTTGTCCAACGCAAAAATTATTATCATCAATTGCAGCTTTACCAAAGAGAACAATATCATATGGACCTGTCTTTTTTGAGGCCTCTGCTATTGCTTTAGCTACCAAAAAATTATCAGCAGATTCATCTGCATCTACAATTGTTGCTTCATCTGCTCCCATTGCAAGTGCTGTTCTAAGAACTTCTGTTGCACGAGACTTCGGGCCCACGGTTAGAACTTGAACATGAGTCTCTGGCTTTGCAGCTTTAATTTTTAGGGCTTCTTCTACGGCGAACTCATCATAAGGATTTAAAATCCACTTCACTCCGGCAAAATCAACGCCAGAGCCGCCAAGTTTAATTTTTGTTTCTGTATCAGGAACTTGTTTCACACAAACTAGAATCTTCATTGTGCTCCTCTCTAAAAGTGCTAATCGGTATATGCTAAAAACGTGAGCGAGTCACGGCGAAGTGGTTGAATAGATGGGGTCAAATTGTCTTTGTAATCCACATACCACACAGAGTTATCCACATAGATATGGGATCTAACTGACACTGCACCACTAGATCTAGTGCAAAAGGCTTCGCAAATAAATAATGCGCGGCGTGTTACAGATCTTGGTCTAAATATGCGTAAACAAATGTCCCATTTTTTAAGCTACAGGTGTCTATACAAAAGATTCTTCAAGAGTCGCATCCTTGATTTCAGACTTTAGGGACCTACATCAAAAACCGATAAGTTATTTCTAGTAGGTAAAGTATGAAATCAAAAAATCTCGAAAAAATGGGTGATGTTTTAGAGCAGATGGGTTTTAATAAAAACTCATCTCAGAGCGCTAAAGCCTCCTTTTTAAAACACCTCATCAAACAAGCTTACAATGTAAATGTTGAAATTCCAGAAATATATAAATCAACAACTGAAGTTGGAGAGCGTAGCATTGATTCTTTATTTGAAAACAAACTCATGAATAAAAACGAAGAACAACTTGAATTTTTATTAGATGACGATAAAGCGTCTTAATACCCAACTTCTTTTAAAAATTTCTCAATTTTCATATTCACAAAATCAGGCATATCCAATTGAGAGCAATGTGTTCCGTGTGGAACCACAAAAAACTGGCTGCCTTTAATTTTTTTGTACATGATTTCTTGAAATTCTTTTGGAGTCACAGTGTCTTTCTCTCCTGTAATTATCAGAGCGGGACAATCAATGCGATCTAAGACACTTGTTCCATCATACTTCATCATTTTTTCAAATAAGCCCAAAAAAACATCTGTCTCGATGCTTGCTACGCCTTTCGCATAAATTTCTATATCTTTAAAGCTTGTTAAATTAAGATTAAATCCACCAGCTAAAGCAGAAAGCCTCATTCCAATCGGATTTGTTGCTAGCTTCTTCCACATATAAGAAAAAGTCTCAGGTAGCATTCCGTAAGTTTGTTTTGCAAAATCAAAAACAGTATTCACAACGTCAGTTCCAAACATTCCGTTGAGAGGATTAGAAGCAAAACCATTTATTAAAACTAAATTTGAAAACAACTCCGGCTTTAAATCATAAGCTCGAACTAAGAGTTGTGTTCCAAAGCTATGTCCCCAAAAGCTTGCTTTTTTTATTCCAAGATGTTGAGCAAGCCCAATGATATCTTGAGCTATGCTATCAATCGTCAGGTTGTCTCTATTTTGTGGAACGGGAGTAGAGTGGTGTCCGCGCAAATCCAAAGTAATTACTTTATATTTTTGAGAAAAATATTTTATCTGATGCTGCCAATGGTTCATTAAACAAACGATCCCATATACTAAAAACAACGGCTTCCCCTCCCCTCGCACTTCATAATAAATTGGGGTTCCATCAAAGCTTTCAAAAAATCCTGTTTGTTTAGGAATCAGAGTTGGCAAGTTTTATCTCCAGCAGAGTGTTAAGGATTTTCACTTCTAACCCATCATAAATTTTTTCGGAATCTTTTTTTTCATTTCCAATTAAAACAACATTTTTGTGACTCGTTTCAATAAAAAGAAGGCCGTCTTTTTCAAAAATCTCAAAGCAAATGTCGGGAGCCGAGGGCTCCAAAATTGTGCCGTCAAAGCTCATTCCTCCAAATTGACGAGGGCCATAGCCAAGCGTCCAAATTTGCCCTTCTTGCAAACCTTGTTTTGCACGAACTGTAACGAGCTGTCTAAAATGCTGAACGTTTTGGGGGTTTTGAGGGGCCACAATATTTTGGACGGTAGAGTACAGATCTTCTCTCCAAAAACTCATAGTCGAATCTTTAGATTTTGCTTGGAATTGTGTTTGAACTTCTAGTGTCGTGGACCCGATAGTTAAAAGGATGCCGGGCTTTAGCTCAATTCGGTCTTCTCGTTGCCCTAATACAAAAGTTCCGTTGGACGATTGCTTATCAACAAAATAGAAAATGCCCATGTCGTCTTCTATGACCGCATGAATCGCGGAAGCTTTTGGGTCTTTAAGATTGATATCTGCTCGAGATCTACCTACGGTTGCGCCCTTTTGTATTTTAAACAAATCGCCTTCGCGTGGTCCTGAGATCACTTTAAGATAAATATCCATATAGTTATAATAGCAAAAAAACAGAGATTTCAAAGGCTTACAGGACCGTCATAAAGACCATATTATGGCAAGGGAAAGTCCTAAAAACCAAGCAAGAGCTGTTGCTTTTTAGCGGAAGGTGTGGAATAACGCTCGTCTAAACCTTGCTCCTATTAAACGGGGCTTTAACCATAAGGATACACAGTGGCAAAAACACCAGCTGCAAATAGACCATACGAAGGCGTTATTATCGTTAAGTCAGAGTCTTCAGAAGAAAAACAAAAAGGCTTATTCAAAAAAAACAAACAGATCATTGAGTCATTCAACGGAGAGCTAGCTCACGTTGAAACATGGGGACGTAGAAGACTTGCAAATCCTATTAAAAAAGAAAAAGCGGGCGTTTACTTTCACACTCTATTTACAGCATCTCCACAATCTATAGCAGAGTTAGAAAGAACAATGAGAATCAATGAAGATGTTTTGAGATTTGTTCACGTTCGTTTAGATGACAGAACAGATTTAAACAAACACTTGCAGACATTCAAAGATGGAATCGCTCAAGCTCAACAAAGAGACAGAGAGAGATTTGCAGAAAAACAGAATGCTCGCAAAAAAGACATGAAGCCATCTATCTAAGAAAAAGTTAGGTGAACTCAGTACAAAAGCTTCTAGCCGGTTTTGCGCTAGAAGCCTCTTCTCTTATACTTAGTATGACAACGGGGGTCTTTGGCGCTGCCGGCCTCTTTCTACAGCTACGTTTTTTAAAAATAGAACAATTTATTTTATTTCAACTCGCAAGCGTGAGTATTCTGATGATTGTGGGATGGTATCCCATGATTGTGCTTGTGGTGGCACTTTCAATTCTTGTCATTTTTTATAAGTGGTTGGAATCGCAGAGCCTCTTCTGGCGGGGATTTTTAGCAACACTTGCCGCAACTCTATTTATCTTGGCAAGCGCATATGTGTGGATAGTGGTATATCAAAAACAAGAAATATGGTCGTTTTTATCCTCAGGTATTACAGCCGCACTAGAGAAGGCCCGTGGAATGCCGGTGCCGCTAGATGTAGATGCTCTAGTCTATCAATTGCCATCCTATATTTTTTGTTTGTGTGCTTTGAATGTATGGATTGGGGCACTTTTTGATAAGCGAGCATCTAATGAACTAAAAAGATTTGTAGTTCCAGAGGGTGCAATTTGGTTTGTTATCGCCTCCCTTCTTTTCTCATTCATTAAAGTAGATCTGCCTGGCGTGCAGGAAGTGGCGTTAAACGTACTTAACATCTCGTTATTGCTGTATTTTTTTCAAGGACTTTCAGTATTATCATTTATTCTCGATGCTATGAGATTTAGCACGTTGATCAAATGGGTGATCTACTCTATATTCGTCTTTCAAATTTTGTTGCCCATTTGCTTAGGAATAATAGATTATTGGCTCGATCTGAGGCTTAAACTTGAAGAGAGGCTTAGCCGAAACGTAGAAAAATCAGACAAGGCAGATGAGTAAGGGATGAGATAGGCTTGAGTGCCATTAAGACAAAAAGAAAAGTAAATTTAAACTGAAGAAAAATTAAAAACTCAATTATGAGAGGAAGCCATGAAAGTTATTTTAAAAAACGATGTTAAAAATGTAGGTAAGATCGGACAGCTAGTTAACGTAGCCAGAGGTTATGCAAGAAACTTTTTATTCCCAAATAACTTGGCATTAGAAGCAACAGAAAGACGAGTAAAGGAATTTGAACATCTTAAAAAAATGGCAGATTCAAAAAGAAAAAAAGCAATGTCTGAGAAAAAACAAGTTCTTGAGAAGCTTTCAAATGTGACAGTTACATTCAAAGTGAATGCATCTGAAACTGAAAAACTTTTTGGATCTATTACAGCTCTTGATATTTCAAAAGAGCTTGAAAAGCAGGGATTTCAGGTTGATCGTAGAGATGTAAGAATGGACGATACAATCAAAATGCTTGGACAACACAAGGCAACGATTCATTTTGGTGAGGATCTTGAGACAGAAATCGCAGTTTCAGTTGAAAGAGCCTAAGCTATTTAAATTAAATGTGAATTTATAACGGCGACGAGGTATTTTTTCCCGTCGCCTTTTTTATTCTTCTACTATTTTTTGGCTAAATTTTTTAACGGATATTTTTTAATTTCTTATAGAACAAGACTCATATATAAGAATGAACAGAACCAAAACAAGTGGGGCCTTGTTTGCAATTAAGAAAACCACCGCACAACATAGAAGCTGAGCAGTCCATTATTGGTGGGCTTATGCTCGAGCCGGAAAAATGGGATGAAGTAAGTGACTTGCTTCACGAAGATCATTTTTATAAACCGGCTCACAGAACGATCTATGCTGCCCTAAAAGACCTTGCGCAACGAGGACAGCCGTTCGACATAGTTGTTTTGACAGAGCACCTTAGAAAGCGCTCAGAGTTAGATCAAGTTGGTGGAACCTCGTATTTGGCAGAGATGGTGAATTTTACTCCCACTACAGCAAACCTTAAAAACCATATTGATATAGTATTAGAAAAATATATTCTTCGAAAAGTCATTGGTGAGTGTACGGATTTGGTTGATAAAGCCTATGATGAATCCTTTGTAGATATCGGCGCTTTTTTAGATACGGCTGAATCAAAAATATTTGCTATTGCTGAAAAGAAAAAAGTAGAAGGCCTGGTCTCAGCAAAAGATATTATGAAAGAAGCAGCTGAGCGGATCGATCACCTCTACCACACGGGCGGAAGTTCTATTATTGGTGTGCCGAGTGGCTTTACAGACTTAGACAAGATGACAGCGGGATTTCAGCCTGGAGAATTAATTATTATCGCAGCCCGTCCTTCTATGGGTAAAACCGCTTTTTCATTAAACATAGCAGCCCATGCGGCTTTAAAAGAAAAAAAGAAAGTAGCTTACTTCTCTTTAGAAATGGGAAAACTTCAGCTCATGATGCGGGTTTTATCTTCTGAGGCAAAAGTGGATGCTTCCCAACTCCGAGTGGGTAAAATTGCAGATAGTGCATGGCCAAAACTAATTAATACAATGTCTGTTATTAGTGAGTCTGGATTTTTTATTGATGATGCTTCGGGCGCAAGTCCGTATGAAGTGCGAGCAAAGTGCCGCCGCTTAAAAGCACAACATGGTTTAGACATGATTATCGTGGACTACTTGCAGCTCATGAGTATGAAACAAAAAGTTGAAAGCAGAGAGCGAGAAGTCGCAGAAATTTCAAAAACACTTAAGGCCATAGCAAAAGAACTTCAGGTGCCTGTGATAGCGTTAGCGCAGCTGAATCGAAGCGTAGAAAGTCGGTCTGACCGCAGGCCTATGCTTTCAGATTTGCGTGAATCAGGATCTATTGAGCAGGACGCAGATGTTATTATGATGCTCTTTAGAGAAGACTATTATGAAAAAGAAAACCCAGAAGTTCGAGGTATCTCGGAAGTGATCATTGGAAAACAAAGAAATGGACCTGTTGGCGTTGTGAAGTTGGCCTTTCTTTCACAGTATGGCCAGTTTGCAAACCTCGCTCCAGAAAGCTTTGCCCAGATGTCGCCGCGACCTGAGCCAGATGAAGGCGGTGGTGGAAAGCCACCGTTTAAGCCAAAGGGTTCAGTCCCAAATATGGCTCCAGGCTAAACCTTTTTTATAGAACACATGCGTAGTTTTCATCACGTCTTTAGTCTAGTTCTAATTTACAAACGCTAAATCCCCCTTCTGATTTGACCTTTGTCTTGGTTTGATGGTGTCTGTATAGAGGGGGATTTATCATGGACGATAATCTTTTTGAAAAAGTAGTAAGTCAGACGGGTTTGCCTGAAGAGATTATTTCAGATGAACTTGGCCAGCTCTTAAAAAGCGCAGGTATAGAGAAAAATCAAATGACAATGGATGATCTGAGGGATGTTCTCAGTAATTACCTTCAAGATGTGCTCTTGAAGGTAAGAGATGAATTAAAAGAATAAAGTAGTGTGGGGCGTTTCGAGTTGCGAACCTAGAAGACCCACTGTTGCCTGGACCCTGGGTGTTCTAATTAAGCTAAAGCTCGAACGCGGATTTTGTATCCGTCCATTTTTTTCTTGAGAGTATTTCTATTAATACCAAGCATTTTGGCTGTTTTTACTTGGTTACCTCTGTGAACTTTAAGAGCAAGTTCAATCAGGGGTTTTTCAACTTGTTCCAAAACAACATCGTAGAGACCATTTAGTTCTACAGATGTTTCTTTTTGTTCATCAAACAATACTTCTAATTTACTTCTTACAAGCTTTTCTAGGCTTACAGATTTTAGGTTTGCAACAAACAGGTGGTTGGGTTGAAAAGCTTCTGGTGTATTCATGTGTAGCGGTGCCCCTTCTTTGTAAGGTTGGTTGTAGGTTTGAATTTGTTGTTCGCTCAAAGGTCATACTCCTCGCGTATCCGGTGACCATATATATTTGTGCAATTGCAACTGCAGCCGCACTTTTGTTCCTGCCTTCAGCATCCACTCGGCTAAGTCAGATTCTTTGATCTTTCCAAAGCTTGGGCTGTAGAGAACAGTATGTCTGTCACACAGAGAATGAGTATTTACGCAATTTTCTGCCCAATGAAAATCTTTTTCTGAACAAATCACGAATTTAAACTCATCATGAGCAGTTGCATAATTTATATTCTCTGAGAGAAACGAATCTGCCGCGCCGCTATCAGGAGTTTTTACATCAATTATCTTCTTGACACGTTTGTCTACATCTTTGCAGCTAAAGTTTCCGCTTGTTTCTAAAGAAACATTTTTACCAAGATCACAAAGCTTTTTCATTAGGTCTAAAGTCTGAGGTTGAGCCAAAGGTTCGCCGCCCGTTATACAAAAATAATCAGCTGGGAAAGAAAGAGCTTTTTCTAAGATATTGTCTAGAGAAAGTTTTTTCCCTTCATAGTATGCATAAGTTGTGTCACAGTAATGACATCTTAGAGGACATCCAGACGTTCGTATGAAAACGGTTGGATGACCAACCCAAGAAGTTTCGCCCTGAATGCTGAAGAAAATTTCATTTATTTTTAACATACCTAGACCGTGCGAAAAATTAAAAGCCCCGACTAGCAAAGTCAATCGGGAATGCTTATGATGGATTAATGTCACAAGTTATTGAAAAGTTTCAAAAAGATATCAAGACGATCTTCTGGTTTGCAGCTGGATTATTTATCCTTCTTGCATTAGCAAGCTTTAACCCTCAAGACCCATCCTTTAACTCAACTGGAGCGGGAGGTAAAGTCTACAATTTATGTGGATTTGTAGGAAGCTTTCTTTCAGACATACTCTACCAACTATTTGGTATTAGCGCATGGTTTATCGCGGTCGCCATGATTGTGAAAAGCTATAAGGTCTTTAAGGGGGAGCCGCGCAAGCAGGATAAAATGAAGCTCCTTATACCTGTTTTCTTGCTTCTAACAATTTCAAGTTTAATTGCTCTCTACTTTCCGCAAAATAAAATCTATTCAGGGTCTATTTATGTAAGTGGAGTTTTGGGATTGGGAATTAGTAAAGGACTTATTGCTGGGTTCAACTCTGTGGGAGTGTCGATCCTTCTTTGGAGTTTGTTTTTTGTTCTTTCGATCTTTTATACAGAAAAATCAATCAAAGACATCGGAGAGAGCATACCTTTTCACCTTGTACTCCGTAGAAAGTGGATTGAGTTTAAAGAAAATATCTTTGCATACGTAAACTCTTTATTCAAAGCAAAGCTAAAAATAGAAAAAAGAGCTAGCGCAGAAATAATTCAAGACAAAACGCTTGCAGCCCTCAAGACTGTAGAGTCACAAAAGGAAATCGTTGAAGCCGCTGAGGGGGAAACAAAAAACTCGGAACTATTTATTCAACCAACAACAACTCCTAAACCAAAAATCAACGCTGAAGCACTGAAGAAAAAAAGATTGATAGAAAACTGGGAGTTACCAAAACTTTCTATTCTTGAGAACCCAACAGACTCTGGCGTAAAAGTTGATGAAAAGCTTATTAAAAGAAATACTTTTATACTAGAAGACAAGCTCTCTCAGTTTTCTGTAAACGGACAAGTTGTTGCGGTTAGGCCTGGGCCCGCTGTTACAATGTACGAATTTAAACCAAACGCAGATGTCAAAATATCTAAAATTACGGAGTTGGCAGACGATTTATCTCTTGCTCTAAGTACAGAGTCTGTACGAATTATCGCTCCCCTTCCAGGGCGTGATGTAGTTGGTATAGAAACCGCAAATCCTAAAAGAGAAAAGGTTGTTCTTAGGGAAATATTAGAAGATGTAGAGTTTTGGGATGATAAAACAAAACTTCCAATTGCGCTTGGAAAAGAAGCAAATGGAAGTCCTAAAACAGTTGACCTTCGAAAGATGCCACACCTCCTTGTAGCGGGTACAACGGGATCTGGTAAATCAGTCTTCATAAATTCACTGATCACAGGATTGTTATTTAAACACTCGCCTAAAACACTAAAATTTATTTTTGTAGACCCCAAGCAAGTTGATCTGGCAACATTTCACACAATTCCTCATCTTGTGATGCCTCCAATTAAAGACCCAAAAAGAGCAGTCAATGCTCTAAAATGGACTGTGCGAGAAATGGACAAGCGGTACCGATCGATGTCTCGTCTTAATGTGCGAGGAATTGAGGCCTTCAATGAACGAGTAGCTCAATTCACAAAAGAAGAATCTTCGCAGCACCAAGCGTTTAATGATGAGTTGGAGACACAAAATAGACATTCAACTGAGTCATATTATTTTACAGAGCAACCGTACATAGTTGTTGTGGTTGAAGAGTTTGGTGATTTAATGGCCGTTGATAAAGCGAATGTGGAGCAGCTTATTGTGAGGCTTGCTCAAATGGCCAGAGCGTGTGGAATTCACTTGGTACTGGCAATGCAATCTCCTCGTCGAGATGTAGTCACAGGTCTTATAAAAACAAATATTCCTGGCAGAGTGAGTTTTAAGGTTGCAAGTAAAATGGATTCTAGAATTATATTGGATGAATCTGGCGCCGAAAGACTTCTTGCCCAAGGTGATATGTTATTCTTGGCCCCAGGGGTTTCAAAACCTCAGCGGCACCATGGAGCTTGGGTTTCAGAAGATGAGATGAATCAAGTTGTGGGCTTTTGGTCCAAGCAGTCAGATCCAGAGTATGACCCTATTGCATTAAAGATAGTCGATGGATCTCCCGGAGCAGAGGGTGGCGATGCTCTAGCAGCAGGAGCTTTTGAGGAGGGGGATACAGACGGAGCAGACGAAAGATATGATGAGATGCTTGCTTATGTATCGACGCTCAAAGAAGTAAGCGCTTCACTATTGCAGAGAAGATTTCGCCTGGGTTATCCAAGGGCAGCGAGGCTCATTGAAATCATGGAGCAACAAGGCGTTGTTGGGCCATCAAACGGTAGTAAGCCCCGCCAGGTTCTTGTTTCAAAACTCTAAAGAAATATTTGCTTCTTAGCAAAAGACTTGTGAGACGAGCTCTCTCGGGTTATTTGTAACCTATGAGACGGTTTTTAGGAATAGCAGTCATTCTATATTGTTTTATTGCCACGCCCGCGACGCGTGAAACCTACAAAGATATCATACACAAAGCTCAAACCTTAACGTTGCAACAAGATCGGTTACAGGCTGCACAGGTCTTAAAAAGAGCAATTGAAAATGAATCATCAAAGAAAATAGAGTTGGAGCTTAGAAAAGCGCTGCATGAAGTGACTACTATTTTTTATTCGGAAAAAGGGCAAAGTATATTTGAATATGGTCGATCTCTCTTTAGGGCGTCTCCACTGGAGGCGCAAGAAAAACTAAGCCTCGCGCTTAAAGAAGAGCCAGGCAATATAACTGTACTCGTTGAACAAGCTCGTCTCTCTCTCTTTTTAGGAAAATGTGAAGATGCTGAAGCCACTACTGTGCTAGCGCAGAATATTAATCCTTACGAAGAGGATGCGGCTCTTTTGTTATCTCAGGCAAAGGCGTGCCTACAAAAAACAGAAGACGCAATAGAGTCTTTGAAAAAGACGGAGCAATCTGTTTATGCATTTGTAGTCTATGCACAATCTTACTTGCAAAAAGGAGATGTTGCTCAGGCTCAATCCTATTTAAATCTAGCAAAGTTGGCAGATGCACAGTTTCCAGAAATTTACTTTTGGGATTTGCAAATAAAGAAGAAGCAATCGCGAGCTATAGAAGACTCTGTATTTCAATACGTTAAGCTGTGTAAGACTTTTGTGACAAAAGATTTTATTAAATATTCAAAAGAACCAAGAACATGCCAAGAGTATAAAAATATTGAAATAGAATTTAAAAACTTGTTAGAGGCAGAAAGTAAAAAAGAAACGTAAGGGAACATATGAAATTAACAATAATTCTCAGCATACTAGCATTATGCGTATCTTGCGGTGTAAAGGGTGACCCAATACCGCCAAGATCTCCAAAAGATCTGGGACGAGGCCAACCTACATATAAAGGGGCAACAGAAGAACTGGCGGTGCCAAAAATTCCACCGGTTTATGCGCCCACTCAAAAAGAAGACGAAAATACGGAAAAGAAGTAAATGAAAAAGATTGTTTTTTATAAGGCACACGGAGCAGGCAATGATTTTATTATTATTAGCTCTGCAGAAAAAATTAAAAATAGAAAAAAGCTTGTAACGGCGATTTGCGATAGAAATTTTGGCGTGGGTGCAGATGGTGTTGTTTTTTTAGACAAACCAAAAAACAAAGAAAATACCTATAAATGGGATTTTTATAATAGTGATGGATCAAATGCCGAAGCGTGCATGAACGCATCTCGCTGTGTCGTTCTTTATGCAAAAGAAATTGAAAAGAAAAAGCAGCCAATTAAGTTTGAAACACGCTCTGGAGTTATGGTTGGGAGAGTGGTTTCAGGAGGGGTTGAACTTGAGCTAGTAAAATTTTTTAACCCCCCAGAAGAACGACATATACAGCTGAATAAGGAATTAAATGAGAACAAGGTAGCGGGATTTTTCATAAACACAGGTGTGCCTCATTTTGTTATTATTCAAGATGATTGGAATCCCGAAGCCTGGCTTCGAATGGCAGGTTATATACAAACACACCCTGAGTTCTCTCCTCTTGAGACAAATGTAACCTTTATGAAGGTAGATGCTCCCAAAAAAGTTCGTGCTATTACCTATGAAAGAGGAGTGAGGGACTATACATTGGCGTGTGGAACAGGGGCAGTTGCTGCTGCTCTGACCGCCCTCTCCGTTTCTGCGCAAAAAGCTATTGAAGTTATCATGCCCGGTGGAAAGCTTAGATTTTATTCAAAAAACAAAAAGAACTTTCTAAGAGGTCCTGCGGTTATAGTATACAAAGGTGAATTACAGCTGAGGTGAATTATGTTTGAAGGAATTTATACGGCACTCATTACGCCATTTAAAAATGGCGAAGTTGATTATAAAAGTTTAAAAAATCTTCTCAAAGACCAATTAGATAAAAAAATAACTGGCTTTGTAGTTCATGGCACCACAGCAGAAAGCCCTACAACTACAGCCGCTGAAAAAGAGAAGATATTAGAGTTTGTAAAAAGTGAAGTCTCTGGACAAGTTCCGCTAATTTTAGGAACAGGAAGTAATTCTACTGCAGAAACAATAGAAAAAACAAAAAATGCTAAGGGAGTTCAGGGCGTACTTGTTGTGGTGCCTTATTACAACAAACCACCACAGAGGGGGTTATACGAACACTTTAGTGCGGTTGCTCAATCTACAAATTTACCTGTTATTCTCTATAACGTCCCAGGACGAACAATTACTTCCATGGAGCTTGAGACGATTGTGAAACTTAGTGAAATCGATAATATTGTAGGTATTAAAGAGGCTACAGGAAATATAGAGTTTGGGGAACAAATCATAAAGAATACAAAAGATTTTTGTGTGCTCAGCGGAGACGATAAAACATTCCTAGGCTTAGCAGACAAGGGCGGCAAGGGTGTGATTGCTGTAGTTTCTCATCTTATTCCTGATGTTATGGTGAAACTTTATAGAGAATTAAAATCAGGCAATAAAAACGCACTTAGAGAATATGAAAAATATTTTGACCTCATAGACAGCATTTATCTTGAAGCAAATCCAATTCCCGTAAAGTATGCTTTATATAAAAAGAAAATAATAGACACACCAGACATGCGTCTTCCTCTGGTTACGTTACACGAGAACTTCAAGGCGAAACTAGACAAGGCACTGGAGATTTTGCTATGAGTATTAACATATGCTTAGCGGGCGCAACGGGAAAAATGGGGCAAGAGATTGTAAGGTTAGCGGAGGAATCTCAAGATGTTGAGGTTATACAATGCTTGCAGAAAAACTCGAAATTAAGAAAGATGAGATCTGGACAAGCGCACGTACTTGTGGATTTTAGTTTGCCAGAATTTTTTGACGAATGTCTTTCTTACGCAGTAAAAAACAAAATTGCGTTTGTATCTGGAACAACGGGATTAACAACTGCGCAAAAAGCAAAATTAAAAAAAGCATCTAATAGCATACCGGTTCTATGGTCTTCGAATATGAGCTTGGGTATTTGTGTTTTAAATAAAATGTTACAAACTCTATCTGCTCTTAATGAATACGATTTCTACATTGAAGAAACTCACCACTCACTCAAAAAAGATGCACCTTCTGGAACTGCGCTAACCCTTCAGCACAATTTAGAAAAAGCTATCGCAAAAAAGACCAAAGATGTTTTTTCTTTGCGAGGTGGGGGAGTCTTTGGACAGCATCGCATTGTAGTTTTAGGTAAAGAAGAGGTTCTTACTCTTCAGCATGATGCGCTCAACAGAACTGTATTTGCAAGAGGGGCTCTTGTTTGTGCCAAGTGGATTTCAAAAAAGAAAAAAGGCTTCTATTCCATTGAAGATGTTTTATACTAAAACCTTTAAGGGGGAATATGAGAGAGCTGCACCGGGCCCTTGTGGGCGTATCTACGCAGGTAGATCCATATCTCATAGCCCATAAAAGAGTAGCAAAGGCTATGTACAGGACCTCAGATGTCCATGGGATTTCTCCCGTTTTTCATATTAGAAGTGAGTTGTCAGAATATTTGGTTGTCGCCTATTCGCTTCGCACACGACTTTCTCCAGATGAGCTTTCTGTTGGTATGAGTAAAATTGATGAAGAAGCCAAAGTGAATACAGCAGACATAAAAATTTTAGTCTATGATGATTTTGTGGTTCGTAAGCCAGAATATGTCATACCTTGGATTGAGCTTC
Source organism: Bdellovibrionota bacterium (assembly GCA_963169805.1). Classification (GTDB taxonomy): domain Bacteria; phylum Bdellovibrionota; class Bdellovibrionia; order Bdellovibrionales; family JAEYZS01; genus CAUJDY01. The sequence continues at coordinate 39,663 of CAUJDY010000066.1, read as the reverse complement.
ACCAAACAAAAAAATGGAGTGTTCCAGCAGCATATCTATGGCCAGACTATATTCACCCTATTGAAAACAGAGATTTAAGATCAATAGCTGAAGGACTTCACTCTAATGAAATTGCTGAGTTTTACTCTCAAAGCAAGTCTGTGCTTGATTTTCTCAACCTTGAAACATAGTTTCTAGGAAAGAACCATCAATCAAACATTCGAGGTGTCTATGAAATTTTTTATTGATAGTGCGGACATACAGGAAATACGCATGGTTAGCCAGTTAGGACTTGTTGATGGGGTTACCACCAACCCGTCTTTGATTGCTAAGTCAGGCCGTAATAGAAAAGAAGTTTTAAAAGAAATATGTGAAGCGGTTAAAGGGCCTATCTCTGCTGAAGTGAATAGTCTTAAATCGGATGAGATGTATACAGAGGGAATGGAGCTTGCAAAAATTCACGATAATATTGTGATCAAGGTTCCAATGACAGAGGAAGGGCTTGTTGCTGTGAGAAGATTTTCTTCCGAAGGAATCAAAACAAACGTGACTCTTGTGTTCTCTGCTTTGCAGGCGCTTTTAGTAGCAAAGGCGGGAGCAACAATGGTTTCTCCTTTTATTGGAAGGCTAGATGATATTTCTACTGACGGTATGAAGCTTATAGAAGATATTGTAAGGATTTATGATAACTATGACTTTCAAACAGAAATACTTGCGGCAAGTATTCGCCACCCAGTTCACATACTACAGGCGGCTTTGGCTGGCGCAGATATTTGCACGGTTCCATATAAGACGCTCAAGCAAATAGCATCTCATCCGCTAACAGACAAAGGTATTGAGATTTTTATTAATGACTGGAAGAAATCACAGAATGTTTAAAAAAATGAAAATAGAAAGGCAACTAAATTGGATATTCAATTTAGTTGCAATCGTGTGCTCTACCTTTGTATTCGGTTGCGCAACTCACTCCTATCGCATACAGCAATTTGACTATCCAATTTCGGATATTCAAAAAGCTGTGACAGACCATATTCCAGATGGCGTGGCATATGTGAGTACAAACCGAAGAGCATTTTACTCTAAGATATTTACAGTGCCCGGACTGCATAAATCTAAGACAGACTTAATAATGAAGATAGAAATAGTTGGAGACCGGCGTCCCTATGACATAACTTTTCAGGTTAAAAAAGTAGAAAAGATGCAAGCTCCAGTTTCGGAATTGTTTGACCTAGGCGAAAGGTATGAAGGAGCAGAATCTCTCTCCAAAAGGACAGCTTTAAAGATAGAAACTAGCCTCACCAAACGTCAAAAAGATAAAAACTTATTTGACGATTTTAGACCCTTCTAACACACTAAATATTGAGTACTCATTTCTTAGGTATACCCTCTTTTGGGTATACCTTAAATTAAGCAACGAAGGAACTGCGCGACCATGGAAGGACGCTTCGGATTCGTTAAAATTTTATCTTCGCTAACACTTTTAGCATTTTTGACTCCTCAAGAGATCTCACGTTACCACTTTATCAGCGATTTTATTTTAGATTTAAAAATATCAAAAAGCTCTCCTCCCCTAGCAATAATTGAAGACGAGTCTTTGCCATATCAACCCGTTCAAGAAGCTGCCGTTGGAGTGTTGCCTGCAGTAACGCTCAAGGCACAAAAAAACGTTGCAAGACTTTTGGAAATTACAAACAGCAGAAAAAATATTGATTCTAAGATTACGACAATTGTACCTGTGCGAGAGATCCGAAATCTTTCAGGATTAAAGCTAGATAAAAAATCACCCAATATAGCGCTCATAAAAAAAACTCTGGGCACTCTAGTGCAAGAGGAGTCTACAGAGCTACAGCAAGTAAATGTTCGAACCGATGGTGGAGTAGCAGACGGTTTTAATATAGAAAAAATAGCAGATACCCTTAATGGGCACGAAGAAATTAAGAAAAATTTAAATTGGCAACAGAGGGCAAGATTAGACGCAGCAGAAGGATTAGAACAAGATTTTTATACAGAGGAACAATCGTTTGATGATTATGCCAACAGTGTTTTAGAACAAGAACAAGTAAAAAGAAAAGAGCACGTACAGCTAAATCAAACATCATATCCATCTGTAGAAGCGCCAGATATCCAGACAGAGGATGTTCAAGATATTTCTGAGAAAGCGCTCTTTAGTTTTCCAGTATGGATAGTGGGAGCAAAACCACAAGCACCAAAAGAAACCTCTCCTGCTCCAAAAGTAGCAAGCAATACTCAATCCTCGCCAGAAAAGAAGAAAGAAGTCAAAAAGCCAAACATTGCAGCCAATGAAGAAGAAGTCCCTGCGCCAGTAGCAACAGTTGCAGCACGCACAAGTGATAGTTTATATGAAAAATCTTTGAGCCAAGCATTTGTTTCTGGAACGATTGAGATGACACAGGGACTCGCGCTAACTGGAGAAGAGAAGATTAAGGTTTTCCATCAAGTTGGAGGGGAGCCTGTTGGATATGGAAATGTTCTTTTAGAGCAAGGTAAATACGAAATTTTTGTAGAGAACCCAAGAACGGGCTTGCTGGTAGCAGAAGTAACTCGCGGAGAGGATATTTTGGGAAGAACAGAAATTTTGCTACCAGAACTTCTTATGAAAACAACACATACAGGCGCACTTAAAGACACTAACCTGTTGATCCGCCCCATCTATGACAGAATAACAACACGAGCAGTTTCTGCTTATGAAAAAAATAAACCACTTATGCTTGATAAGGTAGTTGTAAACGACATGCTTCCTCTTAAGAAAAAAGAAGAGGCATTTTCAGGAACTCTTTTAGAATCTACGCTTGTTTCAAAAACGCTGAAGCATGGGTATTGGGGAGGTTTAAAGTTTGGAACCTCAAAACAATCCTATGAACACACCTTATATTCAGACTCAACAGTAAAAGCGCTCTATAGTCTTTCAGAGAAAAAATACTCTAAAAAGGATTCAGGAAATATTGTTGGAAAAATAAAAGTTCATGGCAAAGAAGTTTCAGAAGCTATTATAGAAGTTGTTGGACAAGATCTAGAAAAGCCAGTTTACTTTAATTCATTTTTGCCAGATGTAACACTAAACCGTACATCTGCAACAGGGACTTTTGCTTTTGTAGGAGTAGAGCCGGGAGTTTATACGCTCCGAGCAAAATACCAAGGAAAATATTTATCCTCACAGGTAGTGTCTGTTGAGCCTGGATTTGTAACTGAAGTTGAATTTGATGTTCAAGAATCAAGACTCGCAGAGGCATTTATTTATGACCTCAGGAATAGTCAGCTTCAGTCTGCAGAAATTGGTTTTATGGGCTCAGATAAGATTGCGCGCACAAAATCGGGTCGCCAACTCATATCTCTTTCTGGCTCTGAAGGTATTCAAATTCTGCAAGCCCAGGCAGACGATGATGGCTATTATGCAGTTCGAATGACTATTGATAAATCCCAAAAAGAAATTTTATTGCCGCTTGTTCACCAAGATTGGATGGGAGATTTATTATCTCGAGCTAAATATAATTTGGTTCCAAATGCGGGTGTGATAGTCGGTCTTGCCCAGCAAAAAGCATTTCATATTGAGCTTGATCCTCAAGCCTACAATGATGACACGAGAGTTATATACTTTGATCAAAAAGGTCTCATACAAACGGGAGCTTCATACGCTCCAGCGGGTGGCGGGGTTGTTGTTGTGAATGCAAACCCAGGGCTTCGCGGGGTCTTTATAAAGTATGAGGGTAGCAAGGCAGTCAAAGTGGTTTCCATGGCCATTGACTCTGAGGCAGTGAATGTTTTCAACTCGCCTTTTTAAATAAAATGTTACTACTTAAAGCATAGATAATTTGACCGTTAATCTATTAAAACAACTCACCTTTTTTAAACTTAATTTGAGTGGATTTCTAAAGGCGTTTCTGCTATCTTTGCTGCAAATTTAAGCAAGAGAGGAATCTATGGAAATGGTAACAAATACATCGACTCAAACGCAGAACAAACGCCAAGTCCCTGAACTTTCACTTCGTGATTTTACTCATGGAACAAAAGAACAACGTCAAAAATTTATCGACGACTTCTTCTTAGGCTTAAAAGATTACGGATTTATTAACTTACGAGATCATGGAATTGATACAGCTCTATTTAAAAAAGCCTATGAACTTAGTGAAAAGTTTTTTTCTCTTCCAACAGAAACAAAAAAGAAATACTCAGGAATTCAAGGTGGAGCGCGTGGGTATACTCCATTTGGTCAGGAACACGCAAAAGATTCACCCGTTAAAGATTTAAAAGAATTTTGGCACGTGGGCCGTGATCCAATAGCAAATGACCCGCACTCTGGCTATTTTATACCTAACGTGTGGCCAGAAGAAGTTGCGGGCTTCAGAGATATTTTTGAAAAAATGTATAATGATCTCGATAAAATGGGTTTTGAGCTTTTGAAAGCACTTACATACCCTCTTGAAGTCCCTGAAGATTATTTTGATAAACTCGCAGGCAACGGAAACTCTATTTTAAGACTTCTTCACTACCCGCCTATCCCAGAGGGAGAGGATCCAAGATGTATTCGTGCGGCCGCCCATGAGGATATAAATTTAATTACATTTCTTGTTGGTGCAACGGCATCAGGTCTTCAGATCAAAGATCGCGATGGCCAATGGTTAGATGTAGACACTGCACCACATCTTATTACTGTTGATTCTGGTGATATGCTAGCAAGAATCACAAATGATGTGATTCCAGCAACAACCCACAGAGTCGTTAATCCAATCGGACCCAACACATCAAGATATTCAATGCCGTTTTTCATGCATCCACATCCAGAGGCAATTTTAGAGTGTATTCCCTCTTGCCGTGGAGCAGGAGAAAAGTATCCTCCCATACGCGAGCATGATTATCTTATGCAAAGACTGCGAGAGATCGGTCTTATTAAGTAAATAAAAAGGTGCCTGGCACTTGGAAACGTTTTTTGAATACGTTTCCAAGTGCCAGGCACCTTTTTATTTAGAGATTGATTTTCATTGAGCTTGCAGAATCTATAAGAAGAGCAAGCTTTCCATTTTTTGCAACTACCGTCTCGGCTGCATCTTTTGGAATATGAACAACATAGCCTTTTGGTAAATAAGCGTTATTCTTGAAAGCAGAATCTTTAATATCTAAATTCATTTTTTGAAACTCTTCTCTTGATATTCCTGCGAGAGACAAAAACTGTTTTATCTTGATTCGTTTTGTAAGCTTCACTTCGGAGTATTCAACAGACTGAAGGGGCTCCACATATCTGAAAGCATCATTTTTATATTTTTCTGCATGTAGAATAGCTAAGAAAGACGCGTAAAAGTTTTGAGATGCAAAACCAAAAGATTTTGCGTGATATTTTTTAATAATAATCTCTAATTCTCGAGAGCTTGTTTTTTTGATGGCTTTTAAAATGCTTCCAGCGCCGTGGTTGTACGCTGTAAGCGCGAGAGGCCAAGATTTCAAAATCATTTTATTTTCTTTAAGAATATAGGCGGCCGCTTTTGCGGATTTAACAGGCGAATTTCTCTCATCAATATGCGTATCCATAACTAATAACTTTTTTCCAATATAAGGCATAACTTGCCAAATGCCACTTGCGCCTACCTTCGACACAGCCTCTGTATTAAAACTACTTTCTACAAATGGGAGGCGTGTTAACTCCAGGGGAAGATTATTGGTTTTAAATATTTCTTCTAGTTTTTCCATGTAAAGTGAGCTTTGCGCGATTCCATTTTCAATATAATCTCTTTGCCCCACCTGAGTTCTGATATTTGCTAGCGCCTCACGAATGACGGATTTTCTTTTTCCAGGAATGGACTCGAGCTTATCAAAAACTTCTTTTTCTGTTCCCTTTAAATTCTTATAGTTAGATTTCTTAGATAGAGATTTTAATGCAGTTTTAATTTCTTTTAGTTGAGCTTTAGAAAACTTTACGGATTTGTGATAATTTGACCATCTATTTCCATCTGAATTTAAAATAGGTCTCAGGTCTACAACTCTAAATACAATCCATGGATATTCAGCGTGATGGATAATTTCTTCTTGTGCAGAATACTTCGTATAGATATCAAACCAAAATGCAACCCTTGGCATAAAGCTTTCGGGAATCTTAAATTCTTCAGAAATTTTGTTTTGGTAGTCGGACAAGATTTTTAATCGATCCATCATGATTCTAGGTTGAGAGATCATGTTTAACTTTTGTGGAGCAAACGAAGAAGGGTCTCGTTCTTCTAGAGAAACAGAGGCAATTGCTGGGTTAAGAGTTAACGCTAAAACAACAGTTACAATATGAGCTTTTTGAAGAAGTGCTTTCATACAACTTATTAAAGCAAGACTTATGCCGAGGTCTTTAAAAATAACTCAATAAAAACATATACTTATAAAGGTTCCAGTCTGAGACCGTGTATAAGTATTAGTCATTTGAGCGCAAATTCCTCCACATAACATATTGAGGCGTCCAAAGCTCAAATTAAACTGTCTCAGAACGAGATGTGCCCTAAGGCCAGAACAAATGATATATAACTCTTCATATATCAAATATCAGCTAGAATAAATTTAGCACAAAGGAAGATTTGCAGTGTCTGAGTCTGAGAGTATCCATCTGAAAGCAAAGTTCACCGCTATTATCAGCGACATGCATCTGACTGAGGCTGAACCTGAAAGGCCTCCAGGGGATCTTTGGAAAAAATTTAAAACTAAACAATTTTTTTACGACGATATTTTAGAAGATTTTTTGTACCATATTCAACAATCAACAGGTTCAGAAAAAGTAGAGCTAATTCTGAACGGAGATGTGTTTGATTTTGATAGTGTTACTGAAGTCCCAACAGATGCGCCTTATAGAATATCCTGGTTAGAAAAAAAAAGAGGCCTTTTTTCTGAAGAAGCAAAATCTTCATTTAAAATACGAAAAATTCTAAGAGAGCACGATGTATTTACAAAAGCGCTCTCGGATTTTATAAAAAACGGTAATACTGTGATTATTATCACGGGGAATCATGATCTAGAGCTTCACTATCCCAGTGTACAAAAAGACATTATTGAGGCTTTAAATCTAAGTGATACAGAAAAAGACAGGATACGATTTTGTGAATGGTTTTATATTTCAAATCAAGACACTCTGGTTGAACATGGCAATCAGTATGATCCCTATTGTGTATGTCAAAATCCAATTAATCCTCTTGTACAAAAATTTAATCGGATTGAACTAAAGATTCCATTTGGAAACTTAGCCACTAGATATTTGATTAATGGAATGGGATTTTTTAACCCCAATGTAGATTCAAATTTCATAATGTCGTTTGCTGATTATATTAAGTTTTTTACAAAATACTTAATACGCACGCAGCCGCTCATTATGTGGACGTGGTTTTGGAGTTCGATTTTAATCTTATTTCAATCATCCATTGATAGATTATTACCCGAGCTAAAGGATCCTCTAACACTTGAGGACAAGGTTAACGAGATTGCAAAAAAATCGAATGCAACTCCAAGAATGGTCCGCGAGATGAAAGAGATTTCTATACATCCTGCAGCTAGTAATCCGCTTCGGATAGCACGTGAATTATGGCTAGATAGAGCTTTTTTGGTTCTTCTTGGATTTTTATTTATCTTTCAAATTTTCACATTCATAAAGTTGGCCTACGATTTATCATTTTTTTGGATGTTTATTCCATTGTTTTTACTTTTGCCGTTTTTTATTTTCTACGCCAAGTCCATTCACTCAGATGTTTCTTCTGTCAAAGAGCCTAATGAATATGTTCTGAGCTTAGCCTCAAAAATTACTCATACCAAGCGAGTGATTTATGGACACACACATGTTCCTCGACACGAAATTGTTGGTATTGTTGAACACTTAAATTGTGGAACATGGTCTCCGGCATATCTTGATGTAGAATGCACAAAGCCATTTGGAAAGAAAACTTATGTGTGGATAGAGCCAGGCGCAAATGGTGAGAGAGTTGCACAACTGAGAGAGTTCTCTATGGGAGATTCACATCGTGTGCGTGGTGATAAAACGCCAACAGAGCCGCCCAAAATTTCCGTATCCTCATAGGTTATCAACCTGGTAAAAAGACGTTAATTTGAGGTCCGATCTCATGTTGTTTTGCGTTATTAAGGGGATATTAACGCCAGATTCGATTTTAGCTTTGAAATCAAATATATTCGAGTCTATCTTAAATTCCATGAATTTTAGTGCCTGGAGGAAAACATGGCAGATGTATTAGTCGTAACAAGCAAAGTAAAAAAGTATATTAAAGAAAAAGTTGGCTTTAACACTTCTGCAGAAACAATTGAAGTGCTCAGCCAAGCAATTCAGCGTTTATGTGATAGAGGCGTTGAAAGCGCAAAGTCTGATGGCAGAAAAACTGTCATGGCAAGAGATATCAATATCGATCATCTCTAAAATTATTTTTTAAAATTAATTTCTTTAAAAGGCTCTCATGTATGAGGGCCTTTTGTTTTTTTGATCCAATCTACAAACATCCATAAAAACCAGAACCAAAGCCCATACAAACGAGACAGAGGTACACTCCTAACCACCATCTCTTGTCTAGAAATGCTTAAAAAATAAAAATCTCGCCCCCATCCATTCACACAATTGAGTATAAAATACAGGTGCAACCTAGAGGGGGCTTCTATGAGTAAGACATTTTTATTTATTATTCTTTTTGTATTATCAAAAACAACATTTGCGATGGACTTTGACTTAACCCATTTTAATGAAAGATTTGAAGTCAGAACAAACGAAGCAAACGAAAGAATAATTGTTTCAAAAACAATACTTGATAAAGTTTCAATCGAAACTTACGTAAGAAATCTTGCAAGTTTTCTTATGGAGGCAGAGCTAAGCGCGCCATTTGCCCTCCCAACATGTCAGGGTGTTGCTTATGAAAAGCCAGATCCCAAGGCTATGGAATCATTTGAAAGAGCGTTTGATTGGCTCAAAAAGACAAATGTAGGAAAGCTTCTCACGGAGGAAAAGTTTTTAAAGTTCTTAAATGAACTTTCTAAACTTTCAGATGAATATACAAAAGATCCCGATTACGTGATCATGGCAAACTTAGACAATCCAACGTACTTTTACAAAAAGCAGTTTGGTAAGTTTTTAAGTGGACAGCTCAAAAAATTGATTAAAAATCAGCTTGAACTCGCTTCGTATGTTAAAATCCTGACATTTATTGCAGACGACTACACTCGTCATATTCTCAATAAAAAAACCTATCACCAAAACATGTTGGCATTCTATCTAGAATCTGTCCCTGCAGAACAGTTGGGGTTAACTGAGCTAGATAAAAACCGAGCGCTTTCTTCAATAGCAGATTCAAGATTATCGTTTGGAATAAAGGGGATGTCGGAATCTAGAAAGATCAAAAAAGATTTTGACTCTTACGGGTATAAAAAATGGGAAAAATCCAGCATGGATGCAGAAAAGCGTTGGAACAAACATGCAAATCTTTTTGATTCACGCCTTGAAAAACAAACATCGGGATTTAGTTTGGTTTCTCATGGTCAAAGTCCAATTGTTGTTAACACTGGAGTTAAAAAAGATAAATCAAATGATCGTCCCTCTTATGTTTTCGATAAAGAGTGTCCAGAGTTTGTTTATGATATGAGAAAAAACTACGAGTTTATTAGAATTGCTTTGGGGATGTCCCCAATTCCATATTCTAGCAGGCTATTTACAATCTTTAAGAGCAGGTACCAATCTCAAGCTATGAGCGAGGGATCTTACTCGGCATATCTAGAGGCAATCGGGCAAGCTGAGGTAAAAGAATTTATCTTGAAGCAATCTATGAATCCGCTTTTATAATTGATTGAAAATCTTCCCAACTAATAACCTTTACTCCAAGCTCTTGAGCTTTGTCGAGCTTGGATCCTGCAGACTCTCCAGCTAAAACAAAACTTGTTTTTTTACTAACAGAACCACTAGCTTTCCCTCCATGTGACTCAATGAGGGTTTTAACCTGATCACGGTCCATAGGCAGCGTCCCTGTGATGACGAAGGTAAGTCCTGTTAGCTTAGAGGAGGTCTTTTCTTTTTTAACCTTTTCTATAGTTACACCATTCTGAATAATTTTGTGGATTTCGTGGACAAATTTTTTCTGAGATAAACTTTCAATAATAGATTTTGCTACTTTTGGACCAACGCCATCAATCTCTAGGAGTTCGTCTTCTTTTGCAGAGAGAAAATTGTCTAAGGCTAAAAACTTATCCGCAAGCAGCTTTGCTGTTTGTTCTCCAACAAAGCGAATTCCGAGGGCATAGATGAATCTAGGTAATGTTGTGTTTCGACTTGCACGGATACTTTGAATAATATTATCTGCTGATTTTTCTCCCTGTCGATCTAAAGAAAGAATTTGGTCTTTTTCAATTTTATACAGATCGCTAAAAGAGTGAATAATCCCTTTATCAACAAACAGATCTATAAGCTTATCTCCCACTTTTTCAATATTCATCGCTCTTTTAGAAACAAAATGCTTTAGAGATTCTTTGAGGCGTGCATCGCATACTGGGTTTGGGCAGCGAGTAACAACTTCTCCTTCGGCCTTGAATGTATCTGACCCACACACAGGGCATTTTTTGGGAATTTTAAACGGACTGGAGTCATTTGGGCGCTTACCAGAAAGAACTTCTATGATTTCAGGAATAACATCTCCTGCGCGGTGAACTTTAACGGTGTCTCCCTGACGTACGTCCTTTCTATCAACTTCATCTTGATTATGAAGAGTAGCGTGAGTCACAGTAACTCCACCCACAGAAACAGGCTCCATGATGGCAACAGGAGTCAGGGCTCCAGTTCTGCCCACTTGAACAACAATCTGCTTAATTTTAGTAATTGCCTGTTCGGGCTCAAATTTCGCAGCAGTAGCCCATCGAGGGGATCTAGCAATAAAACCCAACTCTTCTTGCAGCTGAAGACTATTTACTTTGATGACAACTCCATCAATTTCAAAGGGCAAATCTTTTCGAATATGATGAATCCAGTTGTAGTAATCATTAGCACCGTCAGCGTTTTTACAAAGAGTAGAAAGAGAAAGAATTTTTCTGTTCTGAGATTTGTTTTTTGTAAGAGTATCTGTAAAGCCGGTTGTTGGAATACCCCAAGCCGCAAACTGCGCCTGCATATCTTTCATTGTTTTAAAGGATTGACCCTTGCACTCACCGGTTCCATATCCAAAAAATCTCAATGGTCGTGATGCTGCAATTTTGGGGTCAAGTTGTCTTACTGTACCTGCCGCCGCATTTCTTGGATTTGCAAAAGGTGTTTCGCCAGCCTCTTGTTGTTGTTCGTTTAGGTTTAAAAAGTCCTCTTTGAACATTAAAACTTCCCCGCGAATTTCTACAAGCTCTGGGGGAGATGATGTTTTGAGTTGAAGCGGGATGGATGGAATTGTTTTGATATTTGATAAAACATTTTCTCCCGTTGTACCATCGCCTCGTGTAAGAGCAGAAGTTAGCTTTCCATGTTCGTAGATAAGCTCAAGAGCCAAGCCGTCTAGTTTTGGATCGCAAAAAAACTCAATATCTTCATCTGTATTTAGAAATTTTTTAACTCGTTTGTTAAATTCTAAAATATCTTCTGTGGAGTAACTGTTTTGTAAAGAAAGCATGGGTCGTCGATGTTGAACTTTTTGAAACTTCTCCAGAGGCTTGCCTCCAACTCTTTGAGAGGGAGAGGTGTCCGTAATGAGTGCGGGGTACTTTGTTTCAAGATCAAGAAGTTCTTGGTATATCTTATCGTACTCTCTATCAGAAATGACGGGCGTATCTAAAACGTGGTAGTTGTAATTGTGCTCGCCAATCTGCAGGCACAGTTGTTCGTGTAGCTTAAGGATTTCTTCGGGTATCTTTTTCACAGATCAGAGTTTTAATCTTTAAATCTCTCGAGGTGGAGAGAAAAAGAGGTCCTTCGCCTAAAAACAACGCAACGCAGATAATGCATTCAGACCCCTCACAGATGCATTTTTTTATGATAACTCTGTACGTTCATAAATTTAGCACAATTTGTCTCTAAAAAAGGACTCACTATGATTGATGAAAAGACAGTCGAAAAAATAGCAAATCTCTCTCGTCTAAGCCTTACAGACCAAGAGATTAAAGATTATTCGGAACACCTCTCGAATATTTTAAAACATTTTGAGGAAGTTGCAAAAGTAAACACAGACGGAGTAGAGCCAATCGTCACCCCTACCCCAATAGAGTTTCACTCCCGCGAAGACGAAATTAAAGATCAGCTACTGCCAGATGAAAGCTTAAGGAATGCGCCAGAGCGTTCTGGCTATCTTTTTAAAGTTCCACCAGTTATTGGGTCATAGAAAGTAAGGTTATATGAAGTTTTTAAATAAAAGTTTATTAGAAGTTAGAAACGATATCGTATCAAAAAAAATAAAGGCTGTAGATGTTGTTCAAGAATCACTTAGTCGCATCAATACGCTAGATAAAGAATTAAATTCGTTTGTAGCCTTAAACGATAAGGCTCTTGAGCAAGCGGAAGCGGTAGACAAAAAAATACAAGCTGGAGAAAATCAGGGCCCACTAGCGGGTATTCCAATAGCAGTTAAAGATATGTTTTGTACAAAAGATCTTCGCACAACTGCATGTTCAAACATTTTAAAAAACTTTGTTCCACCCTATTCAGCAACTGTCGTAAAAAGACTTGAAGCTGCAGGGGCGATAATTGTTGGAAAAACAAATTGCGATGAATTTGCAATGGGCTCTTCTAATGAAAACTCAGCGTTTGGTGTTGTCAAAAATCCATGGGACCGAGCACGAGTTGCGGGAGGGTCAAGCGGAGGATCAGCTTCAGCTGTTGCAGCACGACTTGCATTTGGTTCTATGGGAACAGATACCGGAGGATCAATTCGTCAACCAGCATCTCTTTGTGGAATTTATGGAATCAAACCAACATATGGCCGCGTAAGTCGTTATGGTATTATAGCTTATGCTTCGTCCTTAGACCAGGCAGGTCCATTTGCAGGGTCAACAAAAGAAGCTTCTGAAATTTTAAAAGTCATTGCGGGATATGACGAGAAAGACTCGACATCATCTGCTGAGGCTGTTCCTGATTGGACACAAAACATATCTACAGATATGTCAAAAATGACAATAGGAATTCCTAAAGAATATTTTGGAGATGATCTCAATCCAGAAATTAAAAAAATTGCAATGAACGCTATTGAAATTTTAAAATCTAAGGGAGCAAAAACAAAAGAAATATCATTGCCACACACAAAATTTGCAATTCCTGTTTATTACTTAGTTGCCACCTCAGAGGCGTCTTCGAATTTAGCAAGATATGATGGAGTTCGATATGGTGTTCGCATTCCGTCCTCAGACATCAACGACATGTATGCAAAAACGAGAGGTCAGGGTTTTGGAACTGAAGTGAAGAAGCGTATTATGTTAGGAACATTTGCACTTTCTAGTGGCTACTATGATGCCTATTACAAAAAAGCATCACAAGTGAGACATATTATACTCAAAGATTTTGCAAAGGTGTTTTCAGAAGTAGATGCAATTGTGTGTCCTGTTACGACTTCTACGGCATTTAAGATTGGAGAAAAAATCAAAGATACGATTTCTATGTACTACAATGATATTTTTACGACGTCTGTAAATTTAGCGGGACTACCAGGAATGAGCGTTCCCGGCGGATTGGCATCCAATGGACTTCCAGTTGGAGTTCAAATAATAGCTCCGCACTTTAAAGAGCAAACCATTTTTAATATTTCGCAAACTCTCGAAGATAATATCGAAAAGAAGGTACCTCATGGCATATAGTGATTACGAATCAGTTATTGGATTAGAAATTCATGCACAATTTTTAACAGATACTAAAATATTTTCTTCTTCCTCTGCAAAGTTTGGTGGTGGGGATAATGAGCATGTGGATGCAGTTTGTATGGGAATGCCAGGAACTCTTCCGGTTCTCAATAAGAAAGCAATTGAGTTTGCTATCAAGACGGGTTTGGCGCTTAATTGTGAAGTTAAGAAAAAATCTGTATTTTCTAGAAAAAACTATTTTTATCCTGATCTTCCAAAAGGGTATCAAATATCTCAATACGACCAACCTGTTTGTGAAAAGGGCTTTTTAGATGTGACTATAAATGGCCAGAAGAAACGAATCGGAATAACGCGAGCTCATTTAGAGGAAGATGCAGGAAAATCTACGCACCATGGGGATTACTCTTTGGTAAATTACAACAGAAGCTCAGTTCCTCTTCTCGAAATTGTATCTGAGCCAGACATGAGATCTCCGCAAGAAGCGGCAGAGTATGCCCGAGCTGTTAGATCTATCTTGAGATATCTGGGTGTTTGCGATGGAAATCTTGAAGAAGGATCTATGAGATGTGACTGTAATGTGAGTGTGCGAAAAAAGGGTGAAAAAAAATTTGGTACCCGCACGGAGCTTAAGAATATTAACTCGTTTCGTTTTATAGAAAAAGCAATTCAATATGAAATTGAAAGACAGATTGACGTCATTGAGTCTGGGCAAGAGATTGTCCAAGAAACGCGGCTTTATGACTCAACAAAAAATAAAACATTCTCGATGAGATCCAAGGAAGAGGCTCATGATTATAGATACTTCCCAGATCCAGATCTATTGCCATTAATTATATCGGATAAGGAAATAGATTTAGCAAAATCCAGTCTACCAGAGCTGCCACAACAGCGGGCGCAAAGATTTCAAACTCAGTACGGGTTGCCAGAGTATGATTCCGAAATCTTGACCGTAGAAAAAGAAATGGCAGATTACTTTGAGTCAGTAGTAAAAGAATGTGGAAACGCAAAGTCTGCATCTAACTGGATTATGACGGAACTTTTAAGAGAACTTAACAACTCTAAAAAGGAAATTGCAGATTCTCCTGTGAGTGCTAAAATGTTGGCTGAGCTAGTTCAGCTCATAGATAAAAATACAGTTTCAGGAAAAATGGCAAAAGCTGTTTTTATGGAAATGTTTAAGTCTGGTAAGACAGCAAGTGAGATTGTAAAATCACAAGGCATGAGTCAGATAACAGATGAAAATGAAATCGGAAAAATTGTGGATCAAGTTATTCAAGCAAATCCAACTCAGACGACAGAGTATCGTTCGGGTAAAGATAAGCTATTTGGTTTTTTCGTAGGACAAGCAATGAAGGCCTCTAAGGGGCAGGCAAACCCAGAGCTCTTAAACAAAGTTTTAAAAGAAAAATTGAAAGGCTAATCATGAAAAAAATTGCATTAATAGTTGGTGGGATTTTCGCATCCATAGTTTTGGCTTTAGCTGTCGTTCCTATGTTTATTGATATCGATGCTAAATTAAGGCCGGTTATTACACAGACAATTGAAAATACAATGGATGTGAAGGCAGACCTAGGAAAACTAAGTCTTAGTTTGTTATGGGGAGTGAATGTTGGTATTGAAAATCTTAAAATTACTGAAAACCAAACAAAGAACGTCATGTTTGAGCTTCAAGGGGCAAGACTTCAGATACCCTACTTATCTTTGATAACAGGAACCTTGTCTGTCACATTAAAGACCGAGAAGCCGGTCATACGCGTGGTTCGATATAAAGATGGAAGTTTGAATGTTACACGGGTGATGAAGCAAAAATCAGAGCAAGTTCAACAAACAGAAGAGAGTTCTGGCGACACTGGAGCTGCGGCTCTAGGAAGTCGTTTGAGCTTTTCGACAGATATTGAAAAAGCCCAGTTGCACATTAATGACCAAATTTCACAATTCAATTTTAAAGTAGAAGAACTCAATCTCAAGCTCAAGAATGTTGGTATTAATAGAGAGTTTGAAGTGGATTTATCTACACAGTTAAATATTGATAATAAAAAAGATATTCGCTTGGCCGGCCTATTGGTGTTCGATGGCACAACTGAAATTCAAATGGGCGCAAACGGCTTTGAATCTGTACGCATGGATTCAACACTAGATCTTAGTGCAATTGAAGTACGCTACGCAAAGCTAATGAATAAATCAAAGGATGTAGCCTTTATAGTTCAATCAAAGCTAAGCGCAACCCCAACATCGGCAAAACTAGATCATATAAAAATGAAAGCAGGAAGTTTTGAGGTTCTTACAGAAGGATCAGTTACTAACTTTTCACAACCTACAGTAGATCTAAAAATTACAAGCAATGAGCTAGATCTCAGTCAGTGGAAAACAGTTTTAGCGCCTCTAAAAGATTTTGATATGGATGGTAAGCTAAGTTTGGATTTAAAGGTTACAGGAAGTGCTCCAAACTACAATCTTAATGGAAAGTTTGATTTTAAAAATGGATCGATGAAGGTAGCAGCTCTCAAGCCACGTGTAACTGACATTAACATGGTTGCAACAATGAGCGGACAGACCATTAAGTTTCAAAACACAGGACTAAAAATTGGAAGCAGTGATATGAAACTAGATGGAAGCGTTTCAAACTTTGCTGCTCCTGAGATTGATTTAAATATGAAGTCTAAGCTTTTAAACTTAGATGAAATGATGCCACCAGCTTCTGCGCAGAACCAAGCGGCAAAAAAAGAAGAAGCAGGTTCTCCTGCGGGAGCTACTGCAGAAGATGTTGGGGCGATGGTTGCAGGGCCCTTAGCTATGATGCAAGCCAATCCTACAATAAAAAATATGGATCTGAAGGCTTCAGCCCAAGTAGATAAATTGATAGTTAAAAACGCGACAATTGAAAGCTTAAAAGCAGATACATACTTTAAGGGTCTTATTCTAACAATTAAAAATGCATCTCTTAAAACGTTTGAAGGAACAGCGAAAGCATTTTTGCAGTTTGATATGAGTACTTCATCGCCAAGCTATCAAATGACTGCAGATGTAAGTGGAATTAATATTAATCAGGCGGTTGTTAGTCAGTTTAAAGATCTAGATAAAGCAATAACAGGAAAAGCCAACGGCAATCTTATTGTAAGTGGCGTTGGATTGAAGCAGGCACAAGTTAAGAATAATCTTAAGGGCTCCGGAAAATTTAACATCAAGGATGGAGCATGGTCTGGAGCTGTGCCACTCAAGAAAATCGGAGAAAAGCTTTCAAAAATTCCAAAGGTAGGAGAAAAGCTTTCAGGTTTAAAGGTGGATGATCGTTTTAAGGCATTCAATGTTGATTTTTCGATTCAAAATTCAGCACTCAATATTCAGAGGGCTTTAATTGATACCATGGAAGCAAACACCGCAATTGAAGCGTCTGGAGTGGTGGATTTTGATCAGAATATGAAAATGAAGGGCAATGTTTTAGCGCCCATTAAAGATGTTCCAAAAGATTTAAAGACAGCTGATGGCAGAGGGAAAATTCCCTTTGAGCTAACAGGCAAAGCAACATCTCCAAGCGTAGAGTGGGAAAAAACCGTACAGGTGATTGCAAAGGCATATGCAAAAGATGAGGGAAAAAAGCTAATCAATAAAGGTGTTGAAAAAGCCAAAGAGCAGCTTGGGGATAAAGTAAAAGATTTATTCAAAGGCATAAAGTTTTAAGGTGGATTAAATGAAGGTTGCGTCGATCGATCTAGGTTCTAATTCATTCTTATGCTTGATTGCAGAAAAAAATGATCGAGGCGACTTAGTAGAAATTTATGATACCATTGAGTTTGTTAAGCTTGGAGAAGGCGTACATAAAAATAGAGCATTTTCAGAGGCAGCGCTTAAGAGAGCAGACGCAGCGCTGTCAAAATTTAGGAAAGAGATTGATAAGCACAATGTGTTGCGTGTCTCCAGTGTAGCCACAAGCGCAGCGCGGGATGTTTCAAATAAAAAGCTTTTCTTCGATATTTGCGAAAAACATCAAATACCTGTTCAAGTTATTTCGGGAGAAAATGAAGGAGAGTATACTTTTTTGGGTGTTTTGTCTGGACGACCTCAAAAGCCTAATTTTACGGTAATTGATATTGGTGGAGGCTCTACAGAGTTTGCTTACAAAAAAGACGAACAATATATTTCTAAAAGTTTTAATATTGGCTGCGTAAGATTAACAGAAATGTTTTTTACAAGTGATCCTGAATCAGAAGATCAAATTGTTAAATTTAATAATTACTTAACTGAGAATATGATAAACATTCCCTTTTCTAAAGGAGAGTTAGTAGCTGTGGCGGGCACGCCTACTACAGTTGCGAGTCTTTACTTAGAACGGCCCTTTGATGTCCAAGCAATAGATGGCATGGAACTTTCTAGAGAAACGCTAGAGCTGATTTACAGAAAACTGCGACCACTTAATATAGAGCAAAGAAGAAAATTGAAGGGGATTGATGCACCACGAGCGGATGTCATCATGGCGGGAGTTTTAATTTTGAGATTTGTAATGGATCAGTTAAGCTTAAACAAGCTCATTGTCTCTACACGTGGAGTAAGGTACGGGCTTGCATACAAAATGTTAAATGGGTAAATAATAATGAAGAGTGTTTTTCTGCTGGTGATTTGTCTAGTGAGTATCGTTTATGCAAAGCCGTCTGTTCAATTTAAAAAGGGTATTTTAGAAATTGGTGGAAAAAAAATTTCTATAGAAATAGCAAGATCAGATGACGAGAGATCTCAAGGCCTTATGAATCGCAAGCATCTCGACAAAAATGCAGGAATGCTTTTTATCTTTGAACAAGAGCATAAGCTTTCGTTTTGGATGAAAAATACTCTTATTCCCCTATCTATTGGTTTTTTTGACCGCAACCAAAGGCTTGTCGATGTGCAAGAGATGGTGCCTTTTGATAAAGAACAAAAAACATATGAAAGTAAAAAACCAGCTCTTTATGCTCTAGAGATGAATGCTAAGTGGTTTTATGAGAACAAAATACCTCTAGGAACAAAGTTTACATTCACAGAAAAGTAGTATTTCCAGACATAAATCGATGGTCTCTCGTCGCGTCTTAGGTACCAACGTCTCTAGACATGTGTCGACCAAGACCATTCTCTTCAAAAAGAATTTTGTGAAAATTCGTTTTAATGATTAAATAATAACAGTAAGTTGACGAAAAGATAGTGCAGTAGAAATGGTTAGAGAATATTACAACAAGGGATACGTCCTATGAAAAAGCTTCTAGTAAGCATAATGATGTTAACTTTAGTGTTCAGCGTGAGCTGTACTTCTAAAAAAGACACTGACATGGATCAGGAGACAGCTGAGGCAACAGATCCGGCGCAAGATTTAGAGGGCGCGGCAGCAGCAGAGTCGATGGATGACATGGAAACTTCAACTGATGATTTTGCAGAAGATGAAGAAGTGGTTGCAGATACGGGTGACGAGGCTTTGCCAGATGAAACCCTGGCTCCAGAAGCTTCAGGCGCAGAGGGAGAAGAAGTTTCTTTAACGGATGACGCTAGTTCAACCTCAGCAGATGTGGTTTCTGAAGATGTTGCAGGAACATCGACAGATGATGGATCAATAACATCAGATGTTTCAGATACAACAGTTTCATCAGATGAAAGTGTTTTTGATACTTCAACATCATCTGATTCTTCGGGAGAGAGCACAGCTCTTCTCGACACCCCTACTCCAAAGCCAAACATTCCTCTACAAAAAATTAAAGATGCTCCATATACACAAAGTGGAGTCCTACTCAATACAGTATATATTGGACGCCCAGGTGACACGGTATCAAGTGTTTCTATGAAAGTGTTTGGAGCAGATCGATCTGCTGATTTGAAGGCAGCAAACTCTTTTCTGAAGAGAAGAGAAGTTAAAGTGGGCGATAAAATTTATTACAACTCTCCAAAGAGACCTCAAGATGGCGAAAGAATGCTAACATACTATGAGGATAATGGAATCCCTGCGCAATCATACGTTTCAAAGGCTGGAGACAATATAAGAACAGTTTCTGCAACACTTCTTGGGGATAAAGATTCTTGGAAGGAAGTTTGGGCAACAAATCTTGCTGTAGAATCAAAAGGTGATTTACCAGAAGGAACAGAGTTGAGATATTGGATGGATTCAGGAAATTCAATACCAATTGCTGATAACTCTGCGCCTGCGCAAGAAGCAGTTGAGCCATCTCAGCCAGTTGCACAAGATACAGCAAATACTTTGCCAGCAGATGATTTTGCAATGCCAGATGATATGTCAGGATCAGCTGCGGGAAGCGTTGCTGTAGAGCCGCCACCTCCACCTCCTCCGCCACCACCAGCGGCAACAAAGCAAGTTGCTTCTAGCAATGATAAAGACATGACATTCATGTTATCAGCCGGAGGATTATTGTTAGTGGGTGTAGGTATTATTCTTGCTGTAATGAGAAGATCACGCTCTCGCAAGATGTCTATGAACACAAACACGCAAATCTAATTCTGGATAAATTTTGCGAATCAAAAAAAAGCTCAAAGGAAACTTTGGGCTTTTTTATTATAAGGTGCCAGGCACTTGGAAACGTTTTTTAGATTCGTTTCCAAGTGCCTGGCACCTTATAATAAAAAACCCACTCTCAACGAGTGGGTTCTGAATAGCCATTAGAATTTTTATTTGCTATTAAGCGGCTTTTTTAAAGATAGTATCTAGTAGAGATCTTCTATTTTCACGAGAAGATTCCACAAAGTACATAAGATCGTCGATGATCTGAACATCTCTGTTATTTGTAGGATCAAAGCTGATACCTGCACCGAAAGAGTTTTTCCATACAATGTTTGCGTGAATCTTTCTTTTTCGTCCAGAGACTTCAAAATATATTGCAATCTTCTCGTTCTCTTGAAGCCTGCTAGTATCCGTCTTCAAAAACGCACCTGTAATGCTGATATTTGAAAGAGTTCCAGACGAATCGTTTCTTGCGTAGTTTTTCTTAAAAGAAATGCTTAACTGCAAAGGTATTCTTCTGGCTGGTGTTTTAGTTTCTTCCATATCTCTATGCCCTTTCCCTCAAAACTGTCATAGTAACTTATCGGAAAAACCGGGTAATTTTTTAGGGGTTACAGTGTATTCGTGGGATGTGATTCATCTTGAGACAGAGCTGAACAGCTGACTCAAAGTGAGATTTTAGCCATAAAAAATTGTAAAAATCCCTAGTATTTTCAAGGGTCTTCCGATGGTATTCAGATAGGTCATTGACAAAATGATGATTTTGGAGAAAATAGAGTTCATATCAAGTAACTAAATACCAACCAAACTAACCTAAAAACTGCCGCTTTTAAAAAAATCATTCAAAGAGTCAGTTTAAAAATCAGAGCAAAAATCTATAAAATCTTAATAAATTAATCTGAAAAATAGAAACTAAGGAGAAGTATCCAAAATGTCTGACGATAATAAAAATGCCCCTCAAGACGACCAGAAGCCAAGAAGATCATTTCGCGCAAAAAAACCAGAAAACTCAGAACCCGCTGCTCCCGCGCAAGCAGAGGGTGCGCCGCAAGCAGCAGCTCCTCAACAAGTAGAAACAAAAAGCGAGCCAAGAACTGAAAGACAAGACAGACCGGAAAGAACAGAAAGACCAGAGCGTCACGAGAGGCATGAAAGAGGCGATCGACACGAAAGAAATGACAGACACCATAATAATAATCGCAGACACCACCACAGACACAGACGCGATGAAGACTCTGAGTTCGAAAACCAACAAGCCGTCCATGAAGCAGCAGGCGAAGAAGAAGCACCAGAAGAAACACAAATTCACCTAACAGAAGAAGAGCGTAGAGAGCTCAACTCAAAAGATCTTAAGACAAAAAACATCAACCAACTTACCGAATTGGCTACAAAACTAGGAATCATGCATGCTGCAGGGATGAGAAGACAAGATATGGTCTTTGAAATCCTGAAGCGCGCGGCGCGATTCGGAGATATTTATGGTCACGGCGTTCTTGAAATCTTACCAGATGGATACGGATTCTTAAGATCCCCAGATTACAACTACCTTCCAGGCCCAGATGATATTTATGTAAGTCCATCTCAGATTCGTAGAATGGGTCTAAGAACGGGTGATACAATTAGTGGTACAGTTCGACCTCCAAAGGATGGGGAGAGATACTTTGCGCTACTTAAAATTGAAACTCTCAATCACGAGCCACCAGAAAAAGCAAAAGAGAAGATATTATTTGATAACTTAACGCCTCTTTACCCAGAGCAAAGGCTTAAGCTAGAGTTTACACCAAACAATTACACCACTCGCGTTGTTGATTTGATGTCTCCTCTTGGAAAAGGTCAAAGAGCATTAATTGTTGCACCTCCACGTACGGGTAAAACAGTCCTTTTACAGGAAATTGCAAATGCAATTTCAAAAAATCATCCAGAAGTAAAACTTATTGTTCTTCTAATTGATGAGCGTCCTGAAGAAGTAACGGATATGATGAGAACCGTGAAGGGTGAGGTTATTTCATCTACGTTTGATGAACCACCTACTCGTCACGTACAAGTAGCAGAGATGGTTATTGAAAAAGCCAAAAGACTTGTTGAGCACAAACACGACGTTGTCATCTTGCTGGATTCAATTACACGTCTTGCAAGAGCTTATAATACTGTCGTGCCTCCTTCAGGAAAGATCTTATCGGGAGGTGTGGATTCAAACGCACTTCATAAACCTAAACGATTCTTTGGAGCAGCTAGAAATATTGAAGAAGGCGGCAGTTTAACGATTATTGCAACAGCGCTTATCGATACAGGATCTCGTATGGACGAGGTGATCTTTGAGGAATTTAAAGGTACGGGTAATGCGGAAATCCACTTGGATAGAAAGCTTATGGAAAAGCGTATTTTCCCATGTATGGATATAAACAAGTCAGGGACTCGTAAGGAAGACCTTCTTGTTGATAAGGGTGATCTCAATAGAATTTGGATTCTCAGAAAGGTTTTAGCCCCTATGAATGTTGTGGATAGTATGGAGTTTATTTTGGGTAAACTTTCTGAAACAAAATCAAACACAGAGTTTTTAGCAAATATGGGAAATAAGTAAGTATTTGAAAATACTTACTTATTTTTAAAATTGGCCAAGGGAAAGTAGTAGATCTCTTTATGATGCAACAAGTCAATACTGCTGTGGATAAACCTGTGTGTAGTGTTTAAGATCTCTTAAACACTCTATGTTGTGTGAGATACTTTAAATTAGGCAGTAGCGGTTAAATAATGGGGAGTATTCCTCCTGAGAAATAAAGTGATAAATCCTTTGAACCGCTTGATTTTCCAGCAAAAGGATGCGATCTATTTCACCTTATTATTAAAGGAAGTCAGATGAAACCAAATATCCATCCAGAATATAACGATTCACAAGTTACATGTGTTTGTGGAACTTCATGGACTACAAAATCTACTAAGAAAGAAATCCGCGTAGATATTTGCAGCAGTTGCCACCCATTCTTTACAGGAACGCAAAAACTCCTGGATAGTGAAGGGCGAGTAGAAAAATTCAACAAACGTTACGGAAATCTTGCGGCAGCAGCAAAAAGACCATCAGCAAACAAGTAGTTTATTATCATTCTTTTTTTCTTTCAAAAACCTCGCATAGACGAGGTTTTTTTGTATCATAAGCAGGTGTTCTTAATAGGTCATTAAAGGGAAAATCATGTTTAAGCAGCTTGATGAAGTCGAAAAAAAATACGAAGAAATCGGTATGAGGCTGACTTTACCTGATGCTGTATCAGATTCAAAAAAATACTCTCAAATGATGAAGGAGTATTCAAATCTTAAGGAAATTGTAGAGGTCTATAGGCACTACAAGAATTTAGATAAGCAAAAAAATGATAATAAAGACATTCTTGTAAACGAAAAAGATGAAGAGTTGAGAGCAATGGCAAAGGAAGAATTGCCAGCGATAGAAAAAGAGCTGGCAAGTGTAACGGAGCAACTTAAAATTCTGTTACTTCCGAAGGATCCTAACGACGATAAAAACATAATTCTAGAAATTCGAGCAGGAGCGGGGGGAGATGAGGCTTCTCTTTTCTGTGAAGAACTTTTTCGAGCTTATGTACACTATGCAAATAAAAATAATTGGCGTGTTGAGATGATGTCTCTTTCAAATTCTCCAGTAGGTGGATTCAAAGAAGTTATCGCTACAATTTCAGGTCAAAAGGTTTATAGCAAATTAAAGTTTGAGAGTGGTGTACACAGAGTTCAAAGAGTTCCTAAGACAGAAACACAGGGCCGCATTCACACATCTACAATAACGGTAGCAGTTCTTCCGGAAGTTGATGAAATCGAAGTTAATATTAATCAAAATGACTTAAGAATAGATGTTTTTCGTTCAGGAGGCGCTGGCGGGCAGAGTGTGAATACAACCGATTCGGCTGTTCGCATTACTCACATTCCAACAAACTTGATGGTTGTTTGCCAAGATGAAAAATCTCAACTTTCTAACAAACAAAAAGCTCTTAAGATTTTAGCAGCTCGGCTGCAAGCGCTTGAAGAAGAAAAGCGTATGCGAGAAAATTCAGAAAAAAGACTCGCACAAATTGGAACGGGAGATCGCTCCGAGAGAATTCGAACATACAACTTCCCACAGTCACGGGTGACAGATCATAGAATTAACTTTACTACGCACCAGATAAATTCTGTGATGGAAGGAGATATGGCCGTGCTTATTGATCCTCTAATTGCAAACTTCCAAGCTCAAGCCCTGAGACAATCAGGAGCTACAACAAATTGAAAATCACAGACTTATTACAACAGGCAACCCTGTTTTTAAAATCTACTTCGGCAAGTGCTCGCTTAGATGCTGAACTAATTATTTCTGATACCTTAATGTGCCGTAGAGAAGATCTTTATATACAGTCACAGAAAGAAATTTCACCCATGACATTATCTTCGTGTCTTCAAAAAATTGAGAGGCGAATTCAAGGAGAGCCGGTAGCATATATCACAAATAAAAAAGATTTTTTGAATTATACATTTCATGTTGAGCCGGGAGTTTTAATTCCTAGGCCAGAAACAGAACTTTTAGTTGAGTATGCGCTTCACTGGATTGAAGAAAAACACTCTCAACAAGCAGAAGAAATATGGGCGCTCGACATAGGAACGGGCTCTGGGTGTATTGCTGTTTCCATGCTAAAGGAAGTCAGTAATTTAAATGTTGTTGCTGTAGATATTTCTGAAGTGGCCGAAAAAGTAGCCCAGCAAAATGCCAAGAGTCATGCCGTGCAAGAGCGGTTTTATTTTAAAAGAGGCAATGCAGATCAAATGGACTACCGAAATTTTGATGATCTTAAAGCAAAAGGCTTTACAGGTCTGTATGATTTGATTGTTTCGAATCCACCTTATATTGCAGAGGCAGACACAGAGGTTGAAAAAAACGTTCACAAATATGAGCCTCATGAAGCTTTATATTGTGGAGAACAAGGTTTAGAGAAAATTAAATTGTGGACAGCCTTGGCGGGTAGCTTATTAAAGCCCGGAGGGTTGTGGATTTTTGAAATAGGATACACTCAAGGTATAGCAGCGCAAAAGATAGTAGGCAGCAGTGGTTTTTTTGATAAGATAGAACTAGCGCAGGATTATTCGGGCAAAGATCGGTTTATTATATCTGTCAAAAAAACAGAGAAGGACAATTCATGGACAAAATATCAATCCTAGGACAAACGCAACTAAATGGGCGTGTTAAAACAAGCGGAGCAAAAAACTCATCACTACCTTTGTTATTTGCAACGCTTTTGTGTAATGGACGTCATATTTTTACAAACGTTCCAAACCTTCAGGATATTCTCTCAACAGAAACTTTATTAGCTCACTTGGGATCAAAAGCGCATCGAGATGGCGAAAAATATATTGTAGAAACAAATATGTCAGATACACACAAGGCGCCCTACGATCTTGTAAGAAAAATGAGGGCTTCCATTTTGTGTTTAGGGCCACTACTTGCAAGATATGGAGAAGCAGTAGTGAGTTTGCCAGGAGGCTGTGCGATTGGAACTCGTCCTATTGATAAGCACTTAGAAGCAATGAAAGCTTTGGGTGCTGAGATAGATATTCAAGAAGGATACGTGATAGCGCGCACAAAAAAACTCAAGGGTGCACGAATCGTATTTGATGGAGTTACTGTAGGTGGAACGGAAAACGCCCTTATGGCGGCAGTTCTTGCTGAGGGCGAAACAATCATTGAGAATGCAGCAAAAGAACCTGAGATAGATGACCTTGCTAATTATCTTGTAAAAATGGGCGCAAAGATTTCTGGTATAGGTACAAGTATTTTAACTATTCAGGGTGTTTCAAAACTAACCCCAGCAGAGCACGCCGTGATTCCAGATAGAATTGAAGCGGGAACACTTTTGATAGCAGGTGCAATTACAGGCGGAGAAGTAACAGTTGAGAATTGTATCCCTCAGCATTTTGAATCTCTTATTGTTAAAATGAGAGAGGCGGGTTTTAAAATCGATCAAGAAAAAACATCGGTGACAGTAAGACCTGCGAAAAGCTGGAAGGGCGTTGATATTCAAACAATGCCGTATCCAGGATTTGCAACAGACTTACAGGCTCAGTATATGGCGTTGATGTGTATTGCAAATGGACCATGTATTATTACAGAAAATATTTTTGAAAATAGATTTATGCACGTTCAAGAGCTTATGCGCTTAAATGCAGATATTACCTCACGCACACAGGTAGCTATTGTCAGAGGAAAGCCTGGCGTTCTCAAGGGAGCACCTGTTATGGCTACAGATCTTCGTGCTTCTGCGTGTTTGGTTTTGGCTGGGTTGGCAGCGACAGGGGAAACGACGGTTAGTCGAATTTATCACTTAGACAGAGGTTATGAGCGTTTAGAAGAAAAGCTCATGTCTTTGGGTGGAAAAATCAAACGAGTAAAAGAATAAAAAAAGGCGCCTGCCGACTTTTTGATACACGGAGCGCTAGACGCACCTTGCATCAAAAAGTCGGCAGGCGCCTTTTGGTAGATTACTTCATGCTGATGAGTTGGCCGATCACAATTTGAGATGGAATTTCTTCTGCGCCCAATCCGATTGTTACTTCACCCGGAATAAGTCCCTTAACTTTTACCATTTTGTTTTGATAAGGATTTAAGTCAAATCTAGAAAGAACCTCGATACGAGAGTTATTTGATTGAAGATAGAACGTATTTGTTCTGTGGTCTTTTTCTACAACTCCGCTAACTACTTTATCAAACTGATAGAATGCTTGAGGAAAGACATCATATTCAAATGTCTGCACACCTGCAGAAGTATTCTCAATTACTACTGATATTGTTGTTGGCTTAGCAACACTAAGTTCTGCAAAATAAGCTTTCAGATCAATTGCTATCTGATACTGTCCATTTACAGTAAGTGGATTCATACACACACCGTTATTGGCAAACACTTGAATATTTAATTGAGAAAAATCTCTTGATAGATTGAGTGTTGGGCGAACGGTATCCAGACACGGAGTTGGGGAAGATCCTGTTAGCACGATAACATCAGAGTTGGGTTGGATATCAATATTAGTAACTCGAAGTTCAATTTGCTGATGGCTTTGTAGTCTTGCATTTTGGAAATCTGCTTTTGCAATGCTTGCAGCAAAAAGCACGAGACCGATATAGATTGATATGACTAACTTAAACATAACATCCTCCCCCGAGTGTGTTTGAATATAATTTTTATAAGCAAATAGAATGCCAACACTAAAAATAATTTATGGCATCTGGGCTAATATTACTCGACGCGTAAAAATCCAAACTGATACTTTGAAAATGAGAAGCATTGGTGAAAAAATATTTTTTTGATAAAAATCAAATACTTAAGTAACCAAAGTTCCACTCTGGGGCCAGAAACCAAGATGGAACTCGACCTTGGAGTAAGGTGTGGCGCATCAAGAATGTTTGTTTTGCAAAATCATAGAAGGAAAAATTCCAAGCCAAAAAATTTTTGAAAACGAGAGCGTCTATGCCTTCTCAGATATTCATCCACAAGCAAAGCACCATTTTCTCGTAATTCCCAAAATTCATGTTACGAGTTTAGCTGAATTATCGGACACTAATATCATGGCATCTCTGTATGAAGCAGCTTTACAAATAGCCAAAGAAAAAGGTTTTAAAGAATCTGGATTTAGAACAGTGATAAATACAGGACAACATGGCGGACAAACCGTTTTTCATCTGCACTTACATTTATTAGCGGGATCTCAGCTCAGCGGAAAGTTTAACTAAGGTAAGCACTTATGAAGAGTGAACAACTTTGGAATTTAAAAGATAAAAAAGGTCGAATTTACGGTCCATTCACAACTTCTAAAATCATGGAGCTTATTGAAAAAGGGGCACTCGATGGTGAGGAGTACTTATCTCCTCAAAACACTCAGAGGTGGATCGAAATTTCTAAGTACCCGGAGTTTTACGAGGCCGTTTTAGAGTCTTTAAATTCAGAAAAAAAAGAACTAACCCAAGCAGAAATAGAAAAGGAGCTTGTTGTTCCTGAGCAAAAAGTGACAGAGCAACGAGATGAGGCTAAAAAAAGAGGTCGAGCTGTAGAAGAATTTTCAGCACAAAAAGGACCTTCTCAGGAAGCACCAACTCAGCAACGTAAAAGGCCAGAGGCGCCAGTTGAAGAAGTTATTATTGATCTAAAGCCAAGGGAACAAATCAAAAAAAAACAAGATGGCCGCTTTTTTTTGGTATTGGCGGCTCTCGTTTGTTTATTCGCAATTGGGTATATTTACTTTGAAGATCAGAAGCCGGAAGTAAAAGTGGGTGAAAAAATTCACCTTAGGTTACCACAGCAAAAGCGTGTGGAGCTAGGCCAGCAAGACGTTCAAAGAAGTTTGCAAAAAGCACTTTCAGAATTTCAGTCTGATACATTTGAAGGATACTACCAAGCGCAAAATATTCTTGCGACACTACTAGAATCAAACCCCAAGGCTACAGAGGCAATTTCGCTACTTTGTCTTGCTTATCGAGAGCTTTGGCCGTTTGCATATAAAGATTCACAAGACTTACAAACGCTCACAGCACTTGTACAGTCTGCGCAAAAAGAAAACGCATTAGATGTTCATGGAGCAACTTGTAGAGCCGTTCAGGCCATGCTTGTGGGTAGTGAAGAAAGCGCCACTACGGCGGTTCAAAATGTTTTAAATGACTTCCCAACTGCCGCCGTGATCTATGAAATGAAAGCTGAGTTGTTGTATAAGAATGGACAAAAAAATCCCGCCATTGCTTACCTGCAAAAAACACAGTCTTTGTGGCCAAATTGGATTAAGCCTTTTTTTGTAGAGGCTCAAATAAGAACTGAAATTCAAGATTATTCAAATGCAGTCAGAGTATTAAAGAATATTTTAGCTATAAACCCTCAACATGATAAATCCAAAATAGAAACCGGCATTATTGAAATTTCACATTTTTCAAATCCTAGAGGCCTAGATTATCTGCAAGTAGGTTTGAAGAATCATAAAATTCCAAGCCCTCTAAAAGTTAGAGGTTATTTTGCTCTAGCAAATTACTATTTAAAATCAAATCCAAATCTGGCTCTTGAGTATGCACAAAAGGCATATAGTTTAGACCCCAAAAACATGGCGCTTAGAGATACAATTTTGTCTTTGGGTGGGGAAGAGGCTTTGAGTGATGTCAAATCACAAGATTCCCAATTGATGGTTGTGGGAGATAATTACCTTAGAAATAAAAACTACTTAGCTGCTCAGGCAGAATATAAAACGGCATTTGAAGTAAATCCCAAAAACTCATTGGCTGCTTTGAGGGCTTCTGAGAGCCTTTGGAATCTCAATCAAACGGATGATGCTATTTTATGGGCCCAAAAATCTATAAAAGCAGACCCCAAGTTTATAGAAGGCTATATTAAGCTAGCAGACTATTATTCACAAAAATTTGATTTTAAAGTTGCGGCAGAATATCTGGCTAAAGCTCAAAACGAAGCAAAAACAAATTATTTAGTTTTTAGAGGTTATGCGCAATTAGAGTTGCGAAGACAAAATTATCAAGACGCTGTAAAGAGAGCCGAGCAAGCCCTAAGGTTATACGATTCTGATATAGAATCACTCATTGTTGTATCGTCTGGTTATATAGCTCAGAGGCAGTATGATAAAGCATTTCAGTATTCATCAAAGGCCATACAAATGGATTCAAATAATATAAAAGCACATGAGGTCTATGCAGAGGCTCTTCTTGGACTTAAGGGAATAAATCCTGCAGCCCAGTACATGGGAGAAAGAATCGCTACATTTCCTAATATTGCTGATTATAGAGTTTCTCTGGGTGCTCTTTATTTAAAAGATGAAAGATTTATGGATGCAACTCGTATGCTCGAAGGTGCTGTTGAGTTTGATCCTAATAACTATCGTGGCCACATGCTATTGAGTAAAGCTTATTTGCTGCAAGGTCGAATCAATGAGTCGATAAAAAGTAATTTAAAAGCTTCCGCACTAGACCCTACAAATGCGGAGCCGCTCTTTGAATTGGGACAAATTTACATGAGAGATCAAAAGACATGGGCAAAGGCTCTTAAGAATTTTCAGAAAGTTTTAGAAATCAATCCAAGATATCCAAAGGTCTATTACATGGCCGGAAAAACTGCTCTCTTGATGGGAAGTAAAGGGCAGGCACTACAATATGCAGAATCAGAAAAAAAAATGAATCCATCTTTGGCAGATCCATATATTTTAGCTGCCGATATTTCTTTTACAGATGGGAATTACGCAAGAGCAGTAAACGAACTGAGACGAGCAGTTCAAATAAGACCTAATGACTCCCAACTTTATGTAGAAATGGCAAAAAGCCATAGATTGCTCGGGCAACTAGATGTAGCGTCTGCAATGCTTAGAACTGCCATGTCTAAAGAAAGCGGAAATGCAGAGATATACAAAGAACAAGGTCTTGTTTTTGAAAAAAAAGGTGACATTGATGCAGCGTTGGCGGGATTTTCTAGGTATCTGGAGCTCAAGCCAAACGCTGAGGATAGAAAAGAAATACAGCAAAAAATGTCTACATTAGGGGGAACATAATGGGTCAATTTATAGAGAATGTGCAACAGACGCTAAAAAGAAACTCTCAAAACATCGGTATTTTTGTACTGAGGCTATTTTCAGGGTTAGTTTTAGGCCTAACCCTGACACTTATATTTCAACAAATCTTAGGTTATGGTCAGCTTCTCTATTGGTTTGTAATTTTTCTCTCTACAGCTGCATTTTTTAGGACCACAAAAGGCTGGAGTTTTGTATCAGTTTTATCCCTAGATTTTGTTTTGGTTTTAATTGCCTTGATTTTAAAAATGTATATATTGATCGCTCCTGGAGCATAAAATGATCGATATTAAACAATTGGAAAAGTCAGATTCTGTTTACCTTCAAGAATATAAAGAATCTCTTAAGAACAGAAAGGGCGATATTTCAATTGTGGAGTCTCTTTTAGATCTTAATCAGGAAAGAAAAAAACTCATCAACCAAGCAGAAACTCAAAAAGCTCAACAAAACAAAGAGTCTCAAGAAATTCAAAAGCTAAAAAAAGAAGGCAAAGACGCAAGCGCGCAATTAGAAAAGCTTAAGGTTATGAGCGAAGAGATTAAAAAACTCTATGCTCATGCAGAAGAAGCAGACTTAAAAGTTCAAGAAATTTGCAAAACTCTTCCCAATAAACTACATAAAGATGTGCCTGCAGGCTCAACAGAGGCAGACAATAAAGTAGTACGCACAGTGGGCGAGCCTCAAAAATATTCATTTAACCCTAAAGAGCATTTTGATATTGGCGAAAAACTAGGAATCTTGAACTTCGAAAGAGCAGCAAAAATTTCTGGATCGCGGTTTGCTATATTGAATGGCCAAGGTGCAAGACTTGAGCGGTCACTTATCAATTTTATGTTAGATATACAAACCAAGGAAAACGGCTACACGGAATCTCTCCCTCCGTTTATCGTAAACAGCCAATCACTTTTTGGAACAGGCCAGTTTCCTAAGTTTTATGATGATGTTTTTCATTTAGCAAATACAGACTACCACCTGATACCAACGGCAGAAGTTCCGCTAACAAATTATTTTGCAAACGAAATATTAGACGAGTCTCAACTCCCATTTTATCTTACAGCATATACTCCGTGCTTTAGATCAGAGGCAGGAAGCCACGGAAAAGATACAAGGGGCTTAATACGTCAGCACCAGTTTGATAAAATTGAGCTGGTCAAAATAGCTCATCCTGATAACTCATATGAAGAACATGAAAAAATGGTTCAAAACGCCGAATCTATTTTGAAAAAACTCGAACTACCATACAGAGTCTCTTTACTTTGCTCTGGGGACATTGGATTTTCTGCAGCTAAGTGCTATGACATCGAAGTATGGCTGCCGGGGCAAAACGCTTATAGAGAGATTTCTTCTGTATCTAACTGTGAAGATTTTCAGGCACGGAGAGCGAATATTCGATTTAAGTCAGGGCAAAACAAGCCTCAATTTGTTCACACTCTAAACGGTTCTGGTTTAGCGGTGGGCAGAACTCTGATTGCAATACTTGAAAATTACCAGCAAGAAGATGGCAGCGTGAAAATACCAAAAGCACTTGTGCCATACTTTGGATCAGAAACGATCAAATGATAGATACTCTCAAAAAACAAAAAACTTTTTTATTTTTTACGATCAGCTCGTTAATTTTATTGGCAGCAATCGGGGTTGTAAAAGGATCTATGTCAATTTTAGATCAAAAGTTTTTTTATATGGCAGATGAAGCGCGGACGCTTATTCAAGACCTTGGTGAAGATGGCAGAAAGCGATATGTTCTAATTAATATCTTAGATTTTGTATTTACTTTTTCTTATACAGGGTTTTTCTTTTCCTGTTACGCGCGGTTTTTTTCAAATAAAGAACAAATTAAGCTACTGCTCATTTTACCAATAATGCTTTATTTTGCGGATATGCTAGAGACATCAATGATCTTTTATGTCCTTTGGACGCACCCAATTGAACCACCGCACTTGATATCAATGCTCGTGCTATTAACGCCGTTTAAGTGGTTCCTGGCTCTTGCGACGACGTTAGTTTTATTGAACGGATATATGCTGAAGAAGTATATTCAGGCGCAGCAGTAGAAAATATTCATACACTGTTGTGTGCAAACCAACGCAATCCTTTCATCTAATTTACTCAAATTAAGCTAAGTCACTAATTTTTTTGATTAAAAACCAAGTTGCGCAGATATTTTTGTTTCTTACTGGGGAGTGGGGGATGACGATGTATTTGCGATCAGCAACGAATGTTGCGCTAACAACAGTTCTATTACTAATTTTTTCAATACAAGTAAAAGCTCAAACACAATGCGAAAGTTTTTTTGGCTCAAAAGGGCAATCAAACTTAGTCTTCGCTGGCGATCAGTTAGAATCATTAACGGCACCAGAGAAAATGACGCTCGCGTTGGCTGCCAGAAGTAAGTTTAATACTTATTTTGAAGCAGTGGGAAAATATCTCAAAGAGCGAGACTACATTACAAACATTATTCAAATTGCATTGATTGCGAAAGAACACGTATTGCTCATGGGACCTCCGGGTAATGCAAAATCTATGATTTCAGATATCATTCTTGGGAACATAACCGACGCACAAGGAAATACAAAATCATATTATAAAATACAAATGACTCCAGAAACAACCATGTCAGAAACACATGGACCTCTTGATTATGTAAAACTCTCTCAAACCTCTAAGTACGAGCGCCTATACGAAGAGGGTATGTTGATGTCTCGAAATGTTTTTGTGGATGAGATATTTGATAGCCGATCGAATGCTCTCAGAAATTTGCTAGTACTTATGAACGAAAGAGCGCATGCGCAAGGTCCTCGTATCATAAAAGGTAAAATTGAGACTATTATTGCAGCAACAAATAGATATATTTCAGAGGTCTATGAGGCTGCAGGGAATGAAGGGCCAAAGGCGGTTTTAGATCGTTTTGCGTTTAGTATTTTTGTTCCGGCTGATTTGGAATTTACTCAAAGTGCAATGGATCTAGTGACTACTGCAAAAAAGCAAAAGATTAAAATTCCACAACTGACATTTCAGGATTTAGATATCATTAGATCCCTTGTGTCGGAAGTTGAAATTCCAGATAACGTAGCCAAGTTTTTGGTTCATCTAAGATCTCGTATGAAAGAAGAAACAGAAGCTCTTGAGCAAAGTGGCTTACAGTCGTACAAAGATAAAATTAAGAACGGCGAAGACCCAAAGCCCCCATACAGAGCTACAAAATATCAGTCCCCTAGAACTTTAAATAAAGCGGGTGGCATACTAAAGGCAATCGTTGTTCATGACTGGTTGAAGTCTGGTGGCAATCGTTCTTTGACGGCAACAATTGAGGATGTCAGAAAATTAGAGGTCTTTTTTACTCTGAACGGTCCAAGAGCAGAGTATGTAGAGCAAGAGCTTGGAAGATCTGTTAATAATCACGAAAAAGTTCAGCTCATGGCTATTAAGCAAGAGCGCGAAATCTTCGCTAAACACTTTGATCAAATCAACTCAGAAATAAACACAGTGGTCTATGGATATTCTCTCATTCAACTTCAGCAGGAGCTTGATTCTGCTAAAACACAAAAAGAAAAAGAAAATTTAGCAAAAAAGCTCATAGAGATTTTAGTTGAAGTGATGGATAAAAAAGTTGTAGAAGAGCGCTTGTCTGATTTAACAGGAGAGCAAATTGGCTTTGAAACAGTAGAGTTTTATATCAAACAAACACTGGAAAGCTTATTGGGACAAGATTATCACAGAGTAGTAGGAGCGCAGCTAGAGCAAATTGCTCAAACAAAAAAACAAGCAGAAATAGATAGAATTGAAAAAGAAAAGGCTCGTGTAGAAGAAGAAAAAAGAAAAGAGCAAGAACGAATAGCTCGGGAGAGAGAAGAACAGAAAAGACAAGAAGCTGCAACAAGACGTAATAAAGAAATGGCAGCAAAACTTAAAGATAACAGTCATTTCTCTAGAGGCTCAAATTTTTCGTCTGATTACAATCAAAATGTAGATAGAATTCCTGGAACAGAAGAATTAATAGGCTACAGTTATGCACAAAAAAATATACAGAAGATTGATGCAAACGGTAAACAGACGGATATCTTCAAATATGGCATGCAGCCCAATATTGATTTTCTATTTGATGCAAGCCCTACATATTTTAAAGCAATAGACGGCGAGAGAGTATTAATTGGCGCTAACAGGAATTATTATTTACTTAATATAAAAACACTCAAGATCGAATCAGATTTTGTTTTACCAAATGGTGTTTTGGAGAGCGCATCTATTCTTAATGATTCGCGCAATAAACTATTAGTTCTAGATACGAATATGTCTCGCTTGGTTGAGTTTGACATACTAACGGGAGGAAAGGGGGATGTTTTTCCAATTGTAGATCGTGATATTTTAGCAAACTTTAATCCTGCACAAGATAAAATACATGCAGATCAAAAAAATATTTATATCACATCATCTAAAGGGCAAGTAGTTCACATTTATAGTAAGAGTGATGGAAAAGCGGAAAGATTAGTAGTCGCTACGAGTCCACAAGAAGAAGTCGTAATTAATAACGGTGTTCTCTATTTGATTGGTCGCCAAGATATATCGGGTGCGCTTAAATTGAAACTAAGAATCAGGAATCTTATAGCGGATGCACCGATCATAGAAAAAACAATCGAAATGGCATCAAGTCACGACTACTACAAAACAATATTCAATAGTGCTGTAATTATTGGGGATTATTTAATTGTGGGATCTCATTATGGACTAACAGCTATTTCAATCGAATCTAGTAGCGTTGTCTCTGGCGCAGTATTTGGGATTTCTGGAAGAGTGAATGATATTCGGGTTTTTGATGATATGTTGTATGTCAACTATACGAATGGGTCTGAGTATATGTCAGTCGTAAAAATAAATAATTCTCTCTTGGAGTAGTATGAATCTCATTATCGCAGCCGTTTTATTATTGGCTTGTATTCAAGTGCGTGCAGCAGACCACTGCCGCACAGATTACTTTCAAGCAAAAGACGAGCGAGCGGAGATAGAGCAAATTCAAAAAGAATTAGAACAGCTTCCCCCGATAGTGTTGGATGTCTCAAATCCTAGAGAATCATTTAAAAGATTACTTGAAGATATTAAAGAATTACATCCAGATTTTTTAAAAATGCAAATGCTAGAGCGCCTCATAGAATCAGGAGAAGTAGCGGTAGAAGATGCAAAGCAATTTATAGAATCATTTGAGCAGAATATAGCAGATAAAGCTAAGCAACTTATGCATAAACTCAAAAGTAAGACTATCACAGCTCAAGAAAGAAAGCTGCTTGAAGGATATAGAATACTGAGTCGTAAGTCGAATTACCTCAAGCAGCGAGCAGATGAAATAAAAGAAGAACAATCGCAAGAAGAACAAGCTCAGCAACAGAAAGAGAAAAACAAAGAGCAGGGTAATTCTCAAAAAGACCGCGATAATGAATCTGAAAAAAGAGAATCTGAGCAAAAAGATTCAGATCAAAATGAACAAAGAAGAGATCAAGAAAAATCAGATCAAAGCAAAGAAAAGACTCAAGATGACATAAGAGATCAAAACAAAGATCAAGAGTCGCAGCAAGATCAAGAGCAAAAAAATCAAGAAAATGAACCAGTAGACCGAGACGAGGCAAAAGATTCAGAGCAGCAAAAGCCACAGTCTGAAATGGATAAAAAGATAGAAGAGGTCAAAAAGAAGATTCAAGAAAAGATCAAGGAAGAACAAGAAAAACAGAGAAGAAGGCAAGAAAAGCAGAAAGATCAAAAA
Organism: Bdellovibrionota bacterium; assembly: GCA_963169805.1. Lineage (GTDB taxonomy): Bacteria > Bdellovibrionota > Bdellovibrionia > Bdellovibrionales > JAEYZS01 > CAUJDY01. The sequence continues at coordinate 3,115 of CAUJDY010000066.1, read as the reverse complement.
TCAGACAAACAAGAGCCCGAGCAGCAAGATAAAGATAAAGAGTCTTCTGATCAAAAGGGTCAAGAGGAGCAAAAAGATTCAAATGAAAAGTCTGAACAAGAAGGAGATCAAGGTAAGCAAGAATCTCAGGATCAAGGTGAGAAGCAAGAAGGAAAAGAAGGGAAGCCGGGAGAAGGACAAGAGGGTAAGGGTTCAGAAGGGAATCAGCCAGGAAAAGAATCTGAAAGTGGAGGGCAAGGAAAAGAAGGCGAGCAAGAGGGGCAGTCAGGGGAAAAGCCGTCTAAAGGTAAATCACAAGGTAAAAGTAAGTCAGAGAAAGAAAAACAAGGGCAAGAGTCTGACTCAGAATCACAGTCTGAGTCAGCAGAAGAAAGCCAAAGCCATTCCAATGAAAAGGGCAACAATGGTATCGCAAAAAAGCTATCAGATTATTTTAAAAATTTGCTAGAAAACAAAGAGGAATCTAAAGAAGAAAGAGACCATGAGCCAGCAACAACTGAGAATTCACCAGAGGATCGCAAGCCAGATGAGAAGCTAAGTGCTGAGCAAGAAGCAAAAAGAAAGGCTCAAGAAGAGAGAAGAAAGCGACAAGAAGAAGAGGCAAGAAAGCGAGATCAAGAGAGAAAGAAAAAAGAGGAAGAGTCTCGCAGTCAGCGTGTGGAGAAGCAAAATTTAGAAGAAATGAATGCTATGCAAAAAGCAGACTTTCTGAAAAACTATATCGATCAGCTATGGGCAGAGACACTTCGTAACTATACTGAACACTCAAAACTCATGTCTTCTCTGACTCACTTTAGAAGTGTGGCGGACTCACTTTTGTCACAGTACTCAGAGTTTTCATTTTTAGCTCAGTATGCACAAAGGGCGCACAAGTTATATGAACTTCTGGATAGTTCTCAAATAAATTATAAAAACTTAGATCACTTGGGCGTTTCTGTTGTCGGAGAAGAGTCTGGCGCAAGAGTTTTAAGAAAATTGAGATTTATAATTACTCTTTTTGAATCATTAAGAGAGGTTAGTTCTTTAACATCGGAAGAAGAGATGGTTCTTAATAGGGCATATGAAATATATGCTCAAAAGAAAATGGGATCCAAAAACTATGAAAGAGAGCTTGGAAAGGCGTTTATGTCTCAGATGGTCGGTCCACTCTCGCGCCTTGATCTTCAAAGAAGATTTCCTTCGAGCGATCCTAAGGAAGAGTATGATTGGAAAGCGCTTACACATGCGATTAAAAATGGAGATCTAAATGACCTAATAGGATTTTCACGAGTGAAGAGCTATTTGAATATGTTTAATCGCAGAACATTTAAGCCCAAAAAACAAATTGCCTACACTGGCCCAAAAGTACCTGTGAATGAGTCTGAACCACTTCTTGATATGGCCGATGATTTAGATAGAGCTCCATACTTTTATAGAGATGGCACTCATCCCAGAGATGATCTTCTTAGATTAATATCAGGGGATATGCTAGAAAATATTTATCCGGATCAGCAAATACGAAATAACCCAAAAACAAAAATACCTAAGGTCGTCACCATTGTTGTATTTGATGTATCTGGTTCGATGGCTGGAGTGAAAGATCAAGTGAGGAATGCTTTGATAGCATCTTATCTGGATAAGACGCAAATAGATGAGGTTACAGGCAGAGCAGAGCATGTTTATTATTTTATTCCATTTGATACACGTCCACATGCCTCTGAGAGAGTCACAGGGTTTCAGCAGGCAAAAGAGTACTTTAAGAGATTTAGGGAGTATCCAAGATCAGCGGGCGGTGGAACAAATATCACAGATACTCTGATTTCTGTTTATGAAAACATCGCAAGACACCAAAAAGAGGGTGGTGAGTTGGATTATGCTAACATTCTTTTTTTAACAGATGGAGAGGCTCCACTAGATTTACCTAGAATAGAAGTTTCTAGAAAAAAAGTGAGTCCAGATGTAGATATCATATTAAATGCCATTACCTTGGGTGCAAAGAACAGCCAAGTAGAAGCTTTAGCAAAAGAGAATGGTGGGACTGGAGAGGGTGTCTTAGGAAGAGTATTCCATCAGCATATTCATCATAATCAGCTAAATGAGTTGATCAATCATAAAGAGAAGATAGAGCACTTAGAAAAGATAGCAGAGGATTTTGATCCTGAATCTGATTTTAATTTTAGAAGAGACTTGTTGTTAAAACTTAAAAATGAAATTACAAGGCTATCAGCACATAGGGAAATGAAAGATCGAAGTGATTCCTACATGGCGACGAAGCTTGCAAGAGAGCTTGAGAGTGAGCCTAAAAAAACTGAAAAAGCTTTGAAGTTTCCGATGACAGTTTTTTTATCCACAGTAGATGGTCCAATATCGGAAGGATGGGCTTTTGGTCATAAAGGTGAAGTTTTGCAACAGTATTTGGAGAATATTGCAAAGATATATCAAACGAGTCCAGAGGCTGTTCTAGAAAAATTGGATTCAGAAACCCGCAAGAAGCTACATACGTGGCTTAAAAAGAATTAAATAAAACATTAGAAAACTGAACAATAGCTTGTGTTGCGATATGGCCAGATGAACCGCTTAAGAAAAAATCAAAGCCATGTGTCGCATGAGGAAATATAAAATCCACAACAAGAGTTGTTCTGTGTTCTAATCTGCGCTTAAGGCGCTCTCCATGTTTATACCAGCACAAGGGATCTATTTTTCCATGTAAAATAAGCGTAGGCACATTAGATGTAGATGTATAGTTGAGTATGCTTGCACTTCTGTAATTATCAATTTGCTCAAAAAGATTTCCGCCAAGATAGTTTTCGAGAAGTTTCTTGGATTCGATGACATCTGTATCATTAGCAATTTCATAACCAAACTCTAAATCTGTGGGACCATAGAGATCAATGTACCCTTTTAAGCCGGGATCTTTGATGGTATAGGCGACAACTCCGGCAATTTGTGATCCAGCGGATCTTCCCATCAAAATATATCTGTTCATATCAATATTGAACTCAGACTGGTTGGCTCTTAAAAACTCAATAGCAGCAGAGAGATCTTCTTTTTGCGCGGGCCATATGGCTTTCGGAACAAGGCGGTAATTAATTGAAACGACAGAGATTCCTTGGGAGGCAATATACTGATTGAGATG
>CAUJDY010000065.1 GCA_963169805.1 Bdellovibrionota bacterium | reverse complement strand
GAGCCTCATTAAGATCTGACTATTTTTCAGCTCGTGCAGAATTACAAGAAATCCTTGGATTTGAACTCAGTGAACTATAGAGATATGCACATGAATATTTACGTAGAGAGCTCAATGACGTCATGTTCTTTACGTGAATATTTTTGAAATAAGCTTTGCTCTATCATCCAGTCAAAAGTTTTTGAGCTGTAGAGGCTTACATGGGTGGGATCATTCTTATAGTACCAAGACTCAAAGTCCATATGTGGTTCGTATAATTTTGTTTTAAGGTAGAGCTTTCCTTGCGGTTTGAGCAATTTTACAAACTGGTTAAACTCATACTCTGGGTTGTAGAAATGTTCTACAACTTCACACGCAACTATGTAATCGTAAGTTTGATTCAAAACAGATTTATCTGGCCAGAAAAATGGATCATATTGGTTTATTTTATATTCTCGCTGCTTCAATAAAAATGTGATCACAGGCCCAGACCCCGCTCCAAAATCTAAGCCTAACTCTCTGGGGTTATGGTTATGAGTTATGAGATCTACCAAAGGCATAACAAATTGTTGATATCGAACATCCGTCACATCATTGTTATGTGTAAGATATCGCTGTTTTTCATCAATGGCATTAAGCCTAAAAGTTGGATTTACAAATCTTAAATCACACTGGTCACAATGATAAAACCTGTTCTGTAACTGGATCTGTTTTGTTGAAAGGCTATTGCACAAGACACACTTCACAATAACCTCAGCGTATTACTCTGCTAAGACAGAGTATGTGGCTTGTTGTTGAAATGGCTGTTTAGACCATTCTTCTAGATCGGGAGATATTAAGTCACCGGAGAATGCTTCAAATCGCGTGCTCTCTGTAACAGAGAGACCATCTTCAGAAACCTCAAATTGTTTGTGCATATAGTATTCGGTGCCACCATCATCAATATTCTCCACCACAAGTCCAGATCGCCATTTTACAACATACGTGCGCTCATTTATTTGTTGCACGATCATTGGCACTCGGAAAGTTGGCGAAACTTCAAACCAACGTCTCTCTCCATGGATATCGACAGATGAGGTCAGCCTCAAAAGAACGCTATTTTTAACTTTGTAACCCACATTCTTACCTTCATTTACAAAAGTAAAATCTTTTGCAAATCCCGCAGTAAAACCAATCAAAACTGCTACAAAGATAAATCTTCTTGTAATCGTATAAACTAAAGTTCTCATTAAAACCCCACAATGTTTTAGTAGAGTAGCCTTATATGCGTTTCTGATAAAAAAGCCTAGAAATTTTTAAGAAACTTCTACTTATGAATGACCTAACAATTTACTTTTGATTTGAGTTGTCTTCTTGGTGCTCTTCCCTAGTTTTCTTTGCAACTTTTCCAGACATACCAACCCATTCTGGAAAAAAAACCATTAATACAAAATACCCAACTGTAAGAATTGCTATAAGAACAACAACAACGATGTCAGCGATGCCGATGGCAAACCTCCATGCTTAATAAATACTAACTTACCACCAAATTGAACCGCATATAAGCAGAAAAAGTGCCTTTTTTGAGCCTCTCTTTGTAAGGTCTTCATAAAGAAATGAATATACTAGTATCTCCTTCAATATACAGCTCCACGTAAGGTACACGTATTGCTCTAGACAAGCATATGAATAAAGCTATTTCTTTACTATCTTTCGTTTTTTTATTGGTTAGCTGCAGTGAAAACAAAGTCACTCGCAGCAACAAAGTCTATATGCCCCCAATGTGCCTGGTACAGTCAAATACCTACCAAGAAGCTGCAAAAGAAAATCCTCAAACTATCATTCTCGCAAATTCAGATTGCTCAGAGATGCTCACATATACACCTAGTATATTAGTAGAAATTATCCCCACGGTTATTGATATCAAAAAGCAATGTCCCACGGAAACAGCACCAACACCCAACCCCGTTCCAAATCCGCTTGATGTATTAGCTCAGCCCGCTCAAAAAAGTAATCCCAAGAAAAACCAGCAACTAGGCGTGTTTCGAATTCGCATGACTCCCCTGATGAATCCACAAACAAAATACTTTGAGCTTCTCAAAACAGAATTTCCAACCTCTAAAATTTATTTAAGTGATGTCACAAATGGCTTTGAAATATTAGGCCTACCAAAATTGACTCAGCTGAAAGCTCGTTCTAAAGCTACGCTTTCGCCGAAGCTTTTTGAAGGGACAGGAGCCGAAGTCGTTGTAAATCAAACAGACTACTGCAAAACAAGTCTCAAATCAGAATGGGTAAATTCACTTATTAATGAACTTGAATCTGAACTTCAAGTGACTCATGTGTACATGTACGGGAAGTTTAAAATAGCAACACCTGTGGACCTTTCGCTCCAAAAGAGCTTACTCCCACCGACCCCTCAAACTACGCCGCCCACTCCTAATCCTACAAATCCATCTGCAAGTGCGGCTACAGCCTTTCTTAGAAATCAACCACCGCCTCATCAGTAACTAACAATTTCTTTGCCCTAAATCAAAAATTACTATAACTTACGCCCATAACCGCCTGAAATCAGAGATATTATCCATGAACATCAAATCAGAACTTAAGACGACACTCACACTTGCTGTGCCTATTATTATTTCCCAGGTTGGCCAACTGATGTATGGAATTATGGACACAGCCATGGTTGGTAAACTAGGAGCGGTTCCGCTGAGTGCCAGTGCATTTGTAAATGCTGTTTTCAATATACCGTTTGTTTTTTTAGCCGGTGTGACTTCTGCCGTCTCTGTTCTTATATCTAAGGACTATGGAGCTAAAAACTATAAAAAAATAGGTGATATCTTATGGACCTCCTTTATTATGGTAGGACTCCTTTCTGTTTTACTCATTCTCGGGTTAGAAATTTTAGGATTCAATCTTCATGTTTTTCAACAACCACAAGAAGTTCTTGATGCTTGCTATGATTACTATCGAACCATCATTTGGTCCATACTGCCATTTGTGCTCTTTTTTGTGCTAAAGCATTTTTCAGAGGCAGTATCTCGCCCCGCGCTTCCAACAAAGATCTTATTGGGAGGGCTTCTTCTTAATTTTATTTTAAATTATACCTTTATTTACGGGCACTTTGGATTTAAATCTTATGGACTTTATGGAGCAGGAATTGCGACACTTATTGCGCGTTGGGTTTGTGTGCTTGTTATGGCTCTTTGTATTATCAGATCTCAAAAATTTAAGATGTATTTTCACGAAAACTTTTCTTTGAAAATTCAAACCTCCTACGCATTAGAGATGTTTAAAATTGGATTACCAAGTGGATTCCAATATCTTTTTGAGGTTATGGCATTTGCTGGGGCAGGAATAATGATGGGCTGGTTAGGCACTATTGAGCTTGCAGCACATCAAATTTCACTCCAAATTGCAGCGCTTACGTTTATGTTTGCACTGGGGCTTTCTTTTGCAACAGCGGTTCGAATTGGCCAACTTTACGGCCAACAAAATTACCTAGGACTACGACTTGTAGGCATTGGGTCGTTTATATTTATTGGCCTTCTTCTTGCGTTTTTTGGAACCGTCATTTTAGTTCTCAGAAATTGGTTACCCACTTTATTTATTGATGATGTTGCAGTTATCACTCTCTCAAGCCAACTGTTTATTATCGTTTTCTTTTTTCAAATTTTTGATGGAACCCAAGCAATCGGAGTTTCTGCCTTAAGAGCTTTATCAGATGTAAAAATACCAACACTCATTACATTCTTGAGCTATTGGGTGATGGCTATTCCACTTGGATACTTTTTAGGATTTAAGACGGATTTAAGGCATTTAGGCATTTGGAGTTCGCTTGGAGTCGGCCTTGCAATAGCATCTATATTTTTAATATGGAGATTTTTAAATCTCACAAAAAAACTTATAGAAGAAAATCGGATATAAAATGAGCAAGAAAGTTTTTTTGTTTCAAAAAAAAGATGCAAAATCGGAGACTTTAGCTGAGTTTCTTCATCATAATTTATTTTATGATAAAAAAATTCAGTTTACATTGGATCATATCAAAAAACTTACTCAAACTGGATTTGTAAAATTAGAAGATCGTGTTTGCAAAACGCCGGATATTCCTATCAAACCTCAGCAAACAGCAAGTATTGTTGTTCTTGTAAAGGACATTCGTCGCTATCAAAAGCCAGTGAGTGTGAGCATCGAACTCAAGGCTAGTCATATTTTATATGAAGACTCTGATATTGTTTGTGTCAACAAACCAGAGGGTATTCCAACTCATGCCACCCTAGATCCAGAGCGCGACAACCTCACATCGGCTCTCAAAAGATACTACAAGCGATCCACTGGAAAAGTTCCGTACCTTGCCCTACATCACCGCCTTGACAGTGACACTTCGGGAGTCATTCTTTTCTGTAAAAATAAAAATATTAACAAGGATCTTGCTGATTTGTTTGCGAACCGAGAGATCGAAAAAACATACTTGGCTGTTGTACAAAACCTTAAAACACTTCCAGACACCTGGGAAATAAAGAATCATCTTGCAAGAACACAAAAAAAAGATGAACTCCAAAAAATGCAATCTGTAAAAAGTGGCGGAGATTTTGCACACACAACTTTTTCTGTAATTGGAGAGTCAGAGGAAATTGTATTACTAGAAGCTCACCCCCATACAGGGCGTACACATCAGATTCGCATTCATCTTTTCGAATACGGAGTTCCCATTTTGGGAGACAAAACTTACCACAATGATTCTAGCCACAAGTTTAAACGTATGTATCTCCATGCCTGGAAGCTTCGCTTTCATCACCCATCACTCAAAAAAGAAATAGAAATCCATGCTCCTGCACCGGAGGCTTTTCAAGAACTCTTTGATTTCAAGATTGACGCTTAATTGCTTATGAGAATCTGACAAATTTTGAAATGAAATATAGATCTCTCAAAGTCTCAGACAGTCCTCGCAGTAGCTGCGGAACTCGCTTCGAGAAATCTATATTTCACTTCAAAATTGATTCGATTCCACTCTCATATGTGCTTCGGCACTAAAATTATTAATCGTCAAAAGTATGGCTTCAACTTGATCCCATTGCTGGTTCTTAAAAGCATCCTGCATTTGTACCGTCATCTGCACAAACATCTCTGTATATTGTGAATACATTTTTAAGTATGCAGCCTGACGCTCTGAAGGAATTGAAAGTGTACGTCCTGGAGCAAGCGCTGAGCTATGTTTTTGGTGCATCATTTGAGCAATTCTTGCAATTTTGTAAACGTGATTGAACGCGCTTAAATATCTTTCATTATTTGGATCTACAGCAGCCCCTTTTGCATTTCTCGCAAAATCTTGGATATCCCACAAGCTTTCCTGCAATGTTTGCATCATCTGAGACAGAGGTTTATTTTTTCCTCTCTCAAATTGTCCTGAAAAATAGGCTGAACAGCCATCAAAGGCATAGGACGAAAACGGAAACAACCCTATGAAAATCACCACCACCCACAGCTTCATGAGTGTGGATTTTAGTTGATTTTAAGAGTCTTCACGAGAGCCTTTTCAAATTCTGTAAAACATTCTTTTTGAGGGATGTGCCCACATCCTCTAATTATTTCAAGATCAGAGCCAACTAAATAGTTTTGATATTCCTGAGCCCAGTTCGTTAACAAAACCTGGTCTTTTTCTCCCCATAGTATATGGGTAGGTCTATCCAGTTTGATCTGAGATTGAACATAATCAGAATCTGTCACTGCTTTTAGCATTTGTACAACAGGTACTTTCTTAGCCCTTTCAACAACCGATTCAAAGATAAACTCTGGTACCGGTTGTGGATTTGCATATGCTTTTTTATAGAAAGATTGTGCCTCAGAGATACTGGGATTTAAGAAGTACTCAGTAATGTGAGAGTAATCTTTTTTTAATCCAGCTGGGGCATTCAATACTAATTTTTTGATCCTCATATCTTGTTCAGCCATTCGAATTGCGAGCCATCCACCAAAACTATTCCCAACAACGACCCAACTCTCGCAAAGCTCTAGAACTTGATCTCTCAGAAGCTTTGATAATGAATTTACACTGTAATCACTTTCATTCTTTAAGAGAGGAGACTCTAGTGAACCTGGTAGATTTACCGCCACTAAGCGTGTCCCATTTAACTTTTCAGAAGAAAGTGTTTTTGACCACGTAAAAGCAAAGTCTCCCAGGCCATGAATGAGTAATACACACTGGCAAGAATTAGATTCACAATTATTTTTTTCAAAGTAATAGAAATTTTGAGTTTGGTTAGTCCTAACGCCCTTAAGCCTTAAGCTTACCAATTCCACGAATTGAAAGACTGCTATTGGGTCTTTGTACAGCATAAGTCCAGTAAGTAGAGCAATTATAAAGAAAATCGTAAAAAACCTGCGAACTCGTTTTGACACGTGCATATTGAATGGTTACCATATTTGTTCGTCATGAGAAACATAAACACGGAGGATTTATGATAAGGTTTATTATCGCAGCACTTGTAACAGCATTTGTTATTATTGGTTGCTCAAGCGCTCAAAAGACTTCAACAGATACAAAAAGCACTTCTGCTCAAAAAACAAGCAAAAAAGATGTGAAATCTGCTCAATCAAAAACTGAGACTAAAACAACAGGATCTGGCATTGTTTGTAAGAATGGGTCAGATGAAAGAAAGCTTGAAATCATTTCTGCAAATGGAGGTTGTCAGCTTTCCTATACGAAGTTTAATGATACTAACAATGTTGCCTCTGCAGCTAGTGGTACAGAGTACTGCGAAACTGTTTCTAAGAGAATTCAAGGGAAGCTAGCTGATGCCGGCTATATCTGTAACTAGGATCTAAACAAATTTAAAGTCTAATACTGTATAGTATTTTTCACCAGACGGAGTTTGAACAACAACTTCGTCTTTTTTTTTCTTTCCGAGTAATGCTTTACCCACAGGAGATTTCCAACTCATCTTTCCCTGCTCAGGATTGATCTCATCTTCACCTACAATTTGATACTCTAAAGTTTCGCCCTCTTCATCTTCTAGAGTGATTGTAGCTCCAAATACAATTTTATCTGATTTTACAGTTGGTACATCCACAACAACAGCAGCACTTAACTTGTCCGAGAGATATTGAAGTCTTCGATCAATTTCGCGAAGCCTTCTTTTGCCATAAATATAATCTGCATTTTCAGAGCGATCGCCATTACTAGCTGCCCAAGCAACTGTTTCTACTAGTTTAGGGCGCTCAAAATGAAAAAGCTCAAGGTATTCTGCCTTGAGCTTTTCCGCACCAATTTTGGTGATATAGTTTTTAACGGACATCAGAGAATTAATCTTCTCTTCTGTTGTATCCGCCGCCGCTACGTCCGCTTCCACCACGTGGTCCACCACGTCCGCCGCCGCCGAATCCACCGCGTCCACCACCACGTGGTCCACGTGATTCCTGAGGTTTTGCTTCAGAAACTCTTAAAGCGCGACCTTGGAAATCTTGTCCATTGAATTTTTCGATTGATGTATCAGCTTCGTTATCGTTTTCCATTTCAACGAATCCGAAACCTTTACTTCTACCAGACTCTCTGTCTGTGATTACTTTTGCAGAAAGAACTGCACCAGCCTGAGAAAAAAGATCCTGAAGATCTTGATCCTGAACTGAATATGATAAATTACCTACGTATAGTTTTTTTGCCATTGTGGGCCTCCTGTTACTTACGCTGATGTGTGATCAAGGGGCCCGTGAGAGAAACATTTCTTCGAGAGCCTGCAGGTTCACATCCAACCTACAAAAAGAAATATATATGGTTTGAAATAGAAAATAAAGCAGATTTCAACTAGATCCCCCTAGACCCCCTCAATTTCAATTGACTGTATTTGACGTAAGGCGGGCATCTAAGACTATAATAATTATATGAAAGTTAAGCCTTGGCCTATTTTAATTATCGCGTTCATTCACATTTTTGCTCCTATTTTCAATATTTTATGGAGCGCACACATCAATCACATTTCCAGCTACGATTACCTGGAATACATCTATTTTAACAAAAATATCCTAGAGAATTTATTCTGGTTTGTACTCCCCGTCATAGCTGGTGTTTCCATTCTAAAATTTCGCAAACTTAGCTACTTTTTTATTTTAGCATTCACATTTTGCTTTAGTCTTTTACTCGTTCGAGAATACCTCTCCTCAAGTCATTTCCCATTAGGCATATTTGTATTGGCAGAAATCACAAATCTCATCGTATTTTGTTACTTTTTGCACCCTGCAGTTCGAAGCGTTTACCTCAATAAAAACTTAAGGTGGTGGGAGCAAAAACCACGTTATCTAATCGAACAGCCTGTCTCTATTAAAATCGGCAGCGCCATTCATGATGGAGTTATGAAAAATATATCTGAGGGTGGTTGTTTTATTGAAACCAAAGCAAGCATTAGCAAGCTAGATCGATTTGTTATGTCCTTTGAAATCTTTCAGAAAAAATTTAACACAGAGGCTCAGGCTGTTTATATTGGCGCAGATGGTATAGGGACATTTTTTATTGAAATTCACCCCTCGCAAAATGAACTCAGTAAAATTATCGACCAACTCGCAAACCAAGGCTATCCACTCCGAACTCCTCGTCCTAAGTGGAATGAAAGCTTAGCAGAGTGGCTTAAAAGTTTATCAAGAGGACAAGGTTTGATTCCAAGGCCGGATACGAAAGACTCTGTAGTGATACAAAGTTCTCCGCACAAAAACTCTAATGAAAATTAGGGAGCTGGAAAAGGTTCGGCTTAATAACTGTACCTGGTGGTAATTCAGCATAATCCTTTTCTTTTTGTTCATTCTTTTTACGAGTCATATCTCGGTCTGCTGCGTGGTAGATTTTGTCATACGACATGCCCGGACGAATCATTTTATATCCAACAGAAACTCCCGGCTTAACGGCAGCATACTGAGCCATTCGAAATGTCACTTCGCGAGAAGACAAATACTGCCTGATAAACTGCCGAAAATGCTGATCTGATTTTCGAATTCGGTCTCTTGCTGCTAATGAAAATGAAGACCAAAGTTCCGTGTGACTCATAAACTCCAACAGTTGCTTATTTTTAACCAACTGTTGGAAGCTTTTGAGCGCAGAAATTTTTTGAAGAAGACTTTGAAATTCAACTTGAGGCTCAAAAAACAATTCTTGCAATTGAGGATCTTCTGCAACTGCTTTTGTAATTCTGTCTGCAATCGCACGAATCCTAACAGCATCAACATCAGTGAGAATAAAAACAAATTCGTCTCCCCCTACTTTGAAACCAACATCATGTTCTGTACGAGTTTCACCAATTCTTAGTTTAGACTTCACAATATCTAGAGCTCTTGAAAGATATTCGTCCCCCGCCATATGAGCACGTCGCGTACTGTTTAAAAGCTTTAAATTATTTAAATCTACAAACAGTAACCCATGGCTAAGTGGCTTTTTAGAAGACCTAGCTCCCTTGGAATCCACAGGCCTAGTAGCACCATCTACCAACTGCTTGAGTAAGAACAATCCCGATTCTTCATTAGCATCAATAACACCTGTCTTAGAATCAATCATGATATCTGAGATAGCTCCCCAACGAAAAACTTGGTACAATCCCATTTGAGGAAAATAAACGACCTCTAAACTTTCTTCGCCTAAAGTTCGTTTCAGAACTTCAACCTCTGCATGTGTTCTAAAACCAAAATCATAAAGCTCCTCAAACTTGAGTTGAGGCTTTGTATTCATAGAAGGAAAAACACGCGACGGTGTAGGTTCGTAATAACGAAGTTGAGCTTGAGAATTAAAAACTAAATACGGGCTACTGTGGGGTTTTCCAGTTCTTCGAATTTCCTGCTGAAGCACTCCCTCAAGTAACTCAGCTTTTGCATTACTTGAAATTGAAAAGTACTCAGAGCATGCTGGCCCCGCTACAACGCCTGAAAATGGAGCTAAAATGAGAACAAAAACAACTACTATCAACAACTTCATAGACCACCATAAATACCTGATTTCTCTTAAGTTTTAAACAAATGTATTCTTGAATATAGTTTTTATACTCTTGTCTAGGTTTCAAGCAGTCAAAAGAGGCGTAAACTAATCTAAATGCCTTTAAATCGCAATTTAAGACTGAGTATACTTGATGGTGGATTTTATAGCTTTATGGTGGGGCTTGGAGAAACCTATATAGCCGCCTACCTACTCGCAAAAGGTTATTCAGCAATTGCAGCCAGCCTGATTTCAACTGTTCCTCTTTTAATTGGAGGACTCCTTCAACTACTGACACCGCTCCTTTTACCAAGAATGGGCTCTTACAAACGATGGGTAGTTAAAACATCTTTTATTCAAGGTTTGAGTTTACTGGTTCTTGCCAGCACTGCCTTTTTAGATCTTTCTGTCTATTGGATCTTTTTAATCGTATCACTTTACTGGGCAGGAGGAATGTCAACAGGTCCCGCATGGAACTCTTGGATGACGGAACTTGTACCTACAGATATTCAAATACGCTATTTTTCTTTTCGCTCAACAGTAAGTTCTGCTTTTGTCTTTTTGGGTTTAGTAATCGGCGGCATTTTACTTCACCAAAAACAAGCGGATTCTTCTGAACTTTTAAATATGTTTTTTAATATCTTTGCAGTAGCAGCTCTTTGTCGATTTGTATCCTCATTTTTCTTGAGCCAACAAACAGAAACCGAACTCAGCCGTAAAACAATACTCAATCAGTCTCTGCATAATGTGTTTAAGAACTCCCTACAACAGAAAAATTTACTGCTGTTTATTTTTGTATTCTTATTTGGGGTACACTTTTCTTCCTGCTTTTTTAATCCTTTCATGCTGAAAGAACTTAAGCTGGATTTTTCAAATTACATGTTTTTACTTGCCTCAAGCTTCCTTGCAAAAATGGCATCTCAATCTTTGTGCCATCGATTAGTTTCAAAGCTTAGTTTACAAAGAGTTTTTCTTATCTCAACACTTGGAATAGTACCCCTCCCACTTATATGGATTTTTGATCAAAGCTTCTACTACTTATTATTCATGCAGTTTGTGTCAGGATTTATGTGGGGGCTATACGAAGTTTGTATCTTCTTAATTTTATTTAGTAGAGTTCCAACCGAAAAAAGAACGGCAACTCTTTCTGTCTATAACTTGCTACAAACATCTGCAATGGCCTTTGGCTCAACAATTGGAGCAGTCGTATTTAATAATGTCGATCATAATGCCTACTATTCAGTTTTTGCAATTTCGACTGCCCTGAGATTTCTCTCTATTGCATTCTTTCCAGGATTCAAAATTAAACCTACTGATCTAAAATCTATCTTTGTCATAAAGCCATCAGGAGAGAGATTGAGCCGAGGAGAAGTGCCCCAAATTATCCTAGAAGATGCCCCCTCACATGATGTTAAGAAATCAAAACGATCTGTGTCTTGACCGTCTCTGCAGAACTCGCTAGTCTACGTAACAAGCAATAGAAGGAGATCTCTATGAAAATCGATATTGGAATACCTGAGCAAAATAGAAAAGAAATTTCCAAAGGGCTTTCTCGCCTCTTAGCTGATACATATACTCTGTATCTAAAGACACACAACTATCACTGGAATGTAACTGGGCCTATGTTTCAAACATTGCATCTCATGTTTGAACAACACTATAACGAATTGGCACTAGCCGTAGATGGTATTGCAGAGAGAATTCGATCTCTAGGGGAATACGCTCCAGGAAGTTATGCGGAATACTCAAAACTATCTTCTATCAAAGAAGAGACAGGCGTACCCAAAGCTCAAGAAATGATACGAAACTTGGTCCAAGCGCACGAAACCGTTGTGCGGACATGCCGCGAAGTTTTTCCACTTGCAGAAAAAGGAAGCGATGAAGCTTCTTGTGATTTACTCACTCAAAGAATTCAAACTCATGAAAAAACGGCTTGGATGCTCAGAAGCTTGATTGAAGATTAAGACAACCATGAACTTAACTCTTAGAAGAATCAGCCAAAGTGAATCAACAAGTGGGATGTTACTTCTACTTGTTGCAGTCATTGCATTTATCTCTGCTAATTCAGGCTTAAGAGAGGTCTACCACGGCCTTGTTCACTTCCCAATTTCCTTAGACATTGGGATCTATTCTGTATCAACAACACTTCACCATATTATTAATGATGGTCTCATGGTCATTTTTTTCTATTATGTTGGGCTTGAGATCAAAAAAGAAATTCGAATTGGCCAGTTATCGGATGCTCGCAAGTCTTCATTTGCAATATTTGCTGCTATTGGCGGAATGATTGTCCCGGCCTTAATTTACTCCTATTTTAATTCTGGTACAGAAGCTGAGCATGGCTGGGGAATACCAATGGCAACAGACATTGCTTTTGCCATGGGGGTATTAGCTCTCCTTGGAAAACGAATTCCTACAGAGCTTAAAATATTTTTATTGGCCCTTGCCATAGTTGATGATTTAGGCGCAGTGATTGTAATTGCCTTGTTTTATACTAAAGAACTGCTCCCCCTTTACTTGCTTATCTCGGCCTTACCTTTGGCAATTATTTATTTTAGAAATAAAAAGTCGCGTATCAGTTTTTATCCAGCCGTTGCCTTAGGTATTGTGGTTTGGTTTTGTATTTTAAAGTCTGGAGTTCATGCAACTATTGCGGGAGTGATCCTTGCTCTTTTCACCCCCCTCAACGTTACTTTAGCAGATGGATCTAAGCACAAACCTCTTGAGCACTGGGCCCATACACTCCACCCTTATATCAATCTCATGATTATGCCTGTTTTTGCTTTTTTTAATGCAGGAGTTGAACTTGGGGACACCACCCTAGAATCCATTCTGTCGAATCATATTTCTCAAGGAGTTATTTTTGGTTTGTTAATTGGCAAGCCTTTAGGAATATTCTTGGTTTGCTACTTAGCTACTAAACTTGGAATTGCAAGACCGCCACAAGGAGTTTCGTGGGGACAAGTTCTTGGAGTTGGTATGCTGGCTGGAATAGGATTTACAATGTCACTTTTTGTGAGCGGTTTGAGCTTTGATATTCCTGATATTGAACTCTACTCAAAAGCAGGAATCATGATTGCATCCATTTTATCTGGTATATTAGGGTTCTCATTCCTACTTGTGATGTCAAAAATAACTCTTAAGCAGCGACCTTTGCACCACAATTAGGACAAAACTTATTTTGAGGGGATAGTGCGCTTGCGCATGAAGCACACGCTGCGGCTCCAGGAGGTGGAGCCTGTAAACTCTCCTCTTTCTCGGTCATATTAACAAAGCCACGCTCGTTCCATTTATCGATTTCATGTATAAGCTTCCAGTACATAGATGTCTTTCTAAACTCTTCTCTATCAAAAGATAAATAGACTTTATCATTTCTATTTCTGCGTGTTGCAAACAACCCCTTTTTTTCTAAAAGGTCAAAATGATTAGATTTGAATTCAAAGTTATACTTTGCTTTAGCGTCTTGATAGAATTTTTCAAACTCAAGATTTGTAGATCCTTTATGATCAATTTCAGCCCCATCACTCAATTCCAAAATCATATCTGCACACTTCATAGCTAACTTATCTACAAAAATAACCTCACTGCGACCACCTTTGTAATACTGGTACTGATAAAAATCACCAAAGTCTTCTATTAGCTTAACATTTAAAAGTTTAATATCTGAAAGCTCTTCTTCACCTTCATCGTTCTTCTTGTAGATCATCTCTGCAAATTTCAGTTTTGTTAAGATCTCAATAAAACCTTGCACTCTTGAGTGTGGCTCTAAGAACAATCGATTCGAATATAGCTTGAGAGTTCCCCAAGATATAACAGTATGATCTTCCATTTTTTTGCCAACAAGATTCGTTGTCATGTAAATTGTTGCACAGACTTTTGCAATCATCTTCTGTCCGCACGGCATTGAATCTGTTTCCATTTTTATCGATTGAATATTTTTACGAGTTTCAAAAAGCGCATCACTTAAACCTTTTGTGATAACTTTTGTCATAGCATCTGATTTTTCAAAGTGATCTTTAATGAGTTTAGCTGGCATTTCCAAATAGGAACTATCATTTAAGGCTATTATTGCCGTGGTATGCTTTGAGGGAGCAAATATACCTTTTTCTCCAATGATCTGACCTGGCCCTAATTGTCCTAGTTCAATTTTTTTGCCGTTTCTTTCTATAAAGAGTCCAAGACGACCTGTTTTGATAAGAAAGATGCTCTCGATACTGTCTCCTTCTTTTAACAACACTTCGCCTTTTTTGATCTTCTTAGAATTATCCACGAATGACTCCGATCACTTTTCCATCACAATACTATCGGAATTAACTCTTTAAATTTTCAGCCAAATCAGCAATATAAAACGATAATCTCATTTTGAGAATATCGAAATGTCTATGTAATAGTCATATGTTCACACCTTGCATACAAAACACAAAAAATCTTATTTTGAGATTTAACCTACAGAGCTGTTATGTGTTGTTCTCTACTTGAGTACATCTATGGCATATCCCCTGCACTAACTATCTGTAGGGGGATTTATGTTTCAAATAAAATTGGTACAATTCGTATGTCTAGTAAGCTCAGTTAGTTTTATACTACTCTTTCAAAACTGCTCAGGAATTGATGTCGCTAAAGTAGATCTTGCTCAAAAAGCCGCTTGTATCTCGAGTGAGGAAGCAACTCTACCATCTCATATAAAAGAAGTGACATCTGACATAGATGGTTTTCATAAATTTGTAATTGTAGAAGAAGCAACAGATGGCTCAAAATCGTACTTTGAATCTCAAAGACTTATAGATTGGAGTTTTGATAAATATATTGATGGCGCATATCAAAAGACAGTCACAAAAGGGACAAGCCAGTATTTATATCTCAGAAAAGGAATTGATGATGGAGGATTGTGTGTACAAAGAACGATCAAAGCCAGTATTCAAGTGTGCGATGAGACATATTCAGATTTTCCGGAAGTCACAGTTGAACATAATTGTGAAACAATAATACCCGAAATTCCAGAGGTGCCAGAGGTTCCAGATCTAGATCCGCCTCCGTTCTCGTGTGAGGAGTCTTGGTCTTACGGACGCACTCGTCAAGCAGATGTACAAACATTTGAGGATGTCTTTCCAAATGGTCAATGGCCATACTCTGGAGCAAGCTCTGACGGCGTAGGAAGCTCATCACCCATTGCTGTAAAAAAAGGGAAATATATTGCAATAAAATTCAGAGCCTATATTGACCAAGAACAGGGTATCGGAGCCAGCCATATGATTTCAATGATTGAGGCTCAAGGTGGAATTGCCCCAGCTACAGGTGTCTATGTGAGCTTAAGTCGTTGCCCAGGAGATGCTCGCCCTCCTAACAATTCAGACACTAGAGAAGATGCTATGCTGGCTTCTGGCTGCAGGAAATATGGCGGAACACTGAACATTGCCTACGGAGTGAGTTCAACTCATGAAAGCTCAGCTGCAGGATGTATTCTAAGGCCAGATCAAGATTACTATCTAAATATCTTTCTGCTAGATCCTCGCGATGGCGTAACTGATGATGAACACACATGCGCTGTAAATGCCGCTACCGGAGAAAAGTTCCAGACTTGCGGTAAAAGATTTAAATTCAATTAATACAGATTTCTATTGAAGGCTGGAGCTACTATCGCCCCCCTCCAGCCTTCCATCTAATAAAAATACTTCTCACAGGAAGTTCTAAGCCCAAAGTGGAGCTCATACATAAAACGTCTATCTGATCGAAATTTATTTAAATTTTCCGGAATATCCTGAGCACTTTCCGGCAATTTAGAAATCATTTGATAAAATTGATTTAATACAGATACAGAATCTGAATATCCATTCAGGACTCGGGTTAAATCCAGCCCTGTTATCAGACGTTGCGATGAAATCATCATATTTGAAAATTTTATTTTTTGAATAGCTGAATACATACGCCCCAATTCAGCCTTTAACTGCGCATACTCAGTAAAGGACACAATTCCAGTTTCTTTTAGAGCTCTCAAATTATTTGCTAATTGCTTACGAAGAATATCTAAAATCAAGTGCATCTCTCTAAAGACCATATAGACCTCAAAAGTTTTTCCTTGGTCCACTAAATCCTTAAGAGTTTTCTCTAAGGAATGAGAGGACTCTAAGAATATAGTATCTAGTGACGTAAAAGATCCTCCCTTGGTTGAATCTAGAATAGCCAAATCTGCCCACGTATGTGTCCCTAACACCATGTATATAAATGCATCTATTCGAATTTTATGAAGCTCATAAGGATTATACTTTTTGGATAGACCTAACTGGTAAGTTTTCTTTATGAAGAAATTTGCAAACCCCATTAGTATATTACTACTTCGACTGATCCAATCCATATGAAGAGATTTCTTCAGTTTTGAGCGAGACAATACAAACCGACCATCGGCAGTTACGGCTCTCTTAAACAAAAATTGAGTTTTGAATTGAAAAAATAAAAGTCGAGCTAAACTTGAAATCGTCACATCTGAGTAGCGAGAAAAAACACTATACACCAGAACATTTTTTGTATTCGTAAATAAATCAAAAACAGATTTTATAATACCAAAGTACAAAAACTGAGATGTCATACAGAATACAGCAAACGGACCTATTAACGAGTGTTCCACAATTTCAGAAACAAATGTATAGGGAATCCAAGTAAGAAAAACCATTGTGAGAGCAATAGAACCTCTTTCACCAAATATCTCAGCTAAGTCTCCGCCAACCTTAACACCCACTCCCTTTAAAAAATGCCCTATAGCACCCAGAACATCATTTCTCTTAAGTTGATATCGAATCATCATGTAATTAACGATAGATTCAAATTTCTCAAATGAGGACCCATTAAAAGATCCCATGAGACGTCGCATTTCTGCGATCTGCTGCTTTGCAACCTGAGAGTATCTTTCTGGAAGTTTATCTTCACATTGGTTACAGGAAGCCGCCTGTTCTGCAAAGTCTAAAGACAAAGACATTGTTTCTAGAAGTATATCTGCAGCCGCATTTTTTTGCACCTCAGTTAGAGTGTCTCCATTAATGAACCGATGCGGCCTTATATTTTTACTGGAATGTGCTCGGATATTTGAAAGACGATTTAATAAAAGTTGGATCTTTCGGTTAATCTCAGAAGACTGCTCAACAATATGATCTGCATCCACAACAAAATTATCAGATAAGCTATCCGCCGCAGCCAATTCATTTTGCCGGTCATTATGTGCTAAAAGAATTTGCGAAAAAAGCAAAGATAAAATGCAGATTAAAATTTTCATAACAATCATGTTGATCTCAATTGAAAGTTCTTAAAGAAGAAACCAACCTAAAAAGAATCCCTCACGGCTTCAATTGAAAATATTAAAATGTAAATTATACCAAAGGCTTTTGTCACTTTAGTTTCATTTAGCTTATCAATTCATTTGCATTTTACATATAAGTCACAAAGAAGCTGTATAAGCAAAACCTCTACAATCGGATCCCTAACTGAATATTAAAGAAAAGTTGATCTCTTATTTCCTCAAGCCAATCTTTCTCACCGTCTCGTTTGTCTGTCTGGTACAAACGAAAATCAAAAACCTTTCCTCCAAAAATATCAAGAGTTAGAGCTTCAGAAAGAGCGTACTTAACGCCTAATGTGACTTTTTTGTTTTCAAGATATATTTTTTTATCATCATCTGACTCTTCCTTTAACCTAAAGAGTGTGGGCTTATAGATAAATTGCGTATAGAGTTCCGTTTTTGAATTCAGTGCATACGATACTTTGGCCATGTGATTGAAGATAAATACAAAGTAACTTAGTTTTATCCCTCCATCCAGACTCCATGTAAAGCCATTAGCAGGAACTCCAACTAGCAGAAAAAAACTACGATTGGGTGTATACAAGTACTGAAACCCTGGAAGGGGAATATGGTCCCCAATTAACTCTCTACGATTACTATAGTTCAAAGATACAATCCATGCATCTGTTGGAGTCGTAGCCCAGTATTTTAAGCCAGTAACACTTAACTCTGTAACATCCATCTCTGAGTACGGTTCATCCGAATGAGAATGCAGTTGTATATTTAAACCCCATATTTTTTTGGGCTCTTCTCTCATAAAAAGTGAGTGCCCAATCTCAATGCTATAAAGATCATTTGGTACAGGATTATCTGGCAGGGCCCCCTCTTGGCTAAAACTATGATGCGCTCCCTGTAGCTGCATAATACTGCGATATGACTCGGTTTCAACTAGCGGAGCAAGAATTTTAGCCTCACTCTTAGAGTACTGAAGCTTATCACTAAAAAAAGAGGCTTCGCTTGCGCTCAAACTCTCACCTCCTAGACTCAATGTAAACGGTGGCGGATTCGGGCTTGTCATATTAAACAGCCACTCTTGAGCTATTGCTGATGAGCAGGCGATAACAAAAATCAACGCACTAACCCTCATAAACAGGAAGTCCTTCACGTTTTAAAATTCTGAGCGCATTTGTAGAGTTCGCAACTCCCTCTTTAACTTTATATGAAAAAGAAATATCATCAGTTCCAAAATCTTCCTCAAAATAACAAGTTTTAAAAATATTAGATTTATCAGAAAGCTCTGTAATTTCCTTATCATGAGTGGTGATAAAGCCCAGACTTTGATATTTCCCAAGCTCTAACAAATAAGAACGTGCAGCAATAATTCTTTCTTTTTGATTTGTACCTCTAAAAAGTTCATCTAGAAAATAAATTGTTTTATGTGACTTAACACTTTCATAAATTTCTTTTAATTTTTTTACTTCACTTAAAAAATAAGAATAACTCATCATGACAGAATCCGTAATATTAATGCAGCTTTGTATTGGTGCATAGACAGTCTGGTAAGAATCAGCAAAAACCGGAGCCCCTAAGAGAGCCAGAGCTTGATTCTGAGCAAGAGTTCTTAAAAAAGTAGACTTCCCGGACATATTTGATCCTGTGATAAGTGTAATTTTTTGATCTCCCCCCATATGAAAATCATTTTTTACAACTTTTTGTCTTGAAATGAGAGGAAGGTATATTTTGTTTGCTGATATTTGAAGTTGTTCGCTAAAAGATGGAAAGGTTTGAGTATGATACGAAAACAAAAAAACTAAAGATGAAAGAATATCTAAATCAATCATTTCTTTTGCAAAAACCTCTTTATTTTCTAAAAATGGTTTTACACTTGCAGATAATCCCCATGAAACAAAAATATGATACGGTAGTAGTGCATTCGCAATTAGAGTCGCCAAGATATGTGTTTCAATACTAAGAAGATTTGAATAAATTTGTATACGTCGAAATTTCTTAACAAGATTTGTCTTTGAAATCTCAGGGCAACAAAGCTTAAGGTCAGGAGCCTTTTTTACGAGCTTAAAACATGGCATAAGACTTTTCATAGCAGATTCAATATCGAGGGCTCTGAAAAACTGCATTCCTCGCGACTGAACAGAGATGATTTGTAGAATCCAAAAAGTTGTAAGAAACCAAAACGACACTGAGCTAGGAATAAATCCTAGCAGGCTTGCAATCCCAGAGCCTACAAATAGAACCCAAATTCCCACTGTCACAAACTCTATTTTTTGAGGCTTCTTTATTTCCGCAAGATCCTCAAAGGCTTTTTGTATTCTAAACCCCTTAGGATTAAAGTGCTGCATCTGTATTCTTAGCTTTGCGAGCTGAAACATCAAAGGATTCATAGCTTGAATCCATCTTTGCCTTTGGTTGATTT
Source organism: Bdellovibrionota bacterium (assembly GCA_963169805.1). Classification (GTDB taxonomy): domain Bacteria; phylum Bdellovibrionota; class Bdellovibrionia; order Bdellovibrionales; family JAEYZS01; genus CAUJDY01. The sequence continues at coordinate 6,476 of CAUJDY010000065.1, read as the reverse complement.
CTTTTTCAGAAATGATTTGGCTAGAAAGTTGTTCTGCCACTTTTTCACTAGCCTCAAAACTCCAAAATTCGTTAATAAAATCATACAAAGAGTTTGGCCCCGTTATATTGAGTTCATTTTTTTCTGTATGAGATTGATAAAAACCGGATTCTACGATCCCCTTTTGTTTTGAAATCTGCCGATTCAAGAACGCAAGATAGCCCTCTAAATACTTGATTGACCTCACTACTTTTCGCGATTTATAGACCAAGAAAGGAAAGACAAAACTCCAATAGCTGACTGTTACTAAGGTCAACCAGTGAGATTTAAAAGACGGTATCAGAAATAGAGCCAGTCCGAATACCATCCCGGTTAAAAGTCGAATTTCTCGGACCTTTTTGAGTTGCATTGTTAAATACCGAATCCGCTTTTGTAGACGAGAGCATTTGCGATTATCCATCTCACTAGAGTACTTGTTTCAACTATACTCTTAAATTGATTATACATGGCGACATTTATAGTCTTTTAAAGGGATTTCATATATTCCTTGATCATCCAGATACATTAACATTCATGCGAGGCCTAAGATGAAAGTACTAGACCAGAAGCTCTCTCAAATTAACCCTATCGACTACCAACCAAAATTTGATGTAAATAAAGTGATTGTCTCTGAAAAGCCATCTGATGAAGCTGTGCCAATGGATGTTCTTTTTGTTGGAGCTGGGCCTGCAGGGCTTTCTGGAGCCATTGAACTTGCCAAGCTTGTTAAGAAAGAAAGAGAGTCAAATCCTCAATTTCCAGATATTCAAATTGGCGTTTTGGAAAAAGCACAAGGATTAGGTGAAAATAATCTTTCTGGGGCTGTTTTAAACCCGATTGCACTCAAAGCTCTTTTCCCAGATTTAAAAATGGAAGACTTCCCTTTACGTACGCAAGTTCAAGGCGATGAAGTCTACTTTATGAGCTCAAACAGCTCTATGAGAATTCCGACCCCACCCACTATGCACAACAAAGGAAACTATGTTGTTTCTATTTGCGAGCTAATTCGCTGGCTAGGAGAAAAAGCAGAAGCCATGGGAGTTAATATCCTAACTGGATTTCCAGCTGATAGCCTTCTTGTTGAAGGCAACCGAGTGATTGGGGTTCGCACAACACCAACTGGGTTGGTTCGTGATGGCTCTCCAGGATCTCAATACATGCCCCCAACAGATCTGACAGCTCAAGTGACTGTTCTAACAGAAGGCACACGTGGAAATCTCACGCAAGGTTATATTCAATGGCAGAATTTAAAATCTAAGAATCCACAAATTTACGCTCTTGGCGTAAAGGAACTTTGGGAAACAAAGAAAGTTCCCAAGGGGGTCATACACACAATGGGATGGCCACTCCCTAAAGATGCATTTGGTGGCAGCTGGATGTACCCTATGGGAGACAATCTGATTTCCTTGGGACTCGTGGTAGGTCTTGACTACAAAGATCACAATCTTGATGTGCACAACATTTTACAACGTATGAAACAACATCCTCTCTTCAAACAATATCTTGAAGGCGGCCAAGTTGTTGAATGGGGAGCTAAAACAATTCCTGAAGGAGGACTACTCTCTCTTCCATCTAAACTACATGGAGATGGTCTTTTAATGGCAGGAGATTGTGTTGGTATGGTGAACGTTCCTGCACTTAAAGGTATTCACTACGCAATGATGTCTGGTATTTTAGCTGCACGTACTATTTTTGAATCACTTAAAAAACAAGATACCAGCGCAAAAGCTCTTTCTGAATATGATATCACAGTTAAAAATAGTTTTATTTGGAAAGATCTCAACGAAACTCGTAATATGCGACTTGCATTCAAATCTGGATTTTATCTTGGAGGGCTCAAGGCAGCTATCATGACTCTCACAAAGGGCGCTTGTCCAAGCGATATTCATGTAGAAGAAGATGCTGCCGATCCAAAACGACTTTCTCAAGCAGACTACTCGAAGCCTCAGGGTGGGCTTAGTAAAGTTGATGCCGTCTTTTTATCTGGAAATAAAACAAGAGATGATATTCCAACTCACCTCAAAATTGATAAGGATATTCCAAAGCCCGTTGCAGAAATGTACGCAAGCATGTGTCCTGCAGGCGTATATGAAGTCAACGGATCGGAATTTGTCATCAATGCCCCAAACTGCATTGATTGCAAAGCCACAGATGTTTTAGGACCACGATGGACTCCGCGCGAAGGTGGCTCTGGCCCTAAATACCGAAGAATGTAAAGTGCACGATCTCTTTATCCTAAATTTTTAATGCGATTAAAATTTGATATAGATATTTTATAAGCCTTCTCAACATGAGAAGGCTTTATTATTTCACTCAACTCACAATCTGCAATTGTTCTGAGTATTTTTAGAAAAGCATTTTTTCTCCGGAATGAATCTTTGAATTCCGGTAATAAATTTTCGACAGATCTGACACATATACCATCGGGATCCAGGTCGGCATTTGAAAGAGTTTGCCCGCGAGTTCTTAAAATAAAATTATAAATTTTTTGAGTCTTATCAAAAATAGATTTCAGAGAAACTTCTTGTTCTTGAGAATTCCATTCATGACTGAGCGCTAACATAGAGAATCGATCTAACATAGGACCAGAAATTTTTTGTAATAACGAAAGGCAAAACCTGGGACGCCCACGACATTCAAAATTTCTTTCAGGTACATAGTGGCCACAAGGGCATAAATTTGTGGTTGCAAGCAGAAGAAATTTTGCAGGGTATGTCATCACACGTCCTGCACGACTGATTGTCATCTGACCATTTTCAAGAGGTTCTCTTAGAGCTTCTGAAACTTTTGGGTCAAACTCTAAAAATTCATCTAAAATCAAAGCCCCTCCATGAGCACGCGTAATGTCACCGGGTCGCGGTATATTTCCGCCCCCAATCATCGCTAGTGGTGTGCTAGTATGGTGAGGCGCTACAATAGGTCTCCATAAAAGTGTTTGGCCAAAATGTCTTGATATTTTTTGATAGGATAAAAACTCTTTCTTTGGAGGATCTTTCAGCACAAGAGCCGTCGCGTGAGCGAGTGTGGTTTTTCCAGTTCCCGGCGGACCTGCAAACAGAGCAGAATGTTCTCCCACTGCCATCCATTGAATTAATTCAGCCTGAGATTTTGAAAACCAAAGATCTGGCAACTCTGGTCTTCGGCATTCAATCGCATCTTCGCTACCTTCTACCCACGTAGGATTTGATATATCTGTTAGATTTTTTAAGGTAAGTACATCAAAATATGGCTGCCTTACAGAAGATCCTGTATAAAATTTTTGAGTTAATGGAGGATCAATTAAATCCTCAAAATCATCAGGAAGTAAAACGTCTCCCTTCAATGAAAGTTCGCCATAGAGAGCAACCGAATTTGAATCGGGCTTTGGCACTTGTTCTGTTTCCCACAATATGGCAGCAGCAATTGCAAGATCTAATCCACGACTATTTTTTTTCAAATAGGACGGCTTAAGATTTACAACAACCTGCTTATTTCGAGGCAATGTATAGCCAGAATGTTTGAAAGCTGATTGAATTCTGTAGACACTTTCTTTGATGACGGTATCAGGGAGTCCCAGAAATTGAATCTTAGGTAGCCCTGATACTAAACTCACTTCGACTTCAACTTGTCTTAACCCTAAATGATCACGTATGTACGAATAGATTCTCATACAGATCTAGATCAGCAATTCTACTGCCAACTTTATAAGGATACAAAGTACAAGCGACAGTTCCGGCCAACCGGTTTTCGGTTAGAGATCTTTGATTTCGGAAAGCGGGTGATGCTTTTCAATTGTCTCAGCCATTTTTTGTGTTGAGACCGAAGTGTAAATTTGTGTTGTTTGTAAACTTGAGTGTCCCAACAACATCTGAATAGATCTTAGGTCAGCACCTGACTCCAACAATGCTGTCGCACAGCCATGTCGAAATTGGTGCGGGCTCACGGGCGCATCAAAACCAGCCTTTTTTGACCAGGCTGCTAACCATCTCCAAATATCAACTCTTGATGGGCGATTCCCGCGATCATTAATTAAAATAGATTGGGTATTTTCCTTAACAAGATTTTCACGAATTTTTTCAATATAAACTTTGAGTTCTGAAGACAAGTGCTCTGTCAAAGGAACGGCTCTCTGCTTATTTCCTTTTCCTGTAATCAATAAATAGTTCTCAGTAAGATTAAAATCCTTCAAATCTAGTTGAATCAATTCTGAAACGCGACAACCTAACCCAAACAGAAGAAGTAACGTCATTTGATTCCGAGCTGAACGATAAACATCATCTACTTTACAAGCTTCAAATAAACGATCAAACTCTTCTTTTGTGAGAACTTCAGGTAATTTTGTTTTAATTTTGGGAAGTTTTAAATCTCTAAGCTCAGGAGCTGAAAGCCCTCTCTCTTCACAAAATTTAAAGTAGGTTCTCAAAGAAGAAATCACTCGCGCTTGAGAGCGTTCACTTAGATCATTTTTTTTCATGAAGGTGTAAAAACCACTAATACTTGCAGATGTTTTTTTATATTCAGAAAAAAGCTCAAGGTCTCGGCGATACGCCATAACTGTATTCAGCGATCTTCCTCTTACATTTTGCAATTCATCAAAAAATTCAATCCATAAATCTAACATATTCATATTAGATTCAGATCCGATGGGATTGGCAATAGAATTTTTATGTTACGTTGAAGCCGCGCGACGAGGTTATATGATTGGAGCGCTTATGATTTAAGTGCGTAACAAAATGATGAAATGCGAGGCGCCAAGTACAAAGGAGTGGAAGAATAGCACTCCTATGTGAGGACGACTGAGTACGCAAGCAACAAAGCAGTTCGCATTTTATTACGTACTCACTCTTAGTTAAAGTTTGTTGGGCAACCTGGGATGTTCACAACAGCAAAGATACGGGACATTTGTTGTCCACTTGGCATCGTCACATAGCTATTATTAAACCATCCAAACTGGATTGTAACAGGCATACCGTTTTGCGCAATCATTGTGATATTCTCAAAATCTCCAGAGTAAAACACACCTGGTTGTGATGGATTTAAACTGTACACTCCTGGTGCAATTCCACATCCTGAATTATAAGCTTGCTGACTAATCGATAAATATCCAGATGCTTGAACCTGTCCACCATCTTGTCCGTAAAACGTGAGCTCTATACTGGATCCATCTGGTGCATAGCCACCACCGGAACCTAAAGATCCACCGCCATGTGTACCATAAATGGGTTGTCCGTTTGGGCCGTAGTAGTAACCGTTATTCACAGCCCCACCGCCACCTTTCTTTTTACTGCAGGCATTCATACCGACAGCAAAAAAAGCCATCAACATAAACATACCAAAAAGACTCAATATTTTTTTAGTTTGTTTCATATAATTATCCTTTTTATTCATTCAATGCATTCGCAAGATCTAAATTCGTAAATGTACCTAACTTTTGAAAACCTTTTCTTGGATATGTAGTACCTTGGTGTCTGTAAGATGAACCATAACCTGGAAGATCAATAAGATCTGGTCTCATGCTGTCGCCACTCATGAAAGAGCGACAGTCATATGGACCCGCTGTTATATTCCAACACTTAAGAGTCGATTGAACATTACAGATTGGAGCTCCATAAAACGGAGGATTTGCACACACTCCAAAATCAAAGTTTCTGTAGTATATTTCACCTCTCCAAAGACCTAAATCATTCACTTGATTATCAATAATCACAACAATTGCACCAAGTCTGTCTTGGAACATGAGTTTGAGTTTTTGAACTCCACCAGTCGTAACCCACTTATTATAGCGTGTATCGTGGTTGGAAGTTCCTGAACTAAATGTACCAGTTACTGTTCTTCCATTTTCAACGTAAGAAATTTTTAAGTTACCGCCGTACTGGCTGCTTCCTTGCGTGACATCAAAAACATCTAAATGAACTTTAATATTTGAAGGTGTGCTGATTCTACGACCTGCATAATCTTCCAGCGTGGCATGAGATACAATTTGAAGATCTGCAACTGCACCTGAAGTCACAGTTCCAGTTCCACCGTTTCCACCATCACCTGGGTTTGGCGTATTGTTTGTCGGAGGAGGAGTACCTCCACCGCCATCTTTCTTAGAACAACCCATTGCTAATACCGCAACGAACGCTACAAGAGTTATCTGTTTTACTATATTGAGACCCATAAAAAGGCTCCTTGTCTAATACTTAGTAATACAAGGGTTGTGCCGACTTTATGGTCACAGCTTAACTAATTGAATTTATTAAACAATGATCAAAAAACGTCTCATCTTTAGACATTCAATTTGAGACCCAAAGGGCCCATAGTTGGCTCTCTTTGACACATATTTTTACTTTTGATAATGAAATTATAGACTTACGACTCTGTCGAGGGTGCATTAGGGCTGTCGAATCTTTAAACAAAGGCTCCTAAATCCTTAAAACCTCAATGTTTTTTTAAACAACTCTAAAAATTTTCTCAAATTGAAATACTGAACTGTC
>CAUJDY010000064.1 GCA_963169805.1 Bdellovibrionota bacterium | reverse complement strand
TCGGCAGGCGCCTTTTTGTGCCTTTTTGTTTTTACTTCGCTAAGCTGCAAAATATTTTGAACATGTCATCACAGGATCTTGAACTGCCTTTGGAACTTCCACTTTAGCCCTTGGCGTTCTTGGCTCTTTTTTCTTTGGAACAGATACGCCCGTAATACCTAATGCCGCCAACCCCTCCAACACCATCCGATTCTTAGATTCCTCGTCTCCCCACATATCCGGCTTCCAAATAACAGATTCCATCAAGGAGAACTTTGCATAATTTGTAAGATTAGATTCGCTCAACAAAAAAGGAATTAACGTCAATCGACGAAGACGCCAATCTGCAAATGATTTTTCTCCATCAGCAGATTTAAGATACCATCTATAAAACGTTAAAAAAGAATCTATTCTAAATTTCACTTCACTACGACTCAACTTCTTATCTAATTCCGATTCAATAGAAAGCATTTTTAAAATCGCTTCAGATACCTTGTCGTACTCTCTATTTCGAAAGGCCTCTATTAAATCTCTCACCACATCAATTGGAACTTCCAAATCTGTATGGTCCGTCAGTGCGGCCAAAGAATTTCTCACAGTCGCCTCATACGCTGAGATCGCCCAGACTCCCTGTTCTTTTTCAATTACAGCGTCGATAGAATGTCTTACTCCACTCACTAACCACGATGTGTCCGAAGTTGCAAACCTCGCCTGAATCTCCGCATTCTTATAATTTCCGCTAGCATTAAAACTTCCAGAAAATATATAAGCACCCCCCTCTTTCAGTAAAAAGAGCGTTGTCTTATCATGCCACACGTGGCGCTCCTCAGGTGGGCCATCCTGATTTTTTTCAATTCTTCTTTTGCCCGTTTCTGGGTCTAATGAATATCTCTGATAAATCCACCCATCAACTCTCTTTGCAACAGCTTCTTTTACACCATAAATCATTTTTCCAAATGGTAATAACACATTAAAGCCACTCAATCGAAGCATTGCCCCCCAACCATTTGGCCCGCCAAATCGATCGTCAACCACGTACCTCATTTTTGCTGTTGGAGAAAGTGTTTGCATATTTTCATAGATAGCTTGCACTAAGCCATTATAAGCAGGAGCAAAATGTGACGCATAAATTTCTCTAAGCTGTGCTGTTTTCAATAAATTAACTTGATCATCATTTGTATTAAAACGCCCTTGAGTGAATGAGATTTGCAAAGATGTACCATCCTGATATCGAATTAGAACTGGTGGGCGCGGAGGAGTTGCTGTAATCGGCTTCTCAGCTTTAAAGGCGACTGTTAAATCTCGCAAGTAACTTAAAAACTCCAAGCCAAACTGCTGGTCAACTACCTTGAAAAGTCTATTATACCTCTGATTTCTAGAGGCATTATTCGTTCCAAACCAAGTTTCAATTTTTTCACCCACAAAAGTAATCATGCCCTTAATATGCATAATAGGAACACGACTATTTTCTGTTTCTTTATAGAGAGGTTGCGAAAGAAGATCTTTTCCTATTGTAAATCCGTTTTCAATCAGAGTTTGAATAGCCCTCGCACCTTCCTCCAGCTTACCCTCTGAATCTCGATTCATCTCTGCCTTATCAAAATCTGTCGATACTATTTGCCCCTCTGCAAAACTCCCCTTCATCACCGTATTAAAATCTGTAATAATCGTCACTTTTACGCCCGCTTGTTTAGCTCGAATTAAAGCATCCACAATTCTAAGATCACCGTTTGTATAGCGTATATACACGATTTCTTTTTTATTGTTTTTTGCGGCAATTACTTCATCTATAGCTTGTATTTCAACTTGAGATAAATCTGGCGCTGCAAACAAACGTCCTTCTAATTCTTTAGGCACAGTAAGCACATCTGAAGATACATACATAGCCTCAATAGCCTGATCAATTGTAGGAATTGAACTAACAACTTCCTTTGCAGGTAACAGTGGCTCTGAATCCGCAGCGTTTGAAATTTCAAATGTACAAAAAATAAATAAAAGCAGAAAACACAATATAGAGTTGTTTTTCATAGGTAGTTACCCCTTAAAATTTCAATCAAACTAACAGAATCTTTGTAAGCTTTAAAATAAATCTGTGTATTTTGAATAAATGATAAGGAATACCTAAAATATTGATATCTCAGGGCTTTTTATGAAGAAGGTAGTACATATCCTGTATGTTATGAGCTTTCTCACTCAAGCTACGTGTTCCACTCTCAAGTACAACAATATTTGTAAAACTCTTGCCTGCAAGCTTACATGCAACTTTTTCCGAGATCTCCCCTGTTTCACAGACAATAACGACCGCATCTCCGCTTTGTGCTCCTGAACCAAGTAAAATCTCATAAGCATTGCCCTCATGAGCGAGGAGTGATCTAGCAAAGTGAGGTTTTTGATTTGAACTTCTCAAATCTAAAAGTGTGAATTTGATAGGATTTGAGAATAAATTTAAAAGTTGAAATTCCCCAATCTTTAGAAATTCTGCAGTTTGCGAGTGTGTTTTTGAAAATATTTTTTTGTACTTATCTTCAATAATCTTATTACGATCTTTCTTTTTTGAAAAAAAACCTTGAATCCATTTGATCATTTGAGCCCGCCCACCTGCGAGTTAGGAAGTTTTTTACGAATAGAAAATAAAACTGCAAATCCAAAAAATACCACTACTGCAGCTGTATAGAATGGCATCTCTTTTCCAAAATGACCATAGATCCATCCTCCTGAGAGAGGGCCCAAAATTCTTCCCAATGACGAAAAGCTTTGAGCCACACCCATAACAAGCCCTTGCTCCTCAGGTGAACTCATCAAACTAATAGAACCCAAATTAGACGGGTTAAACATTCCACTTCCTAAGCCAATAAATGTGACGGCCGTAATCATAATCCAGATATTAGAGGCGTGAGCTATTAATAGAAAACCCACGGCTGACATCACTAGACCTGCAAAAAGAAGCGGGGGCTCTCCGTACTTAGGCATTAACTTACGAATTAAAAAACCCTGTGTGAATACGATAATCACGCCTATGTATGCAAAGGCAAAGCTAGCCTTAGAAATACCCCACCCCCATAAATCTTGAACATACAATGCTAGAGTAGATTCCATATGTGCCATGGCAAACGTAGAAACAAGAGCCATCAAAATCAAAATACCAAGTGTTGGAATAGACAGATATTTTTTTGCGAGCTCCCTTTTTGAAGGTTTAATCAAACCTTGAATTCTTTTTTCTGGCGGAAGGCTTTCTCCCAAGATTCTGTAGGCCCACAAAAAATTGACAAAACAAATTAAGCTTGCAACCAACGCGGAAAAGCCAATTCCAAATGGAGGTACTTCTCCAAGTAGAAATCCTACTTCACTCAGAAAACCACCAAGTGCTGGGCCAAAAATAAATCCCAACCCAAAAGCTGCTCCTACTAACCCCATGCTTTTTGAGCGATCTTTTTTATCCGTAATATCTGCAACGTAGGCCATTGCTGTTGATATATTTGCTCCAAAAAATCCTGCAAGGCCTCTGGCGATTAGAAGTTGAATATACGTTTGTGAAAAAGCAAAAATTAAATAAGAAAAAGAAGCGCCTAAGAGGCTAATCAATAATATGGGTCTTCGCCCATATTTATCACTTAGTTTTCCCCAGAATGGATTAAACAAAAACTGCATTAAAGAAAAAATAGACATCAAAATGCCTACCTGTAGCGGTGTTGCTCCCACATAAGTTGCAAAGTATGGCCCTAAAGGAATGATAATTCCAAACCCAATCAAATCTATGAATACCACAAGGAATATAACAGCCAGAGGTTTATCTTTAAATTTCATATGAGTTTCATATTCGATTTTAATTAAGCCCTCAAGGAATACTTAGGGCGTTAGCTAGCCAAATCCCAGCAAAAGGTCCTGTTAAATTTTAAGACGTTTTATCCGACAAACAGAATAAGCACGGAGGCTTTCATGAAATATATTTTGTTTGGAATTATTGCTTATTTTCTTACAAACTACGCTTTCGCACAAAAAATAACTCCACGAGGTATTAACGGCTGGGCCGGCGCAGGATATGTCACTTTTGATATCAAAAAACCCGATGATCAACGTCTTGATATTGATGACGGAGTCTACGTAGCTGCCGGTGGGGAAAAAGCGTTCGGGGCCATGAATTTATATCTTACAATTACTCTCAGTTATCTCAAAGCAGAAGGCAGTTCGCTCTACAATTACACCTCTAACGTTGGCACCAATTATAGCTCTGGCGCTACTGTTGTGCCATTTGATATGAATATGTTTCAAGCTGGACTTGGACTCAAAGTAAAACTTATTGATGGATACTGGTTCCGGCCCTATTTGGAGGGCGGAGGCCTTGGTGGATATTTTAAAATCGATTACCGCAATTTAGCTTCAAATCTCTCGGCACCTGCAGATCAAAATTATAGAAAATCTGACTCTATTCTTGATTTTGGCCATTATGGAGAAGCTGGAGTTGAAATCTCTTTCTCTGAGCAATTTGGAGTTCGCGCGGCAGCACGCTTTACTAAAAATCAAACAAAAGAATTTGAGACACTTTCTGATAGTAAGGTCGATTACGAAACTCAGGTTTATTACTTTACCTTAATGAGTTCCTTCTAAGCTCCCTAGATTATAAAATCCAAAATAATACGTGTAGCCTACAACAATCTTGAGATCTTGCAGGCTTTCTGTTTTTTTTGTTTGAGTGATGTCATATTCAACAGACGCGCTAACTGTCTGATTTGACTTCACATCTAACTCCACCATGGTCTTGAAACGCAAAAATGGTATACACACATTATTTTTATTTTGGTTGCTTGACCTCAGCGAGTCCAAAGAACTCACTTGCTTCATCCCTCCTCCAAAACCTATGGAGTAATCCATACTTTCCATATACGCAAATCGATACATACCAAGAGCAAATGGTGAAAAAGTTTTTGTCTCTATTCCTGCATATTGGACAAAATCTAAACCAATCTCTGCAGTATAAACACGCATGTTTTTACGATAATAAAGCCGAGAACCTAATCCCGTATCTGTTGTTTTTTTGAAATCCGAAGATATTGGAACAGAAAAAATGGGAGCTATTCCTAGCCCCCAATGTTCGTATGACTCTATGGCATTTGCAGCTCCTGAGAAGAGGAGCAAAAAACTACTTAATTTCAATATTGCTATTGAAAGTTTTTTCTCTTTGAATACGCTCTGCCAAAGTATTTGCAGAAGACGCCTGGTTAGAACTATTTGTAACATGAGAAACAGGTCTACTTGTTTCTGGAATATGAGGCAAGTATTGTTCTTGCTTACCAAGTAAGTCTAAGTGCGTTTGAAGCATTGCCTTCAGATTAGATTCAAACTGTAGCTTAATTTTTTTAATCTCATTAATCTCTTTATACACATTTTTTAATGAATCTCTTGAATCCCTTACTATCATTTCTGCTTTTTGATGAGCATCCTGCAAAATAATTTGAGTTTCACGTTCTGCATCCGATTTAATTTTCTCACTCATTTTCTGTGCTGTTGTAATAGTGTCTTTCAGTATACGGTCGCGATCTCTATACTCTAAAATCTGAAGTTCTTTCTCTCGAATTGCTTCCTTTAATTTATTACGCTCATGAATGATGGCTTCCATTTCTTGTGCAACAAGAGCTAAAAAATCAGTCACTTCTTCTGCATCATAACCCATCATTTTTCTTTTAAAAGACTTGTGAGCAATATCTATTGGAACGATCTTCACTGTATCCCTCCTTGGATGACCTTTTCAGGATACATAAAGAACAACCTTCAACGATAGTCTGGCTGCATGATTTCCAGACTAAAGGCGCTGGATTTTGGTAGTGCTTCTGAAGAAGAATTTCTTAAAAAATGAACGTCTACTTACCTAAATCACGGTCGCGAATATAAGCTTTTTCAAATGCGATTCTTAAAGCTCTTTCCAAATCCATCTCGCGCATTGATTCTAATCCCGCGCTTGTTACACCTTTTTTAGATGCAATCAAATCAATGTACTCATAAAAAGATAATTGAATATTATCTTCTGCAAGCTTTCCTGCGCCTATAAAAGTTTGAATTGCAATTGCACGAGCATCTTGCTTGCTTATACCATACCCCTCAAGCCAGTCTTGCCAATACTGCATGAGCTCAAGCGCAAAACCAACTCCACTCGCAGCACCTACTGTAAATGCACTCATCGCCTCTTCATCTTCTATTTCGATAACCTTCCCAAGAGGAGAAAAAAGCGCTTCCACAACTCTTGCTGAGGTTACAGAATCCTTAGCCATGATGTAACCCATCATGCCCGCTTTGGCTTTTACAGGGACATTTGCCATAACTCGCACAATATTCTCGCACTCAAACAGTATTTTTCTGAGAGACATCAACTGAATTCCTGCAGCTAAACTTATAACAGTATGTTCAGGTCCAAAGCTCGTAGCGATGGGCTCAACAGCTTCAAAAAAATCTTGTGGTTTTGTTGCTACAACAATAATTTGGCATTCATCTACAACTTTTTCATTTGCATCACGTATTTGTACACCAAACTTTTCTTCAACTCTCTTCAGCCTTTTATCTGTTCGACTCGAAACTACAATCTGCTCTTTTTGGAGTGTTCCTGACTCAAGCAATCCTGAAATGATAGCTTGAGCTAAATTTCCTGCTCCAATGAATCCTACTTTTTTTTGTTTTAGAATTAAATCTGTCAATCTACACCTGTCAGTTAGGAGCGAGTACCTAAAAGAGCCTCGCCTATTCGAATCATTGTTGATCCCTCTTGCAAGGCTACAACATAATCCTGCGTTGTACCCATTGAGAGTTCACTGACAGAATCATATTCGCATTTAGTTTGAAGTTGTATCTCTTTTAAAGTTTTGAAGTATTTTTTTGAATCCTCAGAGGAATTGGCTAAAGGCGGCATTGTCATAAATCCACAAATAAGAAGATTTTTGAGATCAAAAAATTGTTTTTTATAACGCATGAATAAATCTATTGTCAGACCAGATTTAGAGTCTTCGTTGGCCACGTTAATTTGTAATAAAACTTTCTGTTTTATTCCTAGGGTTTTTGCCACATTATCAATTTTAGTAGCTAACTCCAATGTATCAACAGAGTGAATATAATCTACCTGACCAACAACTTTACTCACTTTGTTTGACTGTAGAGGGCCTATCAAATGCCACTCAATATTTAAATTTGATAATTTATTCTTTTTTTCTAAAAATTCTTGAACATAATTTTCGGCAAAGACGTTGTGACCCAATCCATACAAATATTCCATTTTTTCGATTGGTTGTTTTTTTGTAACAGCTACCAATTTTGCATTTGGAGAATATTTTTGAATTTGAGATTTTATCTTTTCAAATTGTTCTCTGATGAACTGTCCATCCATTTTTATCTATCATACCTTTCACTAAAGAAATTGAAAGTCCCATAACATTATCAAGCGATCCATCAAGTTTTGATATAAAAGTTGCTCCTACACTTTGAATTCCATAAGCACCAGCTTTATCCATCGGATCACCCGTCTCGATATAACACCAAATCTCATCATCAGTTAAATTTCGAAACGTCACCAAGGAGCTTTCGATCTCGCAAGCTTCTTTTTTTGAAGCATCAATCATGCAAACCGCAGTCTTAACAGTATGAGTTTGACCCGACAAACGTCTTAAAAACTCAAAAGCCTGGTCTTTATTTTCTGGTTTTCCAAAAACTTCGCCATTCAGAACAACAAGCGTATCACTCGCCAACACTAAAAAGTCTTGAGATTTCGATAAGATAAGCTCACTATAGGCAGCCACAGCCTTTTGTCTGGCTATTTGCTTTACACCATCATCTAAATTCAGGTTTTTATCTAAGAATTCCGATACTTTAACTGGATATGTTTGAAACTCGAAACCCGCTTTTTGGAGTAGATCCTTTCTGCGTGGTGAATTCGAGGCTAGAAAAAGTTTGAGTTTTTTAGAATTGAGAAAAACATTTGGATTTTGATTCATACTTTTTCTGCACTTTTGGAGACAACAATGGCTGAACTTATGTTAATAGCAGGTGTATTTATGTTGGGTGTCTCCGTTTATCTTTTTGCCAACATGATTTTGAGCACAAATCAAGACAGTCAATCTCTTGTCTGGGCCTCAGATGATGAACCTGCAAAATCTCGCTCTCAGTTTATAGAGTTTTCAAGACCTCTTGTCCACAAATTCTGTCTGAATCTTGCCTCAAAAATCAAAGGTAAAAACTATCGAGAGCGCATTCAGCACAAAATTAATACAGCGGGCCTCTCAAAAGAACTCAATACAGATGAATTTATTGGTCTGCAGTTTCTTTGGGGACTTTTATTTCCACTTCTCCTGATCTTTCTAAACTTTACACTCGAATTGGGCTACTCCCCTGTATTCTTAGTTCTCATGGGATTTGTTGGGGTTTATTTTCCACATATCCACGTAACAACAGAACGTAAAAAAAGATACCAATCCGTCATCGTTGATCTTCCATTTTTTATTGATCTCTTGGCTCTTTCAACTGAAGCCGGTCTTGATTTTATCGGGTCCATACAGCGAGTTGTTGAGAAAGCAGAAAATAGCGTTCTTGCGGATGAACTTGGGCAGGTTCTTAAGGATCTTAAACTTGGCTCTACACGAGCGGATGCTCTTAGAAAAATGGCAGAGCGTCTGGATATGTCTGAGGTTACGAGTTTTGTAACTGTGCTGATTGATGCAGACTCAACAGGAGCGAGTATCAGCCAAGTACTTAAGCAACAATCAACACAAATGCGCTTGGAAAGATTCACACGAGCTGAGAAAGAGGGGGCAAAGGCTTCTCAGACAGTTTTGATTCCTATGATGATTTTTATTTTGCCTGCAATTTTTATTATGGTGTTTGGTCCAATCATTATTCAATTTGTCTCAGGAGGACAGTAATGCTGCTAAAAAATCTGTCCAAAAATAACATTATTGTAAGTCATGTAGAAAAAGTAACTAGTTTTTGGAAACGTCTTTCTGGACTTATTCCCTATAAAACTATGCCACAAGATTTTGGATTATGGATTCCGTATTGCAACAGCATTCACTCTTATTTAATGAACTTTGAGTTTGATGCAGTATTTGTGGATAAAAACTTTCGAGTTAAGAAATGTGTCTCAAATATTAAACCCAATCAACTTCTGTGGCCTGTTTTTGGAGCGCGTGCGGTTATTGAGTTAAATCCCGGAGTCATTCAAAGACACAACATTGAAATTGGAGATCAATTACATGTGGTCGATTAAAATACTCAAAGGCCCTAAGGCTGGAGAAAAATTTACCCTCTCTGAGGGCGAAAATCTGATAGGGAGATCCCCTCAGTGCGATATTTATATCAACTCGCCGGGCATTTCAAAAGAACACGCAAAAATTGTGGTTCAAAACGGGCATATTACCCTTGTAGATCTCAACTCTACAAATGGTACATTTGTAAATGGAATTAGAATACAAAAACAAAAGCTCAAACTTACTGATAAAATTTCTATTTTTGATATCATGATGGGATTTGAGTCCAATCAACCTCGAGCTCAAATTCCAAGCATATCTCCTTTTCCAACAAATTCTTCGTTTCCTACAGACGGAGGAACAGCACTGCAATATCAAAGCTCGATCCAACCAACAGATAGCATTCAAGCGATTGAACAAAAAGATTATTTAGACAAAGCAGAGGACTATTTAGAAACAGTTCTACTTCCTGGAGTGTACAAGATACCCGAATCTCTAGAAATGAAATGGTCGCTTGGTACCATGATTCTTGTTTTTGTATTTATTGTGACCTCTCTCTCTGTTCTACCAATGATCCAGCTTACTAAATCCGGTATTCAAAGAGAAAGCCAAAGAAGAGCACTTTCTCTTGCTAAGAACTTAGCCGAACGATTTCAAATTGCATCTCGTGACGGCATGGAATCTTCTTTCTCTGCAGCGCAGTTCGAAAGAGAAGAAGGTGTTCAAGCTGCCTACATCATTTCAAGTGGAGATGGAGTTATTATAGCACCTGCAAAAAAAGCTGGAGTCAGACCAGATGATGCTTTTGTTCACAGTGCCCGAAGACAAGATCAATCTGTCGTAGAGCAAATCAGCGACAGTCAAGTAGGGGCTGTTTATCCAATTAAGACTTTTGATACTGAAACAGGTGCACTTAAGGTGCTAGCTCATTCAGTTATTTTATATGATATGGGAGCGATGTCTATTGATACCAATAGAACTATAAGCTTGTTTGCACAGGTATTTGCAATAGCTTTGCTTTTTGGATTTATATTATATTATTTCATTTATAAAGTGTTTGAATTTCCACTTAGGAACATCAATACACAAATTGATAACGCCCTTAAGGATGGCAATGGATTTGCTGAATCTAAATATCAATTCCCTGTGCTTCAAGAACTCATCAACAATATCAACACACTTATTAACAGAGCACAAAATCCATCTCCGCAATCTGGATCACTCGCATTAGTAGATTCACAAATAGAAGCTCAAAATTTAGTTCAGAACTATCCATCTGGCGCTATTGCTTTAGATAAGAATGAGTACCTCTTAGCAGTCAATGAAATGTTCACTGATATTGCAGGCATGGGTTCACAGAATCTACAAGGCCTCAAGTTAGATCAAATTAGTGATCAGGCTTTTATTCTGAGCGTGAGAGATTTAATAGAACAATCTAAACTAAGCAACGGGCTCTCTGTATTTAACAGTTTAGAGTTTAATGGCCGAAGCGTGAGAATTTCATTACAACCACTATACGATAAAATGGACATAAAATATTATTTTGTAACTCTTCAATTTCAGGACGGAGGTGGATTCTGACATCTTTAGCTACGAATCTACAACCAGAAAAATATCTCCTTGAAATTGTACAAGGAGACGAAAAAGGGGCAAAGTTTGAACTTTACGCCTCTGAGATTCGTATTGGACGTGATGAGACAAACGATATCGTGCTATCTGATGTAAAGTGTAGTCGTGAGCATGCTGTTATTCGTATTACACAAAACTCGGCATCCGTAGAAGATCTAGGATCGCAAAATGGAATCATTGTTGATGGAGAGAAAACAACTCGTTCTTTTCTTAGAAATGGATCTAAAATACAAATTGGCACCACTGTGCTAGCATTTAAGAGAATCCAATCCATACAAACAACTGTCTATAAAGATAGCTTCTCTTCCAAATCTTCTTCAGGAGATCAATCGAAGAAACTGCGTTTTTATATCATAGTTGCAAGTGTTATTATTCTTGGAATTTGGCTGAGCACTTCGGAAAACTCATCTCTAACACCAGAGCCTAAACTCTCTATAGATCAAGAAACTGAGGCATCTATCAAAAGACAAGAAGAACTTATTAAGCGACAAGCAGAAGACGGTTTAGCCTCGCGACAGTACTTAGATGCCCAGGCTTCTTTTATGAAGGGTCTTCGAGACTATCGAGAAGCTCACTATAAATCTGCATATATTTCTTTTAATGCAGCACTTTCAATATACCCAAACCACAAACTTGCAAGACGTTATCTAAGGTTAGCACAAAATAAATTGGATGAACAAATACAAGCTCTTATTAATGAAGGCAATAAGGCTATGGAAGAAAATAAATACCAAATGGCACAAAGTGCTTTCAAGAATGCGATGATTTTAATTGGTGATCCTGAGAGTAAAATATATAAAGAGGCTAAAGAAAAATTGAATGAATGTAACTTATTACTCAGGGAGTCTTTCTAATGGCATATTTAGTTATTAAGAAAGACAATCAAGTTCTACAGGAATACCAGCTGAATTCTGAGATGGAGCATTCGGCAGGCCGCTCCAAAGATTGCAATATTCATCTTGATGAAGCTACTGTCTCTAGACAGCATCTTAAAATATTCTTTAGAGATAATGCTTGGCATGTTCAAACGCTATCAAAATATTCTCCTATTTACTTAAACAATGAACCTGTTGATTACTCACAATTAAAGAATAAAGATACAATAAAAATTGCGAACTATACTTTTACTTTTTTTAATGAAAATGCGGAATCCACAGTAAAGCCTGATAGCATCACAACCTCTTTACCCAAAGAAGATTCTTATGGGTTAACAGGAGAAACACCTACACCTCTTTTAGAAACAGAAGCACAAGAAGAAAGAACATCAGAAGACGATTCTTTTGATGAGAAAACATTTGTGCCAGAATCAGCATCTAATGAATGGAGCATTGGAATTCCGTATATTATTGTGAGAACGCCAGATGCTGATAATAAAACTCTTAGACTTGAGGGTGACTACTGGGTTATAGGGCGCGATGAGATGTGCGACATTCTTGTTGATGATGCAAAATCAAGCCGTGAGCATTGTGAGATCTATAAAAAGAACAGCTCTTACTATATCCAAGATAAAGGAAGTTCAAATGGAACTCTTCTTAATGGAAATAAAATAAATTTTAAAAAAGAATATTCTCTAAAATCTGGAGATAATATTCAAATTGGTCAGGCCATTTTAACATTTGAAATTAGAGATCCAAATTTCAAAGATAAACTATCACTGCTTCCTGCAGAGGCAGAACCAATCCTTACAGAAAATGTATACCAAGCGCCTGTTATGTACACAGATACTGAGAGAAAAGTGGTTAAGATTAAGCCTAAAAAGAGCAAGAACTCTATGTTCTATGCCATATTAGGTATACTCGTGTGTGTGTTATTTTATGGATTAACACAGGAAGATACTCAGAACACTGAGATGGCGTCATCCCAGACAAATAACACTTTAACACCAACAAATACGAGTCCAATCGACTCATTAGCTCCAGACCAAAAAGAATATGTCGAAAAAACCTACGTCTTAGCTCAGAATCTTTACAAGCAAGGCAAGTATGAACTTGCCATTATTGAAGTAGAAAAAATTCACTCAATGGTTCCTGAGTATAAAGATACAAAGGATATTCTAAAATACTCCAAAGTTGCTATTGATACTCTTATGGAGCAACAAGAAATTAAAAGACAAGAAGATGAGCAAATTAAACTCGCACAAAAAGTAAACGATATGATAGACAACTGCGATCAATCCTATCGTGGCCATATGAACAGCTCGGTCTTAGATCAGTGCCTGGCCTCTGTTGAGGAGTTAGATCCAGAAAATATACGAATTTCACAACTCAGAATTCTTGCAAATCAAAATGATGCGCAAAAGGAAGCTCTGATAGCACAGAAAGAAGCCTATAAGTCTCAAGTAAATCGCAGAAAAGCTCTTTATGATAAAGCTAATACTTTAAAAAAATCAGGTAAAATTTTGGATGCAATTAGTGCTCATAACAGAAACATTGCCTCAACACTACCAGATCCAGAAAACCTAGAATCAAAGTCTAAGCAAGAAATTCAAGCGCTTCAAAAGCAAATTCAAGAAGATATGAAGCGGTATTCAAGTGAGGCGGAAGCAGCTTATAATGACAAAAATTACAAAGTTGCTATTAGAAAACTTGAAGATGCAATTAAGCTAAACCCTCAGGATGCAGACATAAAAAGTCAACACGCCAAATATTCTAAAGAGCTCTTTAGCATTGTGAAGGCTCTTTATGGCGATAGCGTACTCGAAGAAAACCTAGGTAATATTGAATCTGCAAAAGAAAAATGGAAGAAAATTCAATCTTTGGATGTTGAATATGGTGAGTATTTTAAAAAATCAAAAACAAAATTAAAGAAGTACGGCTCATGAAATTTATAGAAAGATCATTTTATTCATCTAAAGGCCTACGTCCAAGACCCTCTTTTTATTTTAATGAAAGCGAGCAGCTTGTAATTGCATATACAAACTGGGGACAGAAAGTAAACCAAGACGATGTCTTCAAAACAATTGAAGGATATTTGCTTTCTTCGCTTGTTGACGATGAAGTGACATCGCCTTTCATATCCGTACCGCACCTTGGGAAAACCGCAAATCATCTTCGTACGGCCCTTTTGTTACTAAATGAGTTACTTTATAAGAAGTATAACAGTTCAGAGTTATCTGTAGGCTTAGAAATATTTGTTGGATTTAAGAAGAATGATGAATTTGTATTTGGTCATATTGGACAACCAAACATTCTCATAAGTCGAAAAAAAATGAATATCCTTCCCGTCTATCAAAATCTAGATCTCTCTTTAGATCTTTCCAAGGAAAATCTACTACCTCCTGTTCCGTCCAAACTTATAGGAATTAATGCTAGCGTGGATCTAGAAATTGAGTCTTTAAAACCTCAGGATGGCGATAAACTTCTCTTACTCAGTTACTCTTGGATTCCAAAAGAAATTTTAAATTTAAAAGATAATCAACGATCCTTTGAAAACATCACAAAAACAATTTCTGATATCTCGGACCAATCCTTCTGGCTTGGCATGCTCGAATTCTAAAAGGTACCAGGTCGCTTTTCCGAATTATCCGGGCTACTTTAGATTTAAGCTGTAAGTATTATAAACTGCTCGAAATAGAGATTTTATTGCAATCCAAATGCAAAAGAACCCCCATAATTCGGAAAAGCGACCTGGTACCTTTTATTTTAGATGGATTGGTCTAAAAGTCTTTTGATGCGGGATAATTGAGGTATGGAGAAAATGAGCTCTACGTAGTGTGGTTTAATAATAAAATTATTCTGAGTATCCCAAATATAGCCATTCTGATAATTCAAACGCTGTATTTCATATTCCGTTTTGTACTGTCTATAAATTTTCACTAAGTATTCTCTCTTATCCATCTTTCCTCGAAATTTTAAGTATCCAAATAGCGTTTGCAAAAAAACATCCTCGCATCTTTCTTCAAATATTTTTTCACTTTCAATTTCTTCATAATCAGAAATCATTCTTAAACAAATATGAGGCTCCGGAGGGATTATTTTTTCTGCTGATTGAACTAAATTTTGAGCAGCAACCCAAATCCAATCTGAATTCTTAACCTCTTCTCCTAACTGCAAAAGCTCTTTCCAATTTTCATTATCAATGTAATATGTAGCCAACCAACCAGCTATTTCCTTATCTTTTGTACGCTTATAAAACGAGAGCACCTCAGGATAGAAATCAGAATTCCATCCCTCTTTTTTAAAAAACGCATGACTCAATCTATACTTCTGCACAATATCCGAAGATAGTGCCGTTTTTTCTGTGTTATTCATTAAGGCAACTAATTGAGCCGCACTGTCTGTTAAAACTTGAAATGAGTTTTGCTTATAATCAATCGGATAAACTTGATTCCGATCTATCAGGGTATTAAATAATTTTGGTTTCTCTTCATAAACCAAAAGGTAATTATCTTTCTGAAGTGCAAACTTTGTCTGCCCCACTTGTCTCCACTGAGGCCAACCAGATTCGAATAATAAAATTCTGCCCGCATCTTCTTCTACATTTGAAAGAATATATTTTTTTAAAGAGATTGTTTTAAAAAAACTCTTTGTAGTTTCATAAAATTCAAAGTCCAATAAATCAAAAAGTAGTCTTCCCACATCTACTAAACTGACATTTGAATCAATTGTCCTTACTGCTTTAGGATGTTCCTGTGTGCTGGGAGGTTTAATAAATAAAGCGACATTTGTATTTTCATGGTAGAGGTTTGTTCCAATTGCCTCATCCAACCGAATATCTCTAGAAAGTCCATTGACACCTACAACAATAATCCACGTTTTATTCCATACATTTTGTTTTTTTAATTCCTCAAATAGTCGTTCTAAACTTTCATCAATTTCTCTCAGTTGCCCCTCGTATGTTTTTTCTCTAGGAAAACCATCATTATCCACAGTTGGAAAATCTGGAAACTGAAGATCATTTAAATAGAGAAAGGCGTAAAATGGAGTTTCATCGACCTCTTTTTTAAGCCAATCCGTAAAAATACCCACATTCACAGCCACTTCTCTATAATAGCGACGGTAATCGACACTGATATTATCCTCAAAAATCTCAAACCCCTGGTCTAATCCAGACCTCTTCCATGCTGGCACTCCACCGGATACAAACAAAGTTTTGTAACCCTTTTGAACAGCTACCTCTGCAGAAGTTAGAAGTTTGGCAGATAAATATGTTGGACCGTTATTCCAAACCCCGTGCTCAAAAGGGTACTTGCCAGTAAAAAGACTTGCTAATGAGGGTTGTGTTAAAATGCTAGGCGTATAGGCATGGGTAAACCTTATCATTTCATCGCAAATAATTTTGAAGCCTTTGTTTTTTTCAAAATCATTACACTTCACGGATTCAAACGGAAATGAATCAACCGCAACAACAAGAAAGGATGGACTTTTTGATTCCCATGTACAAGCACTCATGCTTGTAAGCATAAAAATTAAGACGTATCGACAGGCTAAAATCATACCCTTCAAATCTACCACAACTAACGCCAGACGACACATGCATTTTGCATAGACGTCTCTTGACCCTCCACGCTAAGCCCTTAATAATAATTTAAGGACAAATCCTAGGGGGTCTTATGTTAACCGAAAAAATATTCACGGTCGCTCAAAATGGTGCAGAGGGAATTTTATGGTTATTGATACTACTAAGCGTGATGAGCGTAACTATTATTATTGAGCGCTATTGGACTCTCAAAAACTATAAAACTCAAAGTGATAAAGTTCGCAATCAACTTCTTGAGGCATTAAAATCAAATAATTTAGCAGAACTAGAGGAAATGACAAAAGATAAAGAAACTCTTGAGGGACGCGTACTTTCACACTTTTTCAAGCATATAAAAGAAAATGGACCCCAGGGCGTTGAGGAAATAATCAACAGCCATATTATTTTTGAAAAGCAAAAAATGGAAAAATCTTTAAACTTTCTTGCCACTCTTGGCTCTAACGCTCCTTTTATTGGCCTTCTTGGTACAGTATTGGGAATTATGAAAGCCTTTAATGATCTAGGCGTAGCTCAAGGAATTAGTCAAAGCTCAGGTCCTTCGATCATGGCAGGTATTGCTGAGGCACTAGTTGCCACTGCTGTGGGATTATTTGTCGCTATCCCTGCAGTTATTGCCTTCAACACCTTTCAAAAACAAGTACGATACGTGATCCAAAATCTTGAGGGTTTAAAAGAACTATGCCTGGCTTACTCTAAAAAGAAAGGATAATCCATGGCATCTAAAATGTCCTCTTCAGATAATGAATCTCCTATATCAGAAATCAACGTCACTCCATTTGTAGATATCATCCTAGTTGTTTTAATAATATTTATGGTAACAACGCCAATTATAATGAATCCTAGCGTTCAAATTAATTTGCCAAAAGCTGCCAGCGGAGACGAAACTGTTCCATCTCAACTCAATATTTCAATAGAACAATCAGGTGATTTTTATTTAAACGGACAAAAAAGTACAACAGACGATCTAGCAGCCTATGCCAAAACTGAATCTGAAAAAAAACCTGACATCCAAGCTATTATATCTGCAGACAAAGATGTTCCTCATGGTCGAGTGATTGAGATTATTGATACGGTTAAAGCAGCAGGAGTTCTTAAGTTTGCGATTAGTATATCTCGTAAATAATTTCTCGGCCCTTTTGATCTAGAGAGTAAATGTTTCTTTAAGTTTGGCAGCAATACTGTTTTCAATTTTTCTTTGAGCGGTTACTAGATACAGTTCCTCATAAACACCATGTAGCTGTCCAATTTCTATTAACTCTCCTCTCCCAACCTGGCCAACAACTGCATGAATTGCAGCCGGTATAATACCAAATCCCTCCACAGCCATAAGCTTTTTGACTGATATATCTTGGCTTTCCACTACTATATTAAAATCAATTTTATGCAACTTAGACCAGTGGTCAAGGTCCTGTCTTAATTTACTATCATAAGTTGGAAGAATCATTGGAACATCAGAAATTGATTGAGGAAAATTTTTACGAAGATTTTTAAATTTGGGTGAACCATAAAATCGAATATTTTTTTTAGCTATAACTTTAGGATAAAGTCCTTTGCTATTTATACCAGTTGGTAAAAAATTTGTGACCATTAAGTCCATCTGATGTGCCATTAACTCTCTTTGCAATTCATCAAATTTCCCCTCCGAAAGAGTAATATGACAATTTGTAATTTTAAATGCTGCTCGCGCTAACTGAACGACAATTTGCTTAGGAATACTATCGAGAGCTCCCAAATGCACGGTAGGCTTAAGCGGTTTTATTCTATCATGTAAAACCTGATACATCTCAGATCCCATTTGAAATATGTTTTTAGCATAATCAAACGCTACCTTTCCTTGCTCAGTGAGAGCCAGTTTTTTATGACTTCTCTCAAAAAGCTGAACACCCAATGAATTTTCAAGCTGCTTAAGCTGTGCAGATAGCGTCGGTTGCCCCAATCGTAACTTTGTAGCCGCTTTCGATACAGATCCTTCTTCTGCGATAGCCTTAAAATAAAATAAATGGTGATAGTTCATCCATGGATTCATTGATACCCCTCAACTTATGCATCGTTTTAATCTATACATAATAACATATTTATCTATTTGATAAATACTAAAATCATGACGATAAATAGGCTTAGGAGATATTCTATGATACTTTTCCCTTTTGTTGATTATTGGTGGTTTTACGTAGGCTTTACTATTTTTGTACTTATCGTATTAGCCTTGGATTTAGGCGTATTTCATAAAAACGCTCACGAGGTCAGCTTTAAAGAGGCTTCTGTTTGGACTACCGTTTGGATAAGCTTAGCACTTGTCTTTAATTATCTATTCTATCTTTATGCTCAATATGCATTTACGAATTACGACAAATATACATCCATCCCAGGATTCGATCCAGATCAACAGGCTAAAACTTCTGCTTTAGAGTTTTTAACTGGCTTCGTCGTAGAAAAATCTCTGCCTATCGATAATATTTTTATCTTTGCTGTGGTATATGCCTACTTTGGAATCCCAAAGATGTATCAACACAGAGTTCTGTTTTGGGGAATCCTAGGAGCATTAATTTTTAGAGCTATCTTTATAGCAATGGGCTCTCTTTTGATGCAATACCAGTGGGTTGTTATGTTCTTTGGTGCCCTACTCATCCTGACAGGATCAAAGATGTTTTTTGCAGGAACTGAACCACAAAATCTTGAGAATAATTTTATAGTGGCACAGCTCAAGAAAATCTTTCGCGTTCATCCTCATATCGAGGGACAAAACTTTTTTATTAAGAAAAATGGACTTATCTACGTAACACCTCTGTTCTTAGCTCTTATATTTTTGGAGCTGAGTGATATTATTTTTGCAGTTGATTCTGTACCAGCAATTTTTGCTCTCACAAAAGAACCTTTAATTGTCTTTACCTCAAATATTTTTGCAATACTGGGCTTACGCTCCATGTACTTTATGTTAGCTGGTGTTATGGATCGTTTTGCATATATAAAATATGGCCTGGCCTCTGTACTTGTTTTTGTGGGTCTTAAAATGGTATGGCTCAATGAAGCTTTTGGCGGTAAATTTCCAATTAGTTGGTCATTAGCAATCATTGCTTTCTTAATAGGATCTTCAATTGTTGTTTCACTTGTAATTGATAGAAGAAAGCAAAAACTTGATATAAAGAAGATAAATTTAAGTTAATTGTAACATTCAATTAACCTCAGGTTTTGGTAACGCCAAAACCTGAGAAGCTTTGGTAAGTGCCGACAACTGCATGTAGAGGTCATATAATTCTGGCACCTTAATATCCAACTTCGCATTCATATACTTAAGTATTAATGTGATTTTTAAGCTATGCGGAATTTTTCCATAGTTTTTTTGAACTCTGTACTGCGCTAGCGAATAGATGAGAGCAATTTGATTTGCATTGCCTGACTGAACTGAAAAGTTTGTTAGAATTGCTCTCATCACAATATCAATGTCATATGTTTCCATTTTTTTGAGCTTGTAATTGAGTTGAATGTATTTTTCAAGAACGCGTACATACGGAACGGCAAGATTTTCTGAGGTTTGAATAAAATATTTGATTATTGTATCAGGAAGTCTTTCTCCTAATATCTCTTCTGCAAGCTCTTTTCGTCTTTCAAATACGGTAGCTACGTCTCTTTCTAACATTTTAGATCTAAATGTTTCCAGAACTTGAGCATCTTGAGCCGTTTTATTCTCCACAGCTGCTCTTAGTATAAAATCAAGTTTATGAATAAAAGCTATCGTATTCTTGATCCCCTGTTCATCCTTCGATGTCTTAACCGCTTGCACTGCCTCTGCAGCCCCTGTCTTTAGCTCTTGCAGAATATAACTTGCAAGGCGAGTTGAATTTCCATTTAAAAGCCTCGTTGCATACAAGCCTTGTATATTTTCCTGAAAACTTTCAGCTGATTCTAAGACCGAGAGCTGAACATCTAAAAATAAACGATTAACAAAAAAATTTGTACACATCGAACTTGCGAATGCTTGAAAAGAAAAAGCTAAAATGATCCCTGCAATAATCTTCACTATATGTTACCCCACGCAACCAAGAGAAGGTACCAACGGAACTGCTTTAAATGTAGAATTTATGAGGGATTTGTAATTTTTAAATAGCTATCAAGCTTATTTGATAGATTTTTAATATACTCATCATGAGAAATTTTTATTCCAGCCAGTTCTTCAAGGCTGACCATCGTTTCTGTGGAAAAGCCACATGGTTTTAGCCCCTGAAAAGCCTCAGGGTCATGGTCAATGTTAATAGCTACACCATGATAAGAAACCCACTTCTTTACTGCGATTCCAATACTTGCAATTTTTTTTGCTCCAATCCATACACCCGTATTTCCCTCTGATGTGTGAGCTTCTACGCCGTACTCTTTTAACGAATCAATGACTGCTCGCTCAATGTTACGAATAAATAAATGAAGGTCACGACCGCGCTTTGAAAGATCTAAAATTGGATATGCAACAACCTGAGAAGGACCATGATAAGTGGCGCGCCCTCCTCTTTGTATTTCTACGACTTCACCCTTCCAGGAAGTAAGATCTCCCTGCTGAGTCGCACGTCCTAAAGTAACAACAGGGGGATGCGAACAAATGGCAACTAACTCGTCTGCATCACCTTCTGATACCATATGAACCAACTCCATTTGTCGGTTCAATGCATCTTGGTAAGGAATGGATCCCCAGTTTTCAAACTTCATACTATACGTGCGCCGTTGGCGTCTTTCTTTGTGAAAGAGGTCTTTGAATAACGTGGATCGCATGCCCAAGAGTCGCCTCTGCAGCCTCCATCATTGTTTCACCTAATGTAGGGTGTGGATGGATTGTAAGAGCTAGATCTTCTACTGTTGCTCCCATTTCGATTGCGAGTGCTGCTTCAGAAATTAAATTTGAAGCTTCAGGACCCACAATATGAACACCCAGTACAACATTATTTTTTGCGTTTGCGACGATTTTTACAAAACCATCTGTTTCCATCATAGAGACAGCTCTTCCATTTGCTGCAAATGGAAATTTCCCTACTCTTAAATCTGTAAAGCCCTTTGCTTTACACTCTTCTTCTGTCATACCTGCTGATGCGATCTCAGGATCCGTAAAAATCACAGCAGGAACTGTCTTCACATCATAGGCTCTATTCTTGCCGCCTATAACTTCTGCAACAAGAACACCTTCATGAGAGGCCTTATGCGCTAGCATAGGTTGGCAAGCAATATCTCCAATAGCATAGATATTTGGAAGACTTGTTCTTCTCTTTGCATCAACTTTTATAAATCCCTTTTCATCAATCGCTAAGCCAATTCCTTTTAAGTTCATTTGATCTGAATTAGGCTTTCTTCCTACTGTTACCAAAATTTTATCGGCAACTAACTTTTCCTCTTTACCAAAGATCTCGCATGTCACCTCAACTCCCGAGCCTTTCTTTACATACCCCTTCGCTTTTGCATCGGTGAGAATCTGAACGCCCAGTTTTTTAAGTTTACGAGCAACAACTTGCACACATTCTTTATCAACAACTCCAAAGAGTATTTCTTTATTAGCCTCTAAAACAGTCACTTCTGTTCCAAGCTTTGCAAGATATCCCGCAATCTCAAGTCCAATGTATCCACCACCAATCACAACAAGTTTTTTTGGCAATTGATCTAAGTCTAATGCACCAGTAGAAGACATCACAATCTTCTCATCAAAAGCAAAGCCCGGAATCTCAATTGGACGAGATCCTGTTGCAATCACAAAATGTTTAGCTGTTACATCTTGAGTTTTATCTTTTCCTTTAACAGTGAGTGTTGTAGCGTTTTTAAAAGTAGCCTCTCCACTCATCACTTCAACACTATTTCCCTTGAGAAGTTGCTGAACTCCACCAGACATTCTTTCGCAAACACTGTTTTTCCAGCTCAAGAGCGTTGGCATATCAACAGAAACTTTGCCACCTATTTTGATTCCCATTTCAGGAGCATCATGTTGAACTCTATGAAGAAGATGACTTGCTGTAATCATAGCTTTCGAAGGAATACATCCTACATTTAAGCAAACTCCTCCCAGACGATCTCTTTCTATCACACATGTTTTTAAACCAAGTTGCGCAGAGCGAATCGCTGCCACATAACCACCAGGCCCAGCTCCAATCACACATACGTCAAAGTTCATACCAACCTCACATTTTTTACATTAAATCCAACATCAATATTCCAGGGTTTTCGATTCTTTCGATAAACGCCTTTAAAAATCTTGCAGCTTCTGCACCATCAATAAGTCTGTGATCTGCTGTAATAGTAAAATTCATTGTCTTTATAGATGATAATTTTCCATCTTGAATAATGGGTTTATCTTGGATCTTGTACATACCAAGTATTGCAACTTCTGGATGATTAATTATTGGGGTTGCATAGGTTCCCCCAATGCTTCCAATATTCGTTACTGAAATACAACTCCCCTTCATGTCCTCAGGCGCAAGCTTGTTTGCTCGTGCTTTTTTAGAAAGCTCCATGATTTCTTGAGAGATTTGTAAAATAGATTTGAAGTCTGCATTTTTAATGACCGGAACAACTAATCCATTATCTGTATCTGCCGCGAATCCTAAGTTAAAGTACTTCTTGTAAACAATTTCTTGTTTCTCATCATCAATACTTGCATTGAGTTTTGGGAACTCCCTCATGGTTGCAATAAGAGCTTTCATTACAAACGGCAAATAAGTGATCTTCACACCTGTCTTTTCCATTTTTGATTTCAAAGACTCTCTTGTTTCAACTAGAGCTGAAACATTGGCTTCATCCATCAATGTAAAGTGAGGAACAATTTGTTTTGAAAGTTGCATTTTTTCCGCAATCTTTCTGCGGATACCACGAATTGGTTCGCGCACCTCGAGCTCTCCACCCATACCTACAAATGGAGTGCGTGGAATAATTGGAGTTTTTGCGGGAGCATAGGTTTCTAACCCACCACTCGCTCCTCCTGCACGCGCAACATCATCTCGAGTGACACGTCCTACAGGTCCAGAACCTTTTAATGTATTAATATCAACATTATTTTCACGCGCGAGCCTGCGTGTTCCTGGCGAAGCCAACACATGACTTTGTGCAACTGGAGGATGAATAGCTGTTCCATTTGATTGAACACCATTAGATGGTTTTGCTGTTGGAACTGGAGCTGCGACAGGCGTTGCTGCCTTTGGAGCTTCTGCTTTTGCCGGAGCAGGTACACTTGCACCACCAGCATCATCGAGAACGAGAAGCACAGCTCCTACTTTTATAAGATCTCCAGGTTTACTTTTAATTTCTTTTACAACACCTTTAGTAGGACTTGGAACTTCTACAGTTGCTTTATCTGTCATAACTTCGGCAAGAGGTTGATCTACATTAACTGCATCTCCCACTTTTACGAGCCACTGAACTAATTCACCTTCAGTAACACCTTCACCTAAATCTGGAAGTTTAAACTCTAGCATCCACAACTCCTTGTTGCTGTTGTTCTATCTTGTGTCGTTTTTTTTCAATCATACCCTTCATAAAAAATTCGCCGGCTTTGTAAGAGCTTCGTACAAGTGGTCCACTGGCTACATATAGGTAGCCCATATCTTCACTCACCTTCTGCCAGTACTCAAACTTTTCAGGGGTCACATATTCTACAACTTTAAGTTTTGTTTTTGTTGGCTGTAGATATTGGCCGAATGTCACAACATCACACCCTACTGATCTTAAATCTTTTAACGTTTGAAGAACTTCTTCATCTGTTTCTCCAAGCCCAAGCATGATAGATGATTTTGTGTAAACATTAGAGTCAAACTCCTTAACCATTCTTAAAACATCTAGTGTTTGCCTATACATTGCGCGAGGGTCTCTCACCTTAGGTGTTAATCTTTCAACTGTCTCAATATTGTGAGCAAAAACATCTGGTTTAGCATGAACTACTCGCTCTACACATTCCGGCCGCCCTCTAAAATCTGGCGTAAGAACCTCAACAATCAAATGTTTGTTATTGGTTTTGATAGTTTCAATGGTGCGTCCGATATGATCCGCCCCCTGATCTGGAAGATCATCGCGGTCTACAGATGTCAGCACAACATAATCAAGTGCCATCTGTGCAATTGCCCAGCCTACCTTTTCGGGCTCATCGTTATCAATTTTTCCCTTAGGGTTGCCAGTCTTAACGGCACAAAAACGACAGCCACGCGTGCAAGTGTCACCCATCAACATAAATGTTGCGGTACCACCACTCCAACACTCTGAAATATTCGGGCAGCGTGCCTCTTGGCAAACTGTCGCTAAATTTAAATCTGAAAGCATATCTTTAATTTTGATATAGCTTTCACCTGCTGGCGGACGAATTTTGATCCAAGACGGTTTGGGTGTTTTTACTGGCATTGTCATAGGTGTTCAGTTCTAGTCTGAGAGAGAGAAAAGTTCAATCATAGCGCCCTTGACGCAACACCACATCAGTAGGTTTTTCTCCCCTCCCGAATGCCACTTGCTCTGAGATAGAGAATAAGGGATAAGAATTTCATGCAATTTACTAAGCCTATTTTAGAAGGTACTTTTTTACAGAGATACAAACGCTTTTTTGCTGATGTAAAAATTGGCCAGGAGACAGTTGTTGCCCATGTGGCTAACTCTGGCAGCATGAAAGGCTGTAATACACCCAATAGCCCGTGCCTTGTTTCTTTTGATGATAATCCTGAAAGAAAACTCAAATACACACTAGAAATGATCAAAACCCCAACATCTTGGGTTGGAGTCAATACTCAAGTGCCCAATAAAATTGTTCGTGAAGCAATTGAAGCCAAACTTCTACCGCACTGGAAAAATTACGATTACTACCAGGCAGAAGCCAAGATAAACGAAAAATCACGCCTTGATTTTGTACTCAGCGACCGAGAAATTTATGATTTCAAGACAATCAACTTAAAAACTTCCAAAGAAAAATTTCATTTTGTAGAGGTCAAAAATGTTTCTCTTGTAGAAGACGGTATTGCTATGTTTCCTGACGCTGTTACAGAGCGCGGCCAAAAGCATCTGGAAGAGCTTATGAAACTCATTGATATGGGCCACACCGCTGAAATTCTTTTTACGATTCAAAGAACAGATGCAAAGTTATTTAGAGCAGCGCATGAAATAGATCCAGATTACTCTAAGCTTCTCAAACAAGCAAAAGACCACGGCGTTTTGGTGACACCTCTAAAATGTCAGCTGAGTGCAAAAGAAATTGTACTAACTCCAGAAGTTTTACCCTTAGAAATTTAAAGCCAATCCTTTACTTAGATCCAGTTTTTGCATGGAATTCAAAAACTGATTTCTCCCCCTAAACAAGTCTCCATATAATTTGAAGATGATTCAAAACTTATACAAAGGGGAAGATTTTGAACGAACTTCAAATTGATCAGCACGCCGGAACCCAGACTAAGAAAAAGATTTTGAAAAGTACTCAAAAAAGAAAGCAGATCTTAAGTGCAGGTCTTGAATGCTTTGCAAACCAGGGGCTCTCTAAAACAACTCTTGCAGACATAGCTAAGGCCTGCCATATGGGTAGCTCACATATTCTTTATCATTTTAAAAATACAGATGAAATTTTTTATGAACTCATTGCAGAAATGTTTAAAGATGCTCAACTGCGCTCTAAAGACTACAGCAAAAAAGCACAAGGACGAGAACAAAAAATTGAATCCTATATCCATGCAATGTTTGATTGGTTGTTTTCTAATAAAAACCACCAGAAGCTCTTTTTACAATTTCAAAGTGAATGCTTATACAGACACGAACTCAAAGACCTTAGAAATAAAATTCATCTAGCAGCTATTGATTATTGGAATTATCTACTGAATGATAAGAACAAAGCCCTAGTTGCTCAAAATCTACTAACAGGCTCTCTGATTGATTTTTGCTTGGACCATATACAGAATGTCAATATCCGGACGCAAACAATTCAGTTTATACTTAAAATATAAAAAAAGAGGACAAGAAATTGTCCTCTCTTTGATATAAATTTCAGTAATTCTTAAGTTAACTAAATTACTTTTTTGCTAAAAGTTGATCAATAATTTTCGAGAATTCTTCAACTGGATAAGCACCCTTAATAGAGATTCCATTGATCAAGAAACCTGGAGTTCCGTTGAATCCAAATTTTCTTGCTTCTTCCATATCCGCTTCAATTCTCTTTTTAACTTCTTCAGAATCTAGATCTTTTTTAACTTTTGCGATATCAGCTCCAGCTTTGCGAGCAGCTTCTTCAAGAAACTTTTCTCTCTTGGTTGAAAGATTAGCCTGGTTTTCAAAGATATAATCGTAAAACTTCTTTGCTTTGTCTGCCCCCTGAAGTGCTACAGCCTCAAAGTACTTAGCAGCAGGCATTGCCATTGGGTGGAAGTCTAGAGGTAAATTTTTGAAAATAACACGAACTTTATCTCCATACTTTTTCATAACTTCTTCTACAGTTGCGTGTCCTCTTTTACAGTAAGGACATTCAAAATCAGAGTATTCTACAATTGTAATTGGAGCATCTTTATTGCCCCAGATAGCTCTTTTCTCATCGATTGTTGCTTGCTTTGGATTTTTAAACTCTTCATCACGCTCTTGATTTTGAGCTTTTTCTCTGTCTTCAAATTGTTGTTGTTGTGCTTTTCTAACTGCATTGTTCAAGGAATCCATAATTTTTGCAGGATTTTCTTCGATTGCTTCAGTTAAGATGTCTGGATTTTCTTTTAACATTTTCTTAAGTGAATCTTTTGTCATAAAACAGCCAGAAAGCGAAAGAACCATCGCTGCTGCCGCAAAAACTTTTAGTGTTTTCAAGGTATCTCCTATTGGTTGCAGTTGTTATTAAGTCATTAATGAGATTCTCGAAATTTCCAATAAACTTCAAGGCCTGGGCAAGTTATGATGCCAATTGTTAAGTTTTCTCTACAGTCCAAACCTGTCCATCAAGCACAAATTCGGTGAACTTATCCGTAAAGGTCTTTTTTAGTGTCGCCAACCCAAAGGCCTCTGTATTGCCAACATATACAGATGTTAAGGTGCCTATATTTTGATCTTCAAAGGAGAGCGGGATGGGAGTTTTGATTTGTGTTTTATGCGTGGTCTTAACTTTAAAAATTTTTTTTGGAAGCCTACCATAGGTATAAATTTTTTCGATGACTTCTTGCCCTGGGTAGCATCCCTTATTTCGATCTACCCATTGCTCAAATGGCCCCTCTATCAGTATATGATCGGTGGTTATATCCGTACCAAGCTCTGGTATACCGTAAGTTGCTTTTAACATTCTCCATTCATATGAATTTAATTTTTTTGCATCAGAAGGAACATCACCAGTCTGAATAAATGCCCCCGGAATTCCCCAGTTGAAAGCAATATAACCAGAAATACTGCGAGTTCCCCGATATTCATAAAGCTGGTGTGGTGACTTGAGAATTTTTAAATCTTCGGCAAAATGCATGCTGTTTAAATACTGTATTGCCGTCTCCCCACCTGATTCAAAAAATAGAGTATAGCCATGAGAATTTTTCCAAGCCGTAAATAAAGAAAGAACCGTACCTTTACCTGTGAGAAAGGCCCCATATTTAACGTCGTTATCCTTAAAGTTTTTAAAATGAATTGTTGAAAGTCGATGAAGGAAATCCGAGGCCTCAGGACCTACAATCTCAAAAACTTGTGCCCGCGGGTGTTCATAGTAATATTCTTCCATAACCTGTGATACCTCAGTCCCGGCGTATCCGCAAAGGAAACTTATGCGGAGCGCCAACTCTATTTATTCTGAACCCTAAATGTTATGTCTGAAAGACTGTCAAAGAGAGGAAAATATTATGTCGTACGATATCCAAATTCTGAATTCTATTGCTAAACGAGCCCACTACTTTGCCAATCAAATGATTCATCTTGCAAATCATCGCTCGGATAAAAACAAAGGCGATCCAAAAGTAGGAGGACACCCTTCTGCGTCTGCTTCTTCGTTGCATATTCTTGGGGCACTTCATCTTGTTGTAAAATCAAGCTTTGACCACATGGCAGTAAAGCCACACGCTTCACCAACAGACCACTCCTACAATTACTTACTCAATATGCTTTTAGAGTCAGATCTTTCTCGCTTCTCTCCAGAAAAAGGTGCCCAAGCAATGCAAGGTTTGCGCGCTTTTTCTAAAGAAGGAGAACCCGTATTTCAATCTTATCATTCACGCTATGACCCCGATCACCACAACTTTCTTCCCTCTGGAACGGTAGGAATTCCACCGGTAAACCTAGGATACTTAGCCCTTGCCTACAGGTATGCAAAAGACCACGGTTATAAAGTTCCTGAAAAGGCACATTTTTGGGCATTAATTGGAGACTCTGAGTTCAGAGAAGGATCTCTGTATGAAGCAATGCCCGACTTTGCAGAAAGAGAAATTGGCAACGTTACTTGGATTGTCGATTACAACAGACAAAGCTTAGACGGCCATAGAATCACGAATAAATCTATTATGGGTGGAACGGATGATATCCGCCTTGAGAAAACTGCCGAAGCCAATGGCTGGGAAGTAATCCAAGTTCGCCATGGATCTCTACGTGAAAAAATGTTCAAAATGCCAGGCGGAGATACTTTTCAAAAATTCCTAGAAAAAGAACTAGAAGATTTTGAATTACAAGCTTATCTGCTTATTAAATCCGGAAAAGAACTTAAACAGGCTGTCTTAGAAAAACACCCTGGAATGAAAAAGTTTTTAGATGGCGTGAAGGACGAAGAGTTCTTTGATGCCTTACGAGATATGGGTGGACATGACTTTGAAAAACTCATAGCAGCCTATGAAGCTTCAAAGAAAAACCAAAGAAAACCAACTTTGGTAATTGCTCACACACTAAAAGGTTGGGGGCTTTCTAATGCTGCAGCTCCTGGTAACCACTCAAGTCTTCTTGACCAAGAAGAAATTGATGCTTTAAGAGATGCCCAAGGCTTGTCAGCAGACAACCTTTTTGGACGTTTTGGAGAAAAAACCCCTGAAGGGCAGTATCTAAAAAAGCGCGGAGATGAGCTATACAAGCAAGTTCTTGAGCAACACAAAATAAAAGATCAAAATAAAAAACACTTTCTAGAATCTGTACAAAAATACGGAGAACTACCAACATCTCTTGATATTAACTTAAAAATGGTAAACTACCCACACACACAGTGGATGCTTGGTCAGCTGACTGCAAAACTCACACGTATTGCAAATACTTCTGAGAAAGATCCAAAACCTCTCACAGATTTTGAAAAGAAATTTAAACTGCCGTCAGAACTATTTGTTTCTATGGCTCCAGACGTAGGAACTTCAACAAATTTAAATCCTGCAATGGATGGAAAAGTTTTTGGAGCAGTAAATGTGGAAGACTTTGAAAAAGAATTCGAAGTCAAAGATAACAAACTTCCAGATCTTATACCAGGACAAGAAGTCTCTGATAGATTCATTCGCTTTGAAATTGCAGAGTGTAACGTGATGTCTTGTGCTGGATCTTTTGGGCAGATCCGTGATCTCCTTGGTGTTCCACTCCTTCCTCTTATGACAGTGTATGATTTCTTTATTAAGAGAGCATTAGATCAGTATTTTTATAATCTCTACTGGAAATCGAGCTTTATCTTGGGAGGAACTCCTTCGGGTGTAACACTTTCTCCAGAAGGTGCGCAACACGGCTGGAAGAGTGATTTTCAAATTCCAAATCAAATTGTTTGGGAACCTTTCTTTTGCCAAGAGCTGGATTGGATTTTCTGTGATGCAATCAAAAGACACTTCCTTTTTGACAATGAAAATCGCCAAGGCTTTTGCTTCCGTGGAGTCACTCGCGGCGCAGATCAAAAAGAGTTTTTAAAACGTCTCAAAACACAAAAAAGATTTAAGGCTCAAGATGTGCTTCTCTCTCCTTACGGCTATCCTTTCGAAGGGGCTACGGAAGAGACGTCTATTCCAACCCTATCAGACGCAGATATTTTAGAAGCAACTCGTTTGGATGTACTCAACGGTGGCTACTATCTCATCAATTATGAAGGTTATGCCGGCTACGAACCCGGAGACAACGTCGTAAATATTTTTAGCATGGGATCACCTACAACAGAGGCTATGCAAGCCTCCGACAAACTCCTTCAAAAAGGTATTTATGCAAATGTAATAGTTGTCACATCTCCTGATCTTTTGATTGGAACACTGGCTGAAAATGACCAGTTCAACCATCTCAAAAACAATCTTGGGGTAAATTCAAAGCTATACTTACACACGTCTCCAGAAACAACTGGTGATCTTGCAACAGTTTCAGGAAGAAGAATTCCAATTGTCAGCGTACACGATGGAGAGCCAGGACTACTCGATAATATTGGATCGATTATAGGAGTACGCCACGAAGTATTGGCCGTAAAAAAACACTCTAAGTGTGGTCGCCCTGAGGATGTTTACAAGTATCACCATCTAGATGCAGATTCGATTGTAGAAGCATGCGGGAAAGTTTTAAGTGAGACTGCACTGGAAGAGGTCCAAGTTTCACGAGGCCTTATTCAAGCCTTGATGAATCAGGACGCTCCTCAGATACGAAATTGGCGCGAGCTATGGCCAGAAGTGACTCGTCATTAATATGGCTTTACTCAACCTCGATATAAAAAGAGCAAAGAAAATTTTAGGCCTACAACCTAAGCCCTTTAAATTTGAGGTTATCGCTGCTCCTGAAAAAAAATTTGAAGAAACAATTGTTTTTGTCCCCTTCTTTTTTGGTAAAAAAGAGCATATGAAAAGGCATGTCGAGTTTGTGAATGAGCTTGGCTA
This sequence comes from Bdellovibrionota bacterium, assembly GCA_963169805.1. Taxonomy (GTDB): domain Bacteria; phylum Bdellovibrionota; class Bdellovibrionia; order Bdellovibrionales; family JAEYZS01; genus CAUJDY01. The sequence goes on along the minus strand of CAUJDY010000064.1, from coordinate 7,039 downwards.
TGATGCTGCTGTATTTACCCTAAGTGTTCATAAAAAATTCATCTTGAGTAAGATTCCTTTTGATTCAGAACTGGGCTGGGGCTTAAAACACCAGTGGACGCGCGAAATTTCAGAAGTTCTTGATAAAATTCCTGGTAATAAAATAATTTTTTCGTTTTCAAATCCCACTTCAAGTGCCCTTGAAGCGATGGCTCTCAGAAAAGTAAAGGATGTACGTGCACTTATTTGTGATGGTGGGCCTTTTTATGATTTATTGAAGTGTAATTGGAACTACTTCACGTATGAGTATCCCATGGGTAATTTACCCAAAAAACTTGCCGCTAATTTTGTGGCAAGAACTATTTGGACCCCCAAACATGAAGATGAACTTCACAGAGATTTATCTGCACTACCTGCAAGATTTCCTATTTTATCTATCCGTGGCTGGAAGGACCCTCTTGTTCCACCGTCAGCAATTGAAAAAGCATTTCGCGCACATTCACACCTAGACTTAGATGTTTTGAACTTGCCTGATGGAAAACATCTAGATGGACTCAAGAACCAAGCTGAAATCTACAGACCAAAGGTTCTTGAGTTCTTAGCTTTTCATTCTAAAAAAATCTAATTTTCTATTAAATCTTAATTGTAAAAACTGTGTAATATTCAGATACATCCATGTCATAAAGGTTAAAACCACCTTTTTCACGTGTATCGTAGCCACCGTCAGATGCTCTTATACCTGCTTCAATACTAAATATAGTCGCAAAGCTAGTTGTAAAAGCTGTTCCATAGTGTTGAAAATGCTTTGTACTTTCGTTGTATTTTTTCTTTGAATACACACCAAGCTCTGTTCGTATTCCTAACCAATCTGTAATCGAATAAGTAACCGAAGCGATGTTTAGAAGTCTCCAGTGGTTATTATTAAGAATTTTTCCTTCTTCAGTTTCATAAGCATTTGCAGTTTGCATAAAATAGCGTGGATTAAAAATATAACCAAGCGTCAAGCTAGGAGAAAGATTGTAATCATAAAGAGCGTAAATTCGAAGCTGCCCTACTTGCCCTGCATTTTGAGAGTTCTTCGAGCTAGGCGCGTAGTATCTGATTTGTCCCGCAAGATTTGAATTTTCTGTCTTAATCAAACTTGAATATGTATATCTAAAACTTAAATCTTCATAGCTATTACTATGAGCATTTTCTTTACCCTCTGGCGTTGTTCCGTAACCGTAGGCTTGGCTCCAGTCCTGAGAAATTTGCACCGTAGACATATCTGTGAATTTATATCCAAAAGAAAGCGTTTGGAATCCGTTAATATCACCATTGTATCCTGCTGGATTTTCTTCTGTTATATTTTTAGAGTTTTCAGAATCAAGTTTTACATACCATTTCTTAGGAGCTTCTTCTGTTACGACAGGAGTCACAACTGATGTCTTGGACTGTTGTGCAATCTCTAAAGATCCCTCAGAAGCTGCTGTTGATGCTGTGTACGGATAAAGGCCAGAATATGTGCTTTGCGTTTTCTTTTTAGGAAGACGCGTGACGATTGCATTTTTATTGATATTTTTTGTACCTGATTTCTTAACCACTCTTTTTTTGCCTATTTTTTTCTGAACTGATTTTTTAGATGTCGCTTGAGCACTTGCATTTGGCAATACAAGAGTGACAGACAAAATAAGTGACAACACTGTTACAACTTTTTTCATAAAAAATATCTCCGTTCACTTATATATAGAGCAAGACATGTGCCGAATTTTTTTAATTATAATTACTTGAAGATAAAAAAATTGCGGCCTTGGAGGGGGATCCAAGGCCGCTAAGGGGGAGGGGGATGGATGAATGTTGTACTTTATAGTAAAGCAACGCAAGTGCCAGAATTGTAAGTAATCATAATCGAATATATGAATTTTAAAGTATCGGGCACAGACCAAAATGGGTTCACTTTTATGAATTGAAAAGCGACTTTATCTTAAGTGTGTGAAATCTATAGTGTATTATTTCTGCGTCAATGATGTATTCATAATGACGTTTTTGGCTCTTCAAATGTTGCAAGATTGTTGCAAACTTTAAAAAAAAGCCTACTTCTCACGAAGTAGGCTTCACAACACTCACACATAAATACTTAAATTTTATTAAAATATCCAGTCCCACCAACTGGCAGAAGTGTTCTGGATTTGTCGAGCCGTATTATTGCAATCTTTTTTATAGAGATCCTTCTCTTTGTTTACTTCAACCTGCGTTGCCAAGTTTACAAACTCTTTCTCACTAATTCTTTGAACCATGAGACCATCTACTGTCTGCATAGAACGCTCTGTGGAGGCTGGCTTAAATTGTTGAGTATCGTAGAGGCTACTTGTGCGAAGCTCTCCACACGTATCTGCAACTTGGAGAATTTCATATGTACCGTTAGATTTTTGCGTGTACTCGTAGGTCTTTTCTACCAAAAGAGGAGTGCCATTATTCACTGTAGTTATTTGATACTCATGATAAACACCATCTTGTATCCGTAGCAAAATCACCATCTCTGATTTTTTTTCTATCATGAGACCCGATTTCCATGCCACTGGTCCTGGCTCACGAGTCATAGTCACTTTGCGTCCGGTAAAAAAACCTTCAAATTGCTTACTCTTATCCTGAGGGTGCTCAGAGTTATCTGAGCATCCTATAAAACAAGTTGCTATGAATAGAGATACATATTTTTTCATAGTGTTCTCAATCTATACGTACTCTACTTATTCCACCAATTTGTCATTGTTCTTACAGTACCGTTACAGCCATAGTCATACTTATCAAGAGCTTTATTTTTTTCTATATCTGCTACCAACTTGCGATGCTCTTCATCTGAGACTCTCTTAACAACGTCTCCTGATACTGTCTTGAGAGATGATTGATCAACAACTGGCTTAAAAGTTTGAGCTTTTTTCTTCTGTTCCGCTGCTGTACGCGCAATTTCTCCACATTCATCAGCTACAAGAATCATTTCGTAAGATCCATCTTGTTTTTTTGTATATCTAAAAACTCTCTCTTTTAGCTCATAGTCATCGCCATCTTCACTTGTAACTTTATACTCGTGATAAACACCGTCTTGGACAGAAACAACAACCTGTTGTTTCACGACATCACGGCTCCAAGAGCTCCAAAATCCTGCTTTTGTGACTTTTTCTTTCTTCTGACTGGCAAAAGAACCCTTAAATTGATCATTTGGGTCTGTATTTGCGGTCTTATCCGTACAAGAAACCAATCCACTTAAAGCAACTACTAACACTAGAAATTTTGTCATAAATAATACCTCTTCAATTAACACTTTATTGCAAGATGGGTGTTATACTCAAAAAACCTTCAAATCAAAAATAATAACAATCCAGATTGCTTCGCTATGAAAAAATAACTCGACGACCGCCCTGAATCGTCATAATTTGGTGGCCATATTTCTATGCCGTATGACTAGACAGGAGGGGTTTTATGTTGAGTCATGTATTTGATTTCAATCGTGCAATTTTTCTCACTATTTTTATCAGTGCTCTATCGGGGTTTGCCAGCCAAAAAAAAGAAGTCTGGATTTACACCTCCGTCTACAAAGAATTTATATCTGAAATTGAGGTTGGTTTCGAAAAAAGGTATCCAAATATAGATGTTAAAGTTTTCCAATCTGGTTCTGAAAAAATTCAGGCCAAAGTAGAAGCTGAAATTTTATCGAAGAAAATTCAAGCCGACCTACTCGTTACATCTGGTCCTTTTTGGTCCTATGGACTTGAGAAGCGAGGCCTTGTAAGTCCAAGAAAAAATGGCCCTGCTGTAAACACAAACTACTACTCTTTGATGGTTATTATTTATAACAATAAAACTCCTGAAACTGAAAGACCCAAAACATTCACAGACCTTTTAAAACCTAACTACAAGCGCTTTGTACAATTTAGTAGCCCACTTGAGTCTGGGACGGCTTTCGCAACTGTAGCCTATTTAAGTGATCGCTATGGCTGGGAATTTTTTGAAAAACTAGGAGACAATCATTTAGCTTCATCTGGGGGAAATTCTGCCGTGATTCAAAAGGTAGAGTCTGGTGAGAAGAAATATGGAATCGTTCTTTTAGAAAACGCCTTAGCGGCAATCAAAAAAGGAAGTCCCATTGGCGTGATTTATCCAACAGATGGATCAATTCCAATACCTAGCATGCAAGTGATTCTGAAAGACTCACCTAATAAGGAGCAAGCAGAACTACTTGCAGAATATATTCTTTCTAAAGAAGGTCAGATGATTTTGCGCAAAGGCTACATGTACAGTGTTCGATCCGATGTCCCCGCACCCGAAGGAGCTGCGCCATTTAAAGACGTTACCGCAAAAGCAATACCATGGACACCCGAGAGATTTATAAAATTTGAAGCTAACTCTAAGGATATAAAGAAAAAATACTCTGAACACGTCTTAGAATAGGCAGATGAAATTGAAATTTTCATTACTTGTTTTATTCGGAGCTTTATTCATAGGACCTATCTTTGTTTTATTCACAAAGATAGATCCTGTGCTATTTCAAGAGACCCTTGAATCGAAATCTTTTTTGAAATCCTTGAATGTAACTTTGATTTCAGGACTAGGTGGAGCTGCACTCTCCGCCATATTTGGCCTTTTCTTTGCCCATTTTTTTTCAATGTATCAGTGGAAACTCAAGCGCATTCAAAGATTGGGATTTTTAATCCCTTATCTCATTCCCAATTGCATTTTAGCAGCAGCCTATGTTGTTGCTTGGAATCCTGTCAGCGGAATCTTGACTTCCTCACTCCCCTTTCCTGGAGAACTTTATGGCACATGGGGAATGACGTTTATTTTTGGAGTCGTACATGCACCTCTTGTTTTTTTAATATTAGAGGATAAAATTCAAAAAATTGATCCTGTATTTTTTGAAGCTTCCCAGGTTTCAGGGGCAAGTTCTCTCAGGACCTTTTTTAAAATTGAATTGCCCCTACTCCTGCCAGCAATTCTAAGCTCAATTAGCTTGTGTTTCAGTTTAAATATATCTGCGTTTGCTATTCCTGCTTGGATTGGTGCTCCAGAAAAGGCTTATGCTTTAACTTATAAGGTCTACCAAACTCTTCAACTTGGAGGAGAAGAAGGAATCTCTCAATCCGCTGGCTTATCATTAATTTTATTTTTACTCGCAATTCCTTCTCTTGCTCTAAATGTTTGGATCCAAAAGAATGAAAAAAAATATTTACTCATTACAGGTAAAGCATCAAGAAAAATGGAATCTTCTTTTTCACAAAAAAAGTTTTATCTTTTCCAGTCTTCTTATATTTTGTGTATGCTTGTTTTTTGGATTCTACCATTGGCAGTTTTATTTTTGAGTACATTTGTAAAGCCAGGATGCTTACAACAAAACGGCTTAGATTGTTTTCAAGAAGCAAGTTTAAAATCTTACGAATATATTCTTGTTGAACTCCCTGATACAAAGCAAGCCATATCCCAATCACTTATATATGGAACTCTCTCAGGCATTTTGATTATTGTTTTATGCCTTGTAAGTCTTATGCTTTTTTCTAATAAAAAATCTTTTCAGCAAATTTTAGAGTGGTTCTTTGCAATACCCATTGCAACACCAGGAGCAATACTGGCACTAGGACTTATTGTTAGTTACTCGGGTCAGTTTGGAATAAACTTGTACAATACAGCCTGGATAGCCGTCGTTGCCTATATCTTAAAGCACATGAATATGGCTTTTCTACCCATTCGAAACGGACTTATGAATATTCACGCAAGCCTGGTAGAGGCAGCTCAAATTTCAGGAGCATCCAAAAGGCGCGCGTGGAAAGACATCGTGGTTCCAATTTTAAAGCCAGATATTATGGGTGTATTTTTCTTAGTTCTGATACCAATTCTAGGTGAACTAACAATGTCTGTCTTTCTTGCAAGCCCAAACTTCAAATCCATCGGCAGCGTATTATTTGAATTGCAGGATTATGCAGACCAAGCATCTGCGAGTGCGCTCTCTATTGTACTTGTTATTTTAATTTTATTTATGAATCAACTCACTCGATGGTTAAGTCGAGGAAGGTTAGGGTACTAAAATGCTCAATATTCAAAATTTAAAAAAATCTTATGGGTCACTTACGATTCTTAAAGGTATTTCTCTTGAAATAAAAGAGGGTGAATTTGTAAGCTTACTTGGAGCCTCAGGCTCAGGCAAAACGACCATGCTCCGCTGTATTGCTGGATTAGAGAAACCAGATTCAGACAGCGGTATTATTTCACTAGGAACAAAAATTTTTTCTGATTCTAAAAAATTTATTCCAACAGAAAAAAGAAACTTAGGAATGGTTTTTCAAAACTATGCCGTTTGGCCTCATATGACAGTTTTTGAGAACGTTGCCTACCCTTTAAGACTTAGAAAAGAATCTAATATTACTTCAAAAGTTGAAGATACACTTAAACTGACAGGGCTTGCTCACCTAAAAGAACGATTACCTTATCAGTTGTCAGGAGGACAGCAACAGCGCGTAGCCTTGAGTCGAGCACTTGTGATGTCTCCACAAGTTCTGCTATTAGATGAACCTTTGAGCAATTTAGACGCACTTCTTCGTGAAGAATTGGGAAGTGAGATTCGAAAACTTCAGAAGAAATTAAAACTCACAACCATTCTAGTCACTCATGACCAAAAGGAAGCTCTTTCTCTTTCTGACCGTATTGTACTTCTAGAAAATGGTATGATAAACGCGCTCGGAACACCTGAAGACTTATATCAAAATCCTCCAACAGACTTTGCAGCACAGTTTTTGGCTGGAGGACAAAAATTAGATGGAACTAAAAACTTCCTCCCGCGTCGCTGGATTGTAAGCCAAAGCGGAATTTACAAGGTCAAAATTCAATCTCGATTATTTCTTGGAAGTGAATACGAGTATCGCGCAAAATCAGAAACCTTATCAGATGACATCCGTTTCTTTAGCAGCGAGAAGCTCTCCGAAGGATCCGATGTCACTCTCTCTTACTCGTAAGAAGGCGCCAGCCGACATTTTTTTTTACGGCGCGTCTAATTAGCCGGCCAACAAAAAGTAAGCAGGGGGCGACATAATAAATG
>CAUJDY010000063.1 GCA_963169805.1 Bdellovibrionota bacterium | reverse complement strand
AATTTTGTAACAAAATCGGGTAATACAGCAGTTGGTCGTACATCCGGTGGTACGGGTAATTATCAAGTAGCAGTTGGTTATCAAGCTGGTACTAATGCAACTACTGATAATACAGTTGCGATTGGGCGTGCGGCACTTACTGGTAATACTGGAGCAGAAAATATAGCAGTTGGTGCTTACGCTTTAGATGCATCACCTTCTGGCGGTGGTAATACTGCTGTTGGACATAATTCTATGTCTGCTATGACAACTGGAACAAACAATACGGCAATTGGACGTGGATCAATGTCTAATGGAACAAACAATGCAGATAGCGTGGCTGTAGGTTATTCAGCCGGGAACGGATCTGCGGGATTTGCAAGTAGTATTGCGATTGGGTATGCAACAGCTGCAGGCGGTAGTTCGGTTTCATATTCATATGATATTTATATCGGAAAACATTCAGGTTTATATGCGAACGATGTGACATCAAGCTACAATACAATTATTGGTAACGGCACAGCAAATCTTACGAACGAAGCTACTATCACAGGAAATACGTTTTTAGGATATTCATCAGGTTGGAAAGATTTAGATGGAAGTACAGACACTGTTACATACAACACGGCTCTTGGATATAATGCCCGTGTATACGGTGGTTCTGTATCGCAAAGTACAGTTATAGGATTTGGATCAAACGTGAGTGCAAGTGGTAGTATTGTTATTGGTAGAAATGCATCAACATCAACAGCAAATCGTCTTGTGATCGATACGGATGCAGCCGCAAATAATTTAATTGAAGGTGACTTCGCAAATAACAGACTTGGTATTGGTCGTGCTCCAACAACATACGCACTCGAAGTAGCAGGTGGAGCTGGTAAAACTGATGGTACAACAACGTGGGTGAATATTTCAGATAGAAGATTAAAAGAAAATATTCGTCCTTATGAGTATGGACTAAATGAAATATTAAAATTAAAAACTGCACGATATAATTATATAAAAAATAATCCTATTGGTATGGATTCAGAAGGAGATAAAATTGGGTTTGTGGCTCAAGAAGTTATGAGCATTATTCCTGATGCAGTTTCTCTAAGAGAAGATGGTTATTATCAACTTAACGTGGATCCAATACACTGGGCTGCCATTAATGCCATCCAAGAGTTAAATAACAAATGTGAAATGTCTCAAGAACAAATCACAAGTATTGAGTCTCGGATGGAAAATGTAGAAAGAAAAATTGCGAGCTTAGAGCAAGCAAATCAAAAACTTGAAGCAGAGAACAAGCAGCTTAAGTCCGATATAGAAAAAATTAAAAAAGCATTAAATATTAAATAAAATTACTCAGAAGCACTTAATACGATTGTTTTTGTGCTATTCTGGTCGTCTTTGAAAACAATTTTTAAATCTGATTTATTAAGATCATGTGTTCTAGCCGCGGTTAAAGCTTCATCTGAGTTATCAAAGTTTTGCCCATTAACACTGATAATCTTGTACTGTGAGCGATACCCCTTAGTTATAAGTTCTCTCATGGTCACAGTTTTGGGTACGTATGAGTTTGTAGCCTTAGAGGCTATTTCCTGCTGAGTAATATTGATTCGAGATTTTTGAGTTAAGTTGAATTCATTTGAAAGAATATAAACTAAAATAATTAAAATAAGTGTAAAGTTAACTTTATCTAAATTTTTCAAAAAAAAATTCTTCATAAGTTCATTATGCCAATAACTGTGTATTCTTGAAAAGAAAAATATAGTACCTAGGGAATCTCGTCTAGGTTGAGTGTATAAGTGTATCTTAATTCCTTGCCATTTGAGTTATATCTAATCTCCCTTACAATAATGCTAGTTTGCTGTACTTGAAAAATTCTTTGAGTCACAACAAATCCCCTCTGAATATCTGCTTTTGTCCAGCTTGAATAGCCCATTTGGTGGGTGTGGGGTTGCGGAGCATATCGCTGTGCCTTTCCATTTTTTTGATTCAAGTATTTTTCAATTTTTAGATGAAGTTGGTATGTGCTATTGTTATGTGTGTCTTTTTTTACTTGAGTAGCCTGATTGAGGGTTCTGCCTTGCAGATGTTTAAGCTCTGAGTTGTTTATTTTTTGCTTACAAACGTCAAGATCTACGTTCTGAGGAATATCAAGCTCGCCATCATAAATCAAAGAGGTACAACCAACCACTTGCGCGCCATTTTGAATAGGATAGGCTTGGAACTTGTGATTAACAGGTAGATCTGCGTGCAAAAATCCGCGTGGGTGGCTAAATGTGTCGAATTTGAATTTCGTAAACGGAGTATCTTCAGCGTACTCAAGGTAGTTTGAAGATCTGATATGCAGCTCTGCTGAAGAGGAAGATTCTGCTGCTGATAAAACAAGCTGTCTCCCATTAATTTGACTCATACGGTATTGAAGTCCTAGCCCTGAAAAACTTGTTATACTATTTTGACCTTGAATCCAATTTTCATGTTTTAAAACACTGAGACTCGCTCCGGTTCTTTTACTCTGAAGCATATCTATTAAATATGTCATACCAAAGCCAATACCCAAATTGATACGCTCAAGTCTTAGAGATGTTTGTTCGTAGACGGGGCAATTCGTATCTAGAAATGAATTTTGATTCAGCATTAAGTCAATGTGCTTACCAGCGATTGTACCCTCAATAAATATTTCTTCTGGTGAGTTTGTAGAAAATTTTAAATCAATACGATGTCTTTCAAAGATATTTTTCTGAAGAGCTGGATAGGGGATACTGCAATATCCTTTAACTTCGTATCCTCTCATAGTCTTTATTGTTTGCCACTGATGAAAAAGAGTTGCGCTATCTTCGTATACCATATTTTTTTGCTCATTTTCTACATGCGAAAGCGCACTGCAACTCAAAGAGATCAGAGCATTTACATTGCTCCCATTAAGTGTGAAAGAGTTTTTTATGCGTTGGCAGCGTGTATTGGCATCATAGGATGGACTTAGCTGTGTGTGTGCAACAGAGTATATGCCTAAAAGAATAATGAGAGCTATTTTGTTCATGAATTCCCCCCGGAAAACGATTTTTGAAGATTAATCTATAATGTAAAAAGACTCTTATAAATATTTTGATTAGCAAAAAAATTAAGCAATATGAGAATAACTTATAAAAATTGAGACACAGTTGATTATGAAAAAACTGTAGGGTGAGTTAGCGCAAGATCATATCAGACGTCTTGATTCTCATCAGCTCTTAGAACATCGGTTAACTGCTGCGTTCCTAGCTTACTTTGAGTAATGAGTTGAGATTCGTCCTTATAAACTTTGAACTGCTCTGAAAGCATTTTTTGGTCATGTTCTACAAATAATTTAAAGGTCTTTTCAATTTTTTCTTCTGAGTGACCAAGTTCTTTAAAAATAGCTCGCGACATATCTAGTGATGAGTAAAACGTTTCTCTCCAAATATTAGTAATGCCAAGTTCCATAAGTTTAAATGTGTGATCCCTATTTCTTGCACGTGCAAATACTTTCAGATGAGGAAACCTTTCTCGGACAATCTCAGCTGTTCGAAGCGAGGCCTCTACATCGTCAATTGCCAAGATAAATACCTTGGCTTTTTCAGCTCCTGCTGATTCAAGCAAATCAATACGTGAAGCATCTCCGTAGTAAATGGTATTTCCAAACTTCCTAACAGTGTGAACTTGTTCTGCATCTAATTCGAGTGCTGTAAAATCAATATTAAGATGGCGAAGGAGTCTACCTGGAATTTGCCCCACTCGGCCAAATCCAGCAATTATAACAGGTGCATGATCTGGTAATGAATCAAACTCCTGATCTGCTCTCTTATTTAAACGTGGGGTTACTAATTTTTCGTGTGCCAAAAAAATAAGGGAAGATGCTGGCATGGAAAGTGTTACGAGCACAAATAATATGTCTGTTGTTGTTTGATTGATTATATTAAACTGACTTGCAAGTCCAAAGACAACAAAAGCAAATTCTCCGCCTTGGCACAGGGTGAGTCCCATATTTATTGAAGAGTTATTACTCAAATCGTACTTCTTTCCAAGAGCGTAAATTACAATAAATTTCCCAAAAACCAGAAGAAAGAGAAGAAGTGATATGAGTAAAGTGTTTTGCCCTAAAACTCCAAAATTAACAGTCATTCCAATTGACATAAAGAAGAGTCCTAATAGCAATCCTTTGAAGGGCTCCATGTCGGCCTCAAGTTGGTGTCTGTATTCAGAGTCAGAAAGGACGACGCCTGCTAAAAATGAACCCAGTGCCATTGAGAGTTCAAGGGATAGCATAAGATAACTCACTCCCAGAATGAGGAGCAAAGATGCAGCAGTAAATATCTCGCGAGCACGGGTATTGGCAACATATCTTAGGATAGGTTTTAAAACGTATCTTCCGCAGATAATGATAGCTGCTAGGACAGCTAAAACCTGAAGTGCAGAAAGAAGTTGTGAAGGAGAAAGTTCAAAGCTGTCGCTTGCGAGAAGTGGAATAAGAGCCAAAACTGGAATCGCAATTATATCTTGAAAAAGAAGAATAGAAAAACTGAGACGTCCAAATTGTGATTGGATTAAGTTTTTTTCTGTGAGCATTTGAATAGCAAAAGCAGTTGAGGAAAGGGAAAGGCCAAGACCAATAATAAGGCTGCTTGTTGAAGAGAGCCCAAGAGCACGGCAGACTCCAAAAATAAGCGCAGTTGTAAAAAAAACTTGAACACTACCATATCCAAAAATTGGTTTTCGCATGACCCATAGGCGCTGAGGTTTTAGTTCTAGACCAATCAGAAAAAGAAGAATTACTACGCCAAACTCAGAAAAGTGCAAAATCTTATCTACGTCGGATACAACTTTAAAGCCCCAGGGGCCAAGGAGAGCTCCTGCTGTGAGATAACCTAAAACAGTTCCAAGACCGAGTTTTTTGAAGAGGGGAACAATAGAAACTGCCGTCATGAGAAAAACGATACTAATGGTGATTAGACTTTGTTCCATATGTTTAGAAGAATAAGTGAATTTCTAGCCGGATGTCGAGTACCAATTCAGATTTGTACCTGTTAGCCTGATTTTATGGAATTCTTAAAACAAAAATACGTACGTCTTTTTCTGATGATAATTTGCTTAGCACTTTGGAATGTGCTGCTCGTTTCTTGTAGCGAGGATGATGGGGATGACGAAGGTATTTTTATTCAGAATCGTAGTGAACAAGTCGTTATTGAGCCTCACTCAGTTGAGTGGGTGAGTGAAACAAGCGTTAAGTTGCAGTGGGCAGCTTTAGAAGATGCTCAGTCTTATTTAGTCTACGACAATACAGATGATGGGCCAATGATACGTGGATCTCTTGATGCAGAGCCTGGTGTTGCTCAACTTGATATCGTCATCAACGACATCGATCCTTCTCAATCTCACTCCTTCCGCATCCTCCCCGAATAAGGTAAAAGGTGCGCCGCACCTATGCAAGGCAGAGGAACATTTTGAGGTAGAAACCTTCTGGGAAAGAAGGAAGGTGCATGTGATCCAATCCGTGTCCGCCTTCTAGCAAAATATGAACGCTTCTCTGATTTCTTTTTCCAGCTTTTGCTAAAGTCTCTTGTAGATACTCTTTCAAAAAAATTCCACTACAAGAGCAACTTACAAGAAGTCCACCTTGCTTGGTAAGGCGTAAAGCTTGGCTGTTGAGTTTCAAATAAGCATGACGGCCTTTTGGTAAGTCTTTTTTATTTTTAATAAATGCTGGCGGATCGCATACAACTAAATCAAAAGATTGATCTTGTAAATGAACCAATTCATCTAAAACATCAATTGCGAGGCTATCGTTTTGTGCAGGGTTGTACTGTGCAACATTTTTTTGAGCAAAATCGAGAGCCTTTTCTGATATATCCGCAGTTACGATTTCAATTGGAACTTCCATTTTTTGCGCAAAAGCCGCAAGCTGAGTTGACCAGTGACCCACATAACTACAAATATCTAAAACTTTAAATTTTGCAGGTTTTTTGATTCTCCACATTCTTTCAAGCTGAGATAAGACAAGATTGATATTGTGCTTTTGATCTAAGAAAAATCCTGTTTTTTGCCCTTCTGCAAGATTTGTGGAGATTTTTAAAGTATCTCCCTTAAAATTATCAACGCAAATTGGAATATTGTTTAAATCCATGAATTCAATATTTTTGAGAGTCTTTGGTTTTTGAGGATCAAGTCCTTCAAGTTTTCTTTGGTTGATGTCATTTCTTAAAACTAATCCTGTATGCGACCATGGGATATTGTGGAAGTTAAGAGTTTTTTGGTGAAATTTTTTAAAGAACTCTAGGAGGTCTGCGCCAATCAATTTTTCCATTCCATACGTTGAAACTTGAATTGCAAAAACCTGTCCCCTCTTTCCATCTTGCTCAACAATATAGTGATCTACAATTAGACCAGAAAGAAGATCGTTTTCACTATAACAAATTCGCTGGCTATTTCTTAAACCCATTTGGAATCTGCGCTCCCAGCTTTTTTGTAATTTTTCAAGAAGCCAATCTTGTGTTATTTGTGCTGGTGTAAAAGAAAGAGCTCGAAAGGCGATCAGAGAATGTGGATTGCCATAGCCCAGTGCCAAGAACTCTCCGTTTTGAGTTTGAAGCTCAATTATTTCGCCTGGTTTTATTCCTTTTGGGCTTACAGTAAGTTCATTAGAGAAAACCCATGGATGTTGAGCGCGAATTCTAAAATCTTGTCCTTTTTTAACGTTCCAAATAGTCATAGGAACTGTCTACGCTTTTGGTTTGAAAAGAGCAACTCTTAAGCTTGAATTGCAGTCTAAACTGTAAAATCTGGAATGCTAGAAAAAGCAATGCGAGTGGGAGCTGCTGCTTTGATGTTATGAACCCCTCCAAAGTAGACGGTATTTCTTCCATACCTCATGTTCAGGCTATCGACAGCTTGGGAGAGTCTCAATCTTTTCGTATTCTCAAAAAGCGAGAAAGTTCGTTCTTTGTCGTCAATTAGGTTTAAAAGGGCGATGTTAACTTTTAAAGGTGCAGATCTTCTTGGGACATCTTTCCAGATAAGCTGAAGAGCTTCGAGAAGAGTTAATGAGTCTTGGCATTCTAGCATCTTAATTTCTTGAGACCACTTATATTGATCAATATATCTCAGCCCAACATAAAGACGAGAAGCCCATAGATGATGTTGCCTCAACCTCACAGCTCCTTTTAGTAAAAGTTTCTGTGCAATGGCAAAAGCTCCATCTGGATTACGAAGGTTGGGCGGCAAAACATGTTCGTGACTGAAAGATTTATTTTTACCATTCTCAACATCAAAATCATTTCCGCGTAGCCACTTGTGCATACGCTCACCCCAAATGCCGCCCCAAATCTCTCTCATAGAATGTACATCTAAGGCTAAAAGTTGGTGCATGTCTCGGATATTGTGGCGATGAAGGCGTTCCTCCATTTTAGATCCAATTCCTGGAATATCTCTCAATTTTAGATGGAGGAGTTTGTGAGGAAGATCCCTCTGGGATAATAAAATTAATCCATTTGGTTTTTGCATATCAGATGCAAGTTTTGAGAGAAAGCGGTTGGTCGAGATACCAATTGAGCAGCCTAGCTCGCTTCCGACTGAGTAAATAGATTTTTTAATATCGTGAGCCAGTGCCAGGGCATTTTCTTCGTTGCGATCTCTGCCTGATAAGCGGAGTGCAACTTCGTCGATAGAGTGCACAGATGTAATGGGGTGGCATCGTTCAATCGCTTCAGTAATTTTTTGATGGTAGTCCACGTACATTTCATGCTGAGCTTTTACTAAAATAAGTCCTGGGCACATCCGCTTCGCATCACCAATTCGGGTTCCTGTCTTAATACCAAAAGCTTTGGCTTCGTAACTCGCAGCAATGCAAGCAGAACTATCGGCCATCACGGCACAAACGGCTACGGGTTTCTTACGCAAGAGAGGTTGAATCTGCTGTTCGACGGACGCAAAATAGGAGTTTAAATCAATAAAAAGCCAGTTATAAGAGTTGGCGGGCTGAATGGGTTGATCCTGTTCAATAGAATCAGCTTGTGGACTGCTACTCATAAGAAATTAAAACCTCATCGTTACTGAAATTATAAGATTATACTTTAGGAAATTGTTAATAATCCCTAACACAAGAAAGTCTAAAAACTACTTTTCAAATTCATTTATAAAAGATTAGACTGTACCAAGAGAAAAAGCGGTTTTTAAAAGTCTAAAAGAGAGATGAATTTGTGATCAGACTTGTGATTGGTGATCGATTCGAAGTACATGCTGGGAAATTTTTATTGGCTCTGATCACAGCATACACAGGTGCCGTTGTTTCTGCAAGTCAAGTTGTCAGTTTAGATGCGGCCTATGAAGCTGCGCTTAAAGTTGAGGACTATCGCCTCAGTAATCAAAGCGTGAAGGAGCAATCTCGCTCTAGATTAAATCAGGCAAAATCTTATCTCTATCCAAGCCTCACCGCTGAGGGGCAATACACAGACACACGCTTTAAAAATAAGAATACAGATGTAGAAACGGAGACAAGGCGCAAGACTGTGGGCTTAAATTTAAGGCAACCTTTGTTTCAAGGTGGTCTTTTTTCAGGTATCCAGAGAGAAAATGCAAATGTTGAGGTTACAGATCTTGAAATACAAAAGACAAATTTAGATTTGTACTTAACTGTCTCCCAAACTTATCACCGTATTGTTTTGCTAGAAAGTACTCTCGATGTTTTAAAGGAAATCGAGAAGGTTTCAACAAAAAGAGTCGAGCTTTTGAGAAAAAGAGTGAGTATAGGAAAATCAAAGCAAGTCGATTTTTTAACTAATGAACTTCAAAATCAATCTATCAAGATACAACTGGGGCAAATAGAAACAGATCTCAGTTCAGAACGAGAGGTTTTTGCAAGACTTACGAGTTTTTCAAAAAATGTTTCTCTTCAGTCTCCAGAAGTGACAGAAACGATTAAGCCTCTTGATTACTATCTGAATAAAATATCTAAAACCCCTGAAATTCAAATTCAGGAAAAGAATCTCTTTATTGCAGAAAAAAATGAGTCAATTGCAAGAGCTCAGCATTTGCCAGAGTTATACTTAGATTTAGATGCTCGTTATGGAGAGCTAAGTTCTACGCAAGAAGGGCGGGAGTACGCAGCGCAACTAACTCTCGAAATACCTTTATTTGAAGGGGGAAGAGTCAAAGCTGAAACATCAGAGGCTCGTTGGAAGAAACACCAAGAGCGTGCAAAGTTGATGGGGCTTAAGAAAGATACTGAAGTTGAGATCCGGAATCAGCACGGAGCTTTGACAAAAAATTTTGAACTTTTTAAAATTTATGAAAAATCTCTAGAAACTGCACGCAAGAATTATCAACTCTATAATAGAGAGCTTTCATTGGGGTTAGTTTCAAATTTAGAACTCCTTAATTCTTTAAATAATTATCTTGAGGCAAAGAAAAACCGTGAAGAATCATTTTATGAGTTAAAGTTATTAGAACTTAAGTTGGCGCAACTCGTGGGCGATAAAAACTAGAGAATAAAGTAGGGGTAGTTATGAATCTAATTGAGTTATCGCTAAGAAGGCCCGTTTTTGCATGGGTTCTGATGTTTAGCTTAATTGTTTTTGGTGCGATTTGTATGAATCGTATGGGTGTGAGTCAACTTCCTGATGTCGACTTTCCTGTTTTAAATATTTCAGTAAGTTATGAGGGGGCTGCACCAGAGGTTGTAGAGTCTGAGTTAATTGATCCTATTGAGCAAAGGCTACTGAGTGTTGAAGGGATCAAGGAAATGCGATCTCAGGCGAGCCAAGGATCAGGTAGAATTACGCTTGAGTTTGATATCGATAAAGATGTGAATATTGCTCTCCAAGAGGCTCAAGCGGCGATCAGTGAGTTCAGGCTCCCTCCTGGTGTAGATCCTCCAATCGTCAGAAAAGAAAATCCAGAAGAAGAGCCTATTATGATTGTCTCAATATATGGAGACCTTGCTCTGCGTGATATTCTCAATTGGATAGATACATATTTGATTGATCAAATACAGTTTTTACCAGGGGTAGGGCAAGTAAGTGCCTTCGGATTTAGCCAGAGGAATCTGCGAATTTGGCTCGATCCAAAAAAGCTCGAGCGCTATGAATTAACGATTAACGATATTATTGAAACACTTAATACGCAGCATTTGGAAAGTGCGGCAGGACAATTTACTGATGGTGAACGTGAATTGCGTGTACGGTGGCTTGGAGAGGCCTCGAACGTAGAAGATGTTGAGAATATTTTGATCCTAAGGCGAGGTGGCCAACTCATTAGTGAAAGCTCCATTCGAATTAAAGATGTAGCTCGAGTAGAGGATGGGCTTTCTGATGTTAGAAGGGTTGCTCGCTACAAAGGACAGCAAACTGTTGCCATTCGTATCTTCAAGCAACGTGGAACAAATGAGGTTGATGTCGCAGAGGCTGTTAGAAATAAACTTGAAGAGATAAAATCTTCTTTCCCTCCAGGTTACAATTATAGAATCAATGTGGACTTTACGAGATCCACAAAATCGACTGTAGATCTCACAACAGAAAAATTGTGGGTCGCTGCTTTTATTACAATTTTAGTATGTTTTTTGTTTTTGGGAAGCTATCAGGCAGCAATAAATATTTTATTTTCTATTCCAACTTCAATTGTTGGAACTTTTTTGATTTTATATTTTTCTGGATTTACACTTAATCTCTTTACGCTTCTTGCTTTAACTTTAGCAGTTTCTATTGTTGTCGATGACGCAATTATGCTCCTTGAAAATATTGTTCGACACTACAGAATGGGTAAGGGGTCTTTCAAAGCGGCTGCAGATGGAGCAAAAGAAGTTCTTCCTGCTGCTATTGCAGCGACACTTGCCGTTGTTGCTATTTTCTTGCCTGTTATTTTTATGGACGGAATTATTGGTAAATTCTTTTATCAATTTGGAGTGACAATATCGGCAGCTGTTTTACTGTCTCTTTTGGAAGCCGTCACAGTCACTCCAATGAGGGCAGCAACGTTTTTGAGAAATGAACCTAAGATTGGTAAATTTGAGCACTACTTAGAAGATAAATTTGAAAAGCTGGCAAAGTCTTACCAAAGAATCCTAGTTCATACGTTGGATCATAAGTGGAAAGTTTTGATTGTATCGACAGTCGTTTTTCTAGCATCTTTGCTCTTGATCTTCAAGGTTAAGCAAGAATTTGTTCCAGCACAGGATCAAGATTTAATTATATTAAATGCTCAAACTAGTCCTGGAGATTCTTTAGAAAAAACGAATGGAATCTCTAAAATTGTAGAGCAAAAAATTTCTGAAGTAGAAGAGGTTGAGGCTTTCATTGTTTCTGTAGGTGTGGGGAGTATTTTTAGTCCGATTGTTTTGAAGCCAAAAAATTCACGAGAACTTACGCATATTGAAGTGATGGCAAAGCTCAGAGAGAAGTTTAAGGATCTCAAGGGTGTTCGCGTGAACATGAGAGATATTTCTGCTCGTAATCTGACGGCGGGACGGTTAAATCCGGTAGCGATAGGGCTCAGAGGCCCAAACTTAGAAGTCTTGAATCAGAAAGCTCAGGAGTTGATAAAAAAGCTGGAAGAAAAAAACTTAGCTGTAGATTTAGATTCAGACTATCGAGAAGGACTCCCAGAGCTTTTGATCAAGCCTAAGCGCGAGGCTATGGCAGATCGAGGTGTGAGTATTGAGGCTGTTGGTCAACTATTATCTGCAGCTGTCGGAGGTTTAAGGAGTGGTCGATATACAGCAGATGGAAGACGCTACGATATTCGATATAAAATCCCAGATGATTTAATACGATCTCAAGAAGATATAAAAGCACTATATGTCAGAAATGGTGCTGGGAATTTGGTATCATTAAAAGATTTAGTAGAGGTTGTAGAAGAAAAAACCACTCAGTCCATTTCTAGGGTGAATCGTACACGATCTATTTCTGTTTTTGGAAATTTAGCTCCTGGACAATCTCAATCAAAGGTCTTAGATGAAGCTAAGAAAATTGCACAAGAAATTTTACCAACGGGTTATTCTTTTGCGCTTGAAGGAGCATCGGCGGGGTTTAGTCAGGCTTTTTCGAGTCTTTATGCTGCCTTGCTCATAGGAGTTTTAGTAGCATATCTTATTTTGGCAGTGCAGTTTAATTCTTTTGTACATCCTTTTTCAATTTTAATGGCTTTACCTTTTAGTGTGACGGGAGCGTTATTTACGCTTTGGATTTTTGGCCAATCTTTAAATCTTTTTTCATTTATTGGTTTGATTGTATTGATGGGGATAGCAAAGAAGAACTCTATTTTACTTGTGGAATTTACAAACCATACAAGATCTCAAGGAGTTGCAGATATTCGTAAGGCGTTGGTTGATGCTTGTCCGGTGCGTTTGCGTCCAATCATTATGACATCTGTGGCAACGGTCGCTGCGGCATTGCCTCTTGTGATAGGAACAGGGATGGGTTCGGAAACGCGTACTCCTATGGGGCTTTCAATAGTTGGAGGTACAATTTTTTCTACGCTACTTACATTATTTGTGGTTCCTGCTCTCTACCTCGCCCTCTCCCGCTTCGAATCTAAAAAGGTACCTGGTCACTTTTGAGAATTATAGGGGTTATTTTTGATTTGAGCTTTGATTTTGAAAGTTTGGAGGCGATTCCGGTTTTCGGATGAGTTTGTGGTATTGAGTTGTTTTATTCTATCTTTAGCTGGCAATGAAATTGCTCTTGTTGATATCATTATGTCACGAAAGAGATGTTTGCCTTGCCCGGATAGTCCATTTTTTATAGGTGCTAGAAGTCATAATAGAAGTTGGTTCTCTGTTCCGATATCTGAGGCATGGGTTATTTATGAGAGTTGGTTATATTTTATTGCATTTGCATTCGGTGTAAAGATTCATAGTTTTGTCTTAATGGATAATCATTTTCATTTACTGGCTACTTTTCCAAAAAATAATATGAGTGAGGCAATGTGCTATTTCATGAAAGAAACAAGCCGTTCGATAAATTCTTCTGCTGGAAAGATTAATCAAAACTATGGAAATAGATTTTATCGCACTCGTATTTCAAATGATCATCAATTTCTAAATGTATATAAATATGTTTACCGAAATCCTGTTGAAGCTGGGTTAGTTCAATTTGCAGAGGACTATAAATACTCAACACTTCATGGGCTTGTAGGTCGTCAGCCTCAAATCATTCCTATCGAGGATAGTTATCTCTACGAAGATTATTTTGAAAATTTGAATTGGATAAATCAAGCTCCCTTAGAAATTCATAAAAAGCAAATATCGAAGGCGCTAAAAAAAGCTGCATTCAAATTACCATTGTGTAGATTTTCAAAAAACAAAAGTTCTTTAGAGTCAGAATTATATTAAGAGGTTCAAATCAAAAATAACCCCTATGATTCTCAAAAGTGACCAGGTACCTTTTCCTTTTAGATGGCTGGGCAGAAGCAGATGCCAATGAGGTAGCCGATACAAGTACCAGGGCCAGTGGGGGTTACGCAGTATTGGCTTCCCATGTTGGCGGTTGATCCATCTGTAGAGGCACATGAAGAGTTGCAAACTGGGTTACTTGTGCAGGCAGCTCCAGATAAGTTGACAGGTGGGGTGTAGGGTTGTTGATCGACTGGTGTTAAAAATACAACTGATAGCCATGTTAACTCTGAAGAGTCGCAGCTGAGAATAAGCCTCATAGGGGGCATGCTCATGCAGTTAGGACAACCTTCTCCTGAGCATGCACCGCCTTGGCAAACCCACTTCATATTGTGTGCTAAAATACCATTTGCAAAATAGTTATGGCCACGTCCCAGAGTTCCATAATTTTTCGCATCACTTGATATACCTTTAACATGTAAGTTATAGCTAGGCTGGGCGCTCATGAAAGAATAAATCATTTGAATCTTTTCACGCTTGCCGTCGATGTTTAACAAATAAAAATCACCAGACCTTTTCCACCGTTCGTAAATCATTTCAACTGGAATATAAAAGTTGTCGTCAGGAGAGAAAATATAGTGATCTCCTGTTACAGTAATATTTTTCCCACTTGTAAAATCAATCTTAAAAAAATCTGTCATTTCAGGAGGATGATGTGCAACTTCCGTTACTTGAGAAATTACGTTCTTTTTTTGTATCTCATCATAGGTTGTAACCCAGTCTCCTACTTTAATATCTTGAATCGGCGCAATTCCTCCGTTTGCTAGTGTGATTTCCGTATCTTTTACAAAACAGAAATGTGCCCGTGTTGTAACAGGGACACCCGTTGCGCAAGGTGCAGAGGTGCATGCAACCCCGTTTACAGTTGAGGATCCCGTGCAAGTTCCACAAGCTGCGCCTGTTCCAACAACTCTGCATGTGCGATTAATTGTGAGAGTTCCAGCTTGTCCGCAAGCGCCACTGCATGGTGTGCGTGATGTCTCGACCCATTCACAAGCTGGTGGTAGAGGAGGAAGTGGGGTGCAATTTGAATTTCTGCCGGCAGGATTTGCAGCAAGTGAATTGACTAAACATGTGTTTGCAACCGGACAGAAAACTTCTTCGCCAGGTTCGCACGAGCAAGTTCTATTTGTAGGTTCCTGGCACGTACCTTGTCCACGCACGCGGCAGGTGCCTGCTGTTGGACAGGGTGTGGACGTACAATCATCATTAGTTAGTGTGCATCGATTGGTAGCGATGTCACAGCTGTTATTGGTCATCGTACAAGGTGTTCCAAGTGTACAGGAGACAGGTCCTTGTACTTGCCCTGTTGGAAGTTCACAGTTGTAAGTTGTATTGCAAGTAGTTGGGGAGCCTGAACAGTCTGAGGTATGATCGCAAGTTGTACCTGGTGCGCCAGAGTTGTCACAGTTTCTTCCAATATTAGCATTGGTTGTTACACACTTAAAATTATTATCGCACCAACCAGACTCGCACATATTCCCGCTAATTAAAACCGTAGAGGGATCAAACTCATCATTATTTGGAGATCGTACGCATTTGTTTGTAGTCGCACTGCCTGCGAGGAGATGTGATTCATAAGCTGTGCTCGCTTCAAACGAACGTCCACATGGATCAAATCCTAGCATGCAATATTGTCCGGATGTTGACCTCAAACAACCGGAATCTCTCGAATCACTCCATCCTGGCAGTGTCGCTGGACAATTTGCCGTAGACCATGAAGGGCTTGCTCCATCTATGCGAGGGCAGAGTTTAGCTAGAGCACAAGGTTTCGTGTGTTGCAGAGCAAAGGTAGGAGTCGATCCGTTTGTTGTATTAATGGATGTTGCAAACGGCGTTGCTCGGTCATAACACCATGATTCTGAGTTCGTATTTGGTGTGGAGCGATTACACTCGTTGGTGAAGGTCGTGCGAATAACGTAGTTGCCAGAGGGATCTGTGGGGTTAGCCCCTGCACTGAACCGACAAAGATTGTCTTGAGCCTCAAAAGTTCCTATGAGGCGAGATGTGGCGTTGGGCAAGACAAGTGTCGAAGTGCAACTTCCATTGAGTCCAAGTGGATAAGCACCTGCAGGAAGGCTAGGATATTGAATTTGTGTTTCAAATTGACTGACTCCACCTTGGCATTGAAATTTTGAAGCGCCAAATGCTGCCATGGCAGCAGGGACAGAAAAAGAAGTGCCACCATTATCAAACAAATTTTGAACAACATCAACGTTACCTCCCAAGCTGCGTGCTTGCGTGAGAGTCGGGTTGGTTGTATTAACAACAAAGGCTGGGGATGAGCAATCCGATGTGGAGCAAAAAGATGGGCCAGCAAATGAAGCTTTTGTGTCAACTGCACGAATATCAAATTGATAAGCTCTTTCGGGGAGATTGCGAAGAGTGATGCGTGCACGAGAGTAGGTGTCTGTGTTTTGTCCTGCTGCAACTCTGAGATATTCGATTTCAACAGGATCTCCAATAATATTTCCATTAAAATCTCTTACTCGAGCAGAGTGGCATGGCTCCCAAAAATTAGGATTGGCATTGAACCAATTCATTTCTCCAACTCGACATAAAAATAAAGAACCTGGGTCGGAGAGGAGACATGGGGAGTTTGTACCTGCTGTGCAGGTATTAAAAGCGTCGTCAGTTGCTGTGTTGAGCTCTGCAGCGTTTAAGCCAGCACACGTGTAATAGCCAATCGTACTTCTAAGGCATGTCTGGCAAGAAGGATTAACGCCATTATTCCAATTTCTATCAACAACAGTGCTTGCTGTGAGTTGAATTTCGTTGCTTGCGCTACAAGCCGAGGGAGAACTCGTTTTTGTGGCATCACATAGTCCTGTATAATTCAAACTGACAATTGTATAAGGCGCTATAGTATCACTTGGGATTTGGGTTGAGCCTTCGGATTCACAGGCAAGAGCTGTCTGTTGATTTTCGTTCAGAATCACTCGTGCAACGTACTTTGTGGTGATTCTATCTTTTAAGTCTGGTAAACGAGAGAGTCTCCCTCCGCTACAAAGGGAGGATCCGTTTTCTTCGATGTTGATCGCAAGTTTGACTCGAACATTTTGAGCAGGCAAAGTGAGACTGGGAGGATTGTTGGTGCCACCATCAACATACAAATCGGCACCGCATCCTGTGTCGCTTAAATCTAGATCTTCACAACAAAAATTACCGTTAGAGGCCAACGCAATAAGTCTGTTGGTAGAGTTCCTGATATTAAGGTAGTTTGAAAAGCTCCATCCATCAGGAATCGCAACAGAGCCACGGGCAGGACTTGTGAGCACACTTGCTGGAGCAATATTTAAATTTCCTGAGGTTGGCTGAGAGGCTTCAATTCTATTTCCTTGAAATGAGAACCTGTCATAGCCATCAATTGTCGTATCGAGGTTTGATGCAAATTGAGTTTGTCCAAGTGCTGGTCCAAAATTCGTGATATTGACAGCATTGTCATCTTTGCGAATATAATCACTGATACTGGATGCGATGGTAACGCAGTTTGTATTATTGCTGAGCTTTACTGAGGATTTGTTTTGATTAACAATAAAATAGCTAACAGCAAGAGCTGCAGACACAACAAGGGCTGCTGCTATAATCGCCGCAATCAACCCAACTCCATTTTGGTTGCGTGGTAAAAACAAAAAGCCCCCTTACACAAAATAGTATAAGGGGGAAGTTTTTAACTGTTCAAGAGTTTATTTGCAAATATATCTCAGACTAACGCTTGTTCCTGTAGGAAGTCTTGGGTTAAATGAAATACTTCTTCCAGAAACAGAGATCACAGGTGTTTGTGCAGGTTGTGGATTGTATGTTGCGGTTACGTCTTGTGCATCAATTCTACCGTCGTTATTAAGATCTTTAGGTTCACATGTCAGTGTGTAGCTTGATGTTGCACCGTTCTTGATATTATTTGCTATGGCAGAGATTTGTGTTCTGTCCATATCGTATCTATCACAGATGCTTGCTGCAGTACCTTGTGTAAGGTTCACGAGGCGTGACAGCAAGTGGCCAGGTTTTGTGTTTCCTTGGCAAAAACCATCGCCAGGTCTATTGAAAACACCGTGAACTTTAAATTTTTTGCCAGGCCATTTTTGATTCACCTTATTAACAAGAGTTACTGGGTTGTTGTACTCGTTAATATTTGGAAGAGGTTGTCCTGTGCTATATGTTTGAGTTCCTCCAGCTTCATCTGTATCTGAAATCATAATCATATGGAGATCTGCTTCGTCTCTAAAGAAGAATTGTGTATCAGCTCTCTCCACACTTAAAATCGAAGATCGAATTGGTTCTTCGTATGGTGAAGCAGTAATTGGGCACATGTGAGTACCTGTTTCTACGCAAATGGCTTCTGGTCTCATGATTGTCGCAATAAAAATATTCTCTGCATTTGGCATACTAGGAGTAATGACTTTTTGTAGTGGCATTACTTCGTGGCCGTTACCAGGAGTTGGTTGTCTGAGAAGGTTTGCTAATCCACCAGCTTCGTATGGTAAAATTCCACGGGCATCTGTTGTTGTAACTGCAATTCTGTAGTCGAGAGAGTCAAGTTCTCTTACAAATCTATCAAATCTGTAAGGGATTTCTTCTCGAAGTTCATTAAACATAGACTCTGAGTTATCAACAACCATTAAAATATCTACGCGTCCACCGTTGTCTGTGATTGGAATAATTTGGTCTGTAATTTTATCATTTACTTCCCAAGTATGAACTGCAGAACCTGAGTTTCCTGCTACGTCAGTTGCAGTCACTCGGAATGTATGGATTCCGTTTGGAAGTGCTGTGTAGTCTGCTGAATTTATACAGTCAACGGCTGCTTGTCCGTCAAGTTGACATTTAATTGTTGAAAGGCCAAGTCCTGAATCTTGAGCTGTAAATTCAAAGTGCGCATTGACTTCTTTTGTTGGATTAGCTGGCGCCTGAGTGATGATCACTGTTGGAGCTTGAGAGTCGATAATCCATGTATGACTTGCTTCTCCTGATGTATTTCCAGCTCTGTCTTTACCACGAACTCTAAAAGTATGTGAACCTTCTGATAGATTTGTATAATCTTTTGGAGTTGAACATGTTTGAAAGTTTGAACCATCAACTGAACACTCAAAATTTGTAATGGCAACACCATTGTCATCTCCAACAAACGCAAAACGTGCACTACGAGAGTTTGAAGGACTTGCTGGTGCTTGAGTGATTCGAACTGTTGGAGCAATTGAGTCTACAACCCATGAATGTGTTAACTCTGTAGATGTGTTGCCAGCATTATCTTGGGCGTAGATAGACACTGTATGAGAACCTTCTGAAAGATTAGAGTAAGACATTCTTAGTCCGCAAATTTGATAAGAAGCACTGTCTAGTTTGCAAAAAAAGGATTTTACACCGCTTGTTACATCTTCAGCTGCGAATTCAAAGTTTGCATTATTTGAACTGGAGACAGCAGCTGGACTTGATACAAATCGTACAAGTGGAGCCACGTTATCATGTGTAATGTCATCGCTAATGCAAGGAGTTTCAATAAGAGCATTTCTAAATTTTGCGTAAACTCGTGTGAGTCTGTTTGTCTCACCAAGAGACCATGCCTTTGATGAGCTGTACGAAGTCCATGTTCCACCTGCAGAGCATGTTGAATTGTTTGTAACATAAACTTCAGTTGCACCAACCGCAGAAAGGCTTAAGCTTACATTTTGATTTCTTGTATATCGATCATTGTTATTGATTACAACGCTAAGGCCTTCAACTCTTTCTATAACTTGAATTACAAATTCACGGCCATCATTTTTATTACAGTTGTTTCGACCTGAAACGCTTCCTACATATGTTCCAAGTTCATTGAGAGTTGTATCAACTTGAGATCCTTCAAAGCTAAGATCAGTTGCACCATTTGAAAGGGACCACTGCACATCTTGTCTATTATACGACATAGAGAAGCCTTGGCCCTGCTGCACCAGAGTAGGTACGCTAAGAGACTCAGGTTCAACTATACAATTGATACCAGGCTTAGAAGTGTCTGTATTTGAGAACTGTAAACCTCTGTCACAACCCACGGTGAAGATAAGAACTGCAATAACAAGATAGATTGGTTTCATCATACAAGTCTCCTCAAGGGACTATAAGGCATAGACTGTGCCAAGGTTTGGGCGGGTTATATTCTAGGAAATTAAATTGAAGTGCTTAAACTTTTGTAACTGACTAAATTCTGGTTAGTTTTCTGAACATTTATTCTGGAAGTTTTTGCTCAGATCATTAACAATCTCTCGACAGAGGTCTAGGGAAACTTTACGAATATCTGAATCTATTTAATTTTTTAATACCTGACATAGATCTTAGGGGCGCCTGTTTCAAAAAAGTGTATGATTCCTTTACAGGACCTGGAGCCTAAGTTTTTGGAAGTGTCTACGAAAACTACATTTGAAGTTTTCTATCTGTACTTTCAAAAATCTTATCGGCAGATTTTTCTACAAATCCTTGGTAGAGTTCTCCATTGGCGAGCGGGTACCTTTTTGCAAATTCATAATAGCAAGTTGGTATTTCAAAGGTTCCATCTTCAAATGAGACGGCTGTCTTGCCTGCGAGTGTAGAGGATTGCTCAAGAAAGACATCCTTTGAACCTTTGATTTCGCCACCACTTGCATTGAGCGGGAATCCGTTTTGCTTTAAAAAAGAATTTAAGTCTGCAAGGGTAGGGAAGGTTTTAAGGTTGTTCACATTAACTGTAAAATGATTGGCACAAAATCCAAAAGCACTCATCCAAGCTGCATACTCGCTCTCTTTCAAAAGGGATTCATAGGTTTTATGTGTCGTTTTCCACAGGCGGCCGGACATACAAAAATCATCTTGCTCAATTTGAGATTTCGAAACTTGTTGAACGAGATCTTTTATTATTTTTTGAGCTTCATTTGAAAACTTATTTACAAGTAGTTCGCTAATAAAGACTTTGGGTAGAATTTTGTTTTCATGCTCCATATGGATAGCGTAGAGTTTCTTTTCTTCAAAATGGTATTCTCCTTTTGGGATGTACCCATTTTTTTTAAATACTTTTGCAAGCTTCTCAATTCCAACCTCTGCAAGATTGTAAGTTCTAAAGGCAACATGATCGTTTAAAACGGTTTCACCTCTTGCTTTTAGGAGTGCGTGGATTTTTTCAGCTTGAGGGTTAAGTTGTGTATACTGCTTCCAAAGTTTTTCAAAAATAAGATCGATTTTCATGAAAATCTCCGTTGATTAGAGCTTGCATTATTTCTGTATTAAATCGCGAGTATTAATATAACGCCAGTCAAAAATGCAAATAAGTGCACAAATCTTTCTCGTCCGCGTCGATGTATCTGCGGGAGTAGATCGCTTGTGGCAATATAGATAAAAGTTCCTGTGGATATTGCAAACAGGCTGTACAAAGATTGATTTAAGCCAAAGTTGATGAGGCTCTCTTTTGAAAGATAGATACCAAGAGGTGTCATAAAGCAATATATGAGTAAGTAGATGAAGACTCGTTGTGTGGAGATCTTAGATTGAACAAGTAAGGTGGATAGAGAAAAACTCTCGGGGATTTTGTGGACGCAAATTGCAAAAAGCAGGGGAGACAGAGAGGTTCCTGCAAATTTAGTTCCATCAATCGCAATGCCTAAAGAGAACCCAGTAAGTAGGCAGTGGAGCGATAAGCCTATGAGTGCTCCAATACCTATGTGGTGAGAAACGCAGCCATGTTCTTGGCATGGATGAACAATAATAAATCGTTCGAGAATGTAAAATATTAAAAAACCTAGCAAAATATAGTAGCCCAAATTTTCTTTCTGAAGTTGAACGCTTAGGGGGATGAGATGATAAAAGGTCACTGCGATAAGGACTCCGCTTACAAAACTCATTAGCAGCTGAATTTGTACAGATTTTTTATCCAAAATGAGAGGAATCAAGGAAGGTATAAATGTTGATAAAAAGATAAGAATACTCGCAATTAAAATATCAGACATGGCAATATACTAGCAGTTTTTGCCTGTTTGTCACCGGAGTTTTCAGTTTAGCGCGATTTGAGTTTCAGGTCTGATAAATATAAAATGACTGCAAACCAAATAAATCCAAATGTGATTAATTTATCGGAGCTTAAGGGTTCCTTGTAATGGAAAAGAGCCAAAAGAAAAGTCGTCGTGGGCGTTATAAATTGTAAAAAACCCATAGTAGATAAGTGGACTCTTTTGATACTGTAAAGAAAGAGCAGAAGTGGCCCAAGTGTTACGATTCCTCCGCCTATCATCATTAATGTTTCAAATGAGCTATTTCCAAAGTTTGTGGTCCCTGATGTGTAGGAGGTGTAGGTATAAATCAGAGCCAAAGGAATCATGAGCGTTGCTTCTAGCGTGAGGCCTGCAAGGGGATCTACAGGAGCAACTTTACGTATCAATCCATAAAGAGCAAAGGTGATGGCGAGGGTCAGTGACACCCAGGGAAAAAATCCTGCGGTCAGGAGCAGGTAGGAAACGCCAAGCCCAGCAAGTAGTGTAGACCCAATTTGGAGTTTGGTCAGTTTTTCCTTAAGAAGAAAGGCTCCAAAGACAACGTTGAGGATTGGGTTCATGTAATAACCAAGGCTTGTTTCAATAATTCTGTTTTCGTTCACTGCCCAAACAAATACGAGCCAATTTGTTGAAACTAAAAGTGTTGTGAGAACTAAAGTCCAAAAAGATTTTTTAAGAGTTTCAAAGACCTTACGCTGATTTCTTAATATGAGAGTTAATCCAATACAAAAAAGAGAGGACCAGATGATTCGGTGAGAAATAAGCTCAAGCGCAGGAATATGCTGTATCTGTTTCCAATAAATCGGAACAGATCCCCAAATCACATAGCATGCGATTGCGGTTAAAAATCCCTTTTTTTCTTCTGGTAGTGATGAAGTTTTGAGTTTCTGCAAGGGAGGCCTTTCCAAAAACTCAGGATATCTGCAAGAGTCGCTCAAGGGCAGAGATTCTTTTATTGTATCATAATAATTGAAAATATTAGCTTGCTTTTCTTTGGACGGGCTTAAGGATTTTTTTAAGAGCGTTGAATACTTCCTTATTAAAAGGCTGTCCCATGACTCTTTCTATGTGCTCAATTGCTGCTTGTGGAGTCATACTTGGAACGCTATCAAATTGGCTTAAAGTGAGTTCTGAAAATGTATTTGCAAGAATCACAACTCGTGCAAGAGGGTGGATCTTCATATCCCACAGTTTGCGCGGAAACCCATGACCCATGGAGTTTTCATGGTGTTCATAAACAATAGAAATAATATCTTCCGGAATAAACTTCAAAGAGGAAAGGATCATCATTCCTCTATAAGGATGACTTTCATATTCTTTGAGTTCCTCGTACGACATGTCCGCGCGTGATTTTTCAAGAATATCGGGGCGTAGTTCTTTTTCTCCAATATCATGTAGCAGCCCACCCAGGGAGAGTTTTTCAAGAGTCTCTGTACGAGACCAAGAGAGGTTTCGACCAATCATTGGTGCAATAAATCCTACTGCAATCGAGTGTTTGAGCGTGATTTCCGAAGAGCGTGCTAAAGCTTCAAAGAGTTTGCTCAAGCTAGCATCACTTTCTACCAAATTAATGACGTGTTGGGTGAGGTTTTTTGCTGCTTCAAAGCTTGTCACATCGAGCCCCAGAGTTTCTATAGCTTTGTAAACACTTTCTGCAATTTTTGAAAGAACTTCTGTTTTTTTGTCGTTAGGGAATTTTTCATTTTGAACAACAATACCAGCTATAGAAATTTGCTTCATAGCAAAAATATGATAGTCATCTTTACGGATATGTAGGTGGGTGATTTTTTTATTTTTATATCGTTTTAGGCGTTCCAAATCAAAGGGTTGCCCAGCTTTATTAATCAAAACATATTTTTGATCCGAAAGTTGAATAAAAATATCCATCTCGGTTTTTAAACCCGTGAAAAAAAGCTCAACTGCGACCGGAACCATTTCGATATGTTTCATCACCAGCTTATCGGTTTAAAATCTCAGCCTATTTAGGGTTGTCATGAGGGGTATTTTAAGCAATATTGGTGGCAGAATCGTTGTTTCAGTCCAATTGCTGCTAGAGGTGCTATGAAAAAGACAGTATTAACAGGGGTTAAGCCTACTGGAAATGTTCATATAGGAAATTACATTGGGGCCATTCGTCCAGCCTTGCATATGGCACAAGCAGAACATGAATCTCTATTTTTTATTGCAAATTATCACGCTCTAACCACAATTCAAGATGCCAAAGAGCTGCGCGATAATACTTACCACGTCACAGCGGCTTGGATTGCTTGCGGACTTGATCCTCAAAAAACAATCATTTATCGACAGTCTGATGTTCCAGAAATATTTGAGATTGCTTGGGTGCTTTCCTGTTATTGTCCAAAGGGGTTAATGAATCGTGCTCATGCTTATAAAGCAAAAGTTCAACTCAATGAACAAGAAGGTAAGCAGGATCTTGATTTTGGTGTTAATATGGGGCTGTATCAGTACCCAATATTGATGGCGAGTGATATTTTGAGTTTTGATACGGATTTTGTTCCTGTGGGTGAAGATCAGATTCAGCACTTAGAAATAGCTCGAGACATTGCTCAAAAAATTAATCATACCTATAAATCTCAAGTTCTAAAAATTCCTCAAGCCGTAGTTCAAAAGGATTCAAAAGTTATCCCTGGTCTTGATGGACAAAAAATGAGTAAAAGTTATGATAATACAATTCCGTTATTTGCGGAGAGTAAATCCTTACGAAAATTAGTTATGAAAATTAAAACAGATTCGTTGCCACCAGAAGCTCCAAAGCAAACAGAGGGCTCGGTTATTTTTCAATTATATAAAGAGTTTGCATCTCAAGATGAAATAGCCACTTTAGCAAAAAGATTTGAAACAGGAATTGGATGGGGCGATGCAAAGCAAGCACTTTTTGAAAGTATGGATAAGGTGCTAACGCCTCTGCGTGATAAGTACAATGCCTTAATACAAAACCCCACAGAGTTAGATCAAATTCTTGCGGAGGGAGCAGAGAAAGCGCGACAAAAGGCAAAGCATGTCTTGGAGCGAGTCAAGACCTCTACCGGTGTCTAAGGTACCAGGTCGCTTTTCCGAATCATCCATGCTTATTTTAATCTGAGTAGAAATAATTTCACGCAAGTTTATCTATCTAGCATAATTACAATCCAAATCAAAAATAACCCGGATGATTCGGAAAAGCGACCTGGTACCTTTTATGGTCTTAGGTCTGTTGAAGTTCTACTTTAACTTTTATGAGTTAACTCCGAAAAATCATTAGCCACATTGCAGAGAAGCTGCGTGTTTGGGGGAGTTGGCTTATGAGGTTTTTGTTACTAGCAATTTTGTTAACGGCTTGTATTCAATTACAAGCAGAGCAAATTGTTAATCCCATAACTGGAGATTTTCTCAAGGCGCGTGACCTTAAAGCTGAGTTTTTTAAAGAAGATTATATTTTTGATCCTATTCAATTTAAAATAATCCAAGACCAGCCGCAGATGTCGGAAATTAAGTCTGTGTTTAATTCTGGATATAATACAAGTGGGGCGTACACATCCTACATTCGCTCAGAGTGTCACTATTCACGTCTCGAGTCTTTAGTGCGCCAACCTTATGAAAAAACATCAGACCTCGCTCAAGTTCTTCAAAATTGGATGTTCAATTGCAGTTCTGAGCTTTCTCGATTTAATACAAATCCACTCGTTAGCTTACTAAACTATTCTCTAGTTAACTATCCTTTAAAAAGTAATGCCAAGTTACAAAATATTGTTTTTGAATATGATGACGACAAGCTGAAAGTGCGAGGTATTCTAGGGTTGAAAGATGAAAAAAAGCGACCACTTGTGATTATTCGTAATGGAGTTTATGGAAATGCTGCTGAATCTGCTGTATCCAAAAATCTAATTATGCAGTTATTTGATGAAAGTCCCTTCCACATTCTCTTTTTAGGCAATGTTACTGGGGAGCAATTCATTAAAGACAATGGTCTTCTTGCGATGGGTGGTTTTGATGAGGGACGACAGTTTCATGAAATCATAAAACAGCTCACAGATAAAAATTCCGTATATAAATCCTATATTGAAGATATTCATATCCTTGGTGTGAGCTTAGGTGGAAATGGAGCTTTATTCTCCGGTGTCTATAATTCTTATCTTAGCGAAAACAACGTCAAAAGCGTTATGGCTCTTTGCCCTGTTGTTAATCTAGAGAATGCGCTCAATAATGTTTTTGCAGAAACCCCTCTGGGAAAAATCTATTCCTTTATTACATACAACTTACTCAAAAATGTATTTAAATATGTACCCGTCTTAGGTGAGCTACTTCAAGAAGATGACGATTGGTCTCAATCTCAAATTACAAATGCAGTGAAAGAGGGGGCTATACGTAGCTACAGCAGAAAAATGCAAAAAACTCCTTGGGATTATCAACCTTTTGAAGGTGTTAGAATCCAAAGCGAAAGAGAATTCTGGGATTTTAATAATTTTACAACATATACAGATCATGTCAAAACACCCACTTTGGTGGTGCATGCCAAAGATGATTTTATTGTACGTTCAGAGCAAAATTCCGATCTACTTTTTAATAAAATTAAGAATCATGATTCTCATATTGGTTTGATTGCTCTTCAAAATGGAAGCCACTGTGCGTTTAATGTTGCCAATGGTTGGCCAACATTATCAACTTTGCTAAGAGAATTTATACTTAAACACTCTGCATTCAAGATCAATCAAGCTACGCATGTCGCAAAACTTCAGTATATCAAGGCTCCTAAAAAATCGTCGATGCTTGTATTTGCTCAATACGAATGGCTCTATGAAAAAGAATGGAATAAAACAAAGTTACGAGTCACATATCTAGATAAAAATAAAAGAGACGCTCAAGGACGATTCACGTGCCGTAAATCTGATTATAGATTTGCTGATAACGTATTCTGTTATACAAGTCGTGAATTTGATATTGATTTGAAAACCTTTTCAAATATAAACATAGAATCAGCATCTACGGACTACGAAGCCGATGTCGTGACTCGTTGGCTAAATACACATGTTACTCCTGTTACTGAAAAAGGGGTGATTCCATACGGAACAACAGAAGTACCCACGTACTTCAAGTCTTCCAGTGATTTTTCTGAGCAAAGTCTCAAGTAATATTTCTGTTAGCTCTTATTATTTACAATAAATACAATTTATGGTGCCTATTTTTAGGACTCAAATAGTGACTTTTTTCATCACATTAAGGTGCTTTTTCCTACCTCTAGCTAAGTATATAAGCTTTCGTTACCCTCTTTATCATTCAAGGGGGGCTTGATGTTGAGGGGATTGTTTCTTCTATTTGTTGTTTTATGTTCCGCTTCTTATGGGCAAGGGTGCTATAAGTATTTCGTAGCTCCAGTCCGCAAATATTCTCAGGCCGTCGAAAGTATCAAAGAACTTCGAATCGTTACGTACAACATGCTCAACCTTTACTTACATTTAGGGGACATACGAAAGAACGATACCATTCAAATGACACAAAAACCAAGATGGGCATTGGAGCAAATGGCAGAGACTTTTGCTCGACATCCGTTTGATATTATGATTGCTCAAGAAGTAGAAAGTTTGGGATCTGCGAGACTATTTAATAAAGAATTTTTGAATGAAGAATTTAATATTTATTCGACAGCTACAAAAGATAAACGTGGCCTCTACGTTGTTTTTTTTGTTAGGAAAACATTGCCCTTTAAATTTCAGATTGAATCTCATCTCAGTGAGATGTGGCTAGATCCAATGGATCAGGTTGTAAAAGAAGTCTTCCCAAGAGACCTTCCAACATTACAAGTGTATGATCCTAAATATGACCAAATCCCAATATTAACAGTGATGGGAGCTCATTTAAAATCAATGAGACCTCGTGTGATTAGTCAGGGAGATGGTACTTACAACACAGACAAAGACTCTTTAATTATGAGAGAAGCGCAAGCTAATAGAGCAACCCGAATTATTCAAAGATATCAAATTAAATATGGTTTATCTCATCCTATTTTAATAGCTGGAGACTTTAATAATGCCCATAATTTTTCTCCAGAATTTAATGGGTTTTTCAGACATGCAAAATTATCAGATAGTGTTTCTTTGGTCAGAGAAAATATGTTTGCAGACAAAATCACGCATACCTATTTTGGGAACGGAAAAGCAGAGCATCATCAACTTGATGGGATACTCTTAACACCAGTTTTGGTTCCTTTTTTAAAAGACTCATTTGTTCTTCCATACTATGACAATCGTGGAGCTCCAAAAGATCTACCAAGAACAAAGGCACAGAGAAAAACGAATGCTTCTGATCATAGCCCCGTCATCGCAATTTTTGATTTTTTTAAACTGATTCAGACATTAGACTAGTTCCATTTACATAAGTTGTGTCTTTTCATTGAGTTATAGAGATAAAGCTCCGATGTATGTTCTGTAGAGGTACATCGTGGATTCGACGCAAAAAAATTGGCTGCCGCCTGGATCGCTTGTATATATTGGTGATAACTTTGAAAAAGTTAAAATCAATATCATCGATTACAACGAAACTTTCTATTCAGAAATTGAAGTTCAAAATATAGAGCAATGTAAAGACAATACAGATGAAAATGATACTGTGACGTGGGTTGATATTAAAGGATTGAACGACACAAAAGTTATTGAAGAAGTTGGAAAGTTTTTTGGAATTCATAGACTTTGGCTTGAGGATGTTCTAAACACAAATCATCAGCCAAAAGCAGAAGAGGTAGATGATCTCTTTTTTATGATATTGAAGTCTGTCAAAATGGATGCGCAACCGCTTACTGTAGAATATGAACAGGTCAGTTTGTTCTTAGGTAAAAACTTTGTTATTTCATTTCATGAAAACTCAGATGATCTATTTGAACCTGTCAAAGCAAGAATACGTCAAGGTAAAGGGCGCATTCGCTCTTCTCGAGCAGATTACCTTTTTTATGCCTTGGTAGACTCAATGGTTGATAACTATGTTCAAACAGTGAACGTGTTTGAAAATAAAATTGAGGATTTAGATGTAAAATTGGATATCGATACAAACGATACTCTACCGAAGATCATTCGTAATGCTAAAAACGAACTCTTGTATCTAAGAAAAGCAGCGTTACCACTAAGAGATTCCTTGTCTGCTATTTGTAGAAGTGAGCACGAAGATATAGGAGTTCGAACTAAAATGTACCTCAGAGATTCACTTGAGCATTCAATTCAGGTTGTGGGGCAGTTGGATTCATGTAAAGAACTTCTTGGAAGCTTAACAGAATCGTACAATCAATCTCTCAATAGAAAACTTAATGAGATTTTAAGAGTTCTCACAATTTTTACTTCTATTTTTAGTCCATTGACTTTTATTGTTGGAATCTATGGTATGAATTTTAATAATATACCCGAATTCCAATGGGAATTCGGATATTTCTTTGTCTTGACTTTAATGTCTGTCATTGCTGCAGGAATGATTGTCTTTTATCGCCGCAAAAAGTGGTTATAACTTTTAGTGCAACTACTTATAGATAGGGTTGTAGTGCGCTAGAGATGAAGTTACAGTTTCTTCAATTACTGTATTTCGATTCTCTTGGGCATAAACAATTTCAATATCCATATTAGCAGCTTTCAAAAGTAACAACTCATCTTCTCGAATAGGCCACCATTCGTAAAGACCAAAATAAACGGGCTTCCACATCGAATACCAACCTAGGATGTGCAATCCTTCAGATAAAAATTTGGTTACAAAGCTCTGCTGTCCTTCCAAGTATTGGGTGAGATAGAGGCAAATAGATAGCACCGTCATGCCAATAATAAGCGATTTAAAAGCCATTCTAAAAATATGCTCTCGTTCAGATCTCTTCATTTCTGCCTCGTACGAAAAAAAAGTACTAATGGCATCTTGAATCGCTTCAATATGGTCTTTGGGGCCTCTCGGTTGTGTCATGTGAATTTTTAGTCGTACCATTTCGGTTTCATCAATTTCGCGTAAAGATGTGACAATATACTTCACAGCATCTTCATCTAAGTCTTTTTCACGGAATGGGGCAGGGTCACGGCCATCAAATAGATAGTCTGCGTTTTTTAAATTCATTTCTATGACGGTAATACCATCTATTTTCTTATAGCGTCTTTTGAGTTTATGATAGGGTTCAAAATTAAAGGGAAACATATAGACCTCTCTTGTATTTGAGTTCGTAGTAGATAAAACAATGATGAGAAAGAAGGTCTTAGCTAACCATCAGTATCATTCTGAAACTTAAGATATTTGTTTTGAGTTGCTAGAAACATAAAGACATCCTTTTCCTTTGGATGCGTACAACTACAGTATATCAATTTGATTGTATTTAGGAAAGGTCTAGACTCAAAATTAAACATTTCTAGCTATGTACACTGGTATGTGTTTTATTTTTGTTTTACATTCGATATATTGAAATATATATTCTTTTTTAAATTCAATAGGAAAGTTTTTAAATAAAATTAACTGATCAGTTAACCGACTAACTAACATCTATTATTTAGCTTAAGCTAATAATAGGTACAATTTGCAGGTGAAATTTTTTATGTTTAATACACACACATATGAGCTCATGATTCTTGAAAAGCATCTTGATACATTCGGGCACGTTAATAATGCAACATACTTGGAAATTTTAGAGGAAGCTCGTTGGGATTGGATTACTCAAGGTGGATTTGGTTTGAAGGAAATTTATGAAAAAAAAATGGGGCCTACTATTTTGGAAATTAAAATACGATTTAAAAAGGAGCTCAAGGTTCGTCAGATAATTCGTATTCAATCTCATGTCGTTAAGTACGAAGGAAAGATTGGAGAAGTTGAACAGAATATTCTAAATGATAAGGGTGAGGTTTGTTGTACTGCGCATTTTACAATTGGTTTATTTGATACTGTTAAAAGAAGGCTTATTGATCCTACTCCAGAATGGCTTAAGGCTGTTGGTTTAAGTTCATGAAAATTGATTTTTCAAAGTATACGTATAGCCCAATCGTACATTTGCCACGAGATTATGAAGTTTATGATTTTACAAATGGATATGATGAGGACAGAATATTAAAGACTCCATATGGTATTGGAAAGTACAACGAAAAAAGAAAGAACATGTACAAAGGAGAATTGTACTTAGATCAAAGAGATATACATATGGGGATCGATATAGGAGGACCTGTGGGGACCCCTGTTTACTCATTCTATGATGGCTCTGTATTTATGAAGGCCTATAATTCCTTTAAGTTAGATTACGGGTACACTCTTATTACAGAACATATTTTTGATGGAGTGTTGCTATACGCTCTGTACGGTCACTTAAGTCAAAAATCATATGATAATATAACACCAGGGCAATCCATAAAATCTGGTCACATTATAGGCTGGATGGGGGATAGGTATGAGAATGGTGGATGGAATCCTCATGTTCATTTTCAGCTGAGTTATGAACGGCCCATCAAGTGTGACATGCCTGGCGTTGTGCATGAAAAAGATCTTTTGAAGTCTTTAGAAAAATATCCAGACCCTCGGTGTGTACTGGGTCCTCTTTATTAACTATCTTATTAGAAGTCTAAAGCGAGCCTCAAAGGCTACATATGTTAACATCACTGCCGCTAGTATCCATCCAACAATAAAATCAAATCTAAAAAACATAGGGTCAAAGTTAATTGTATAGCCAGTGCTCATAAGTATGAGTAGCGACAATGCTATTGCGAGTGGAATGGAGATCTTAAAATTGTAAATGCGTCTGAGTTCACGACGATGAAGTAGAGCCAGAGATAACATATGACTCGAAATAAAAAAGACACTCGCACAAAATAATCCACAGGCCCACATGCCAAATTGCATAAAATGATGAGCAATTCCATGTCCTCCGCCTAAGGGACCAATACCAAATTGCGGGCATACAAGAAGGGTGAGAGATCCAGCCCCCAGATTTACAACAAAGTACTTGGCAAAAATTTGTAGAATTGGAGTGTTGTCGATTTTTATTTCTGTAAGAATTCTGTTTGTAAGAGAAGTTTTAATTGTATCAGGTACTTCTTTTGTAGGAGAATTTAGAAAATCTTTAAATTCGGAATTCATGATGCCCCTCCTTTCATCTTCTGCTTGATATATTCAATTCCACGGCTCATTTTTTTTCTTATGTTTGCTTCTGATGTATTAAGTTTTTGTGCAATTTCTGAAAAATCCTTGTCTTCTACATATCTTAGATAGAGAGCTTCTCTGTAAGCCTCAGGTGCTGATTGGATGTGAGGGGTGATATCTGGAGTACTTATGGTTTCAGGTGATGGAATGGAATCTTTTAGCTCCGTCCATTTAATCTTATTTTTACGTATATCATCTATGATTGTATTTCTGATAATAACAAAAAACCAATTGAGAAATGGAAAATCAGATTTGTACTTATCTTTATTCTCATGAAGTTTAAGAAATGCAGTTTGCAAAAGGTCTTGTGCTTTTTCTTGGTTCTGTATTTTTTTATAAATGTAACCGTACACCTTAGGTGAGTGCCTTTCGAATAATACACGAAATGCTTGGGCGTCATTATTTACATACATCATCATTAACTCTTCATCATTAAGGTCATTATATAAATTGCCCATATCCCATTATGGACAACTCTTATGACCTTAATCAAGTAATACGTATATAGGCCATTTTTTGTGACATTATTTAAAGTGTCACAAAAAAGGTTCTGGATACGTATGGTATTAAGTAGGTCATAGTTAGGAGTCGCTTGTATGAAGCAAATAGTCGTTATGATGTTGTTAATGGGTTGTATAGGTGCCCAGGCTCACCCGGTGCGCCCAAAAGGGACCATCTCTCTCATGTCAGAGATTATGGAAGAGTCTACTCAATTTGATACAATCTACTCACTACAGTATTACTGGGGGCTTGGATTACGGTACCATCGTTTTGAGTATGAAAATGGAGAGAGTGTTCAATCCTATATTCCTATGACAACATTTTTATTAAAGCGTTGGAATAATGAGGACTCGCAAGCGAATATTTATGCTTACGTGGGCTATGGGCAATCCAAGTATGATGTTTCTGAGGATGACTCTGGAGTTTATTTGTATGGAGTACAAGCTGACTGGGAAACAACAAAACATTTCTTGATGATCAAGCATGAGTATTCAAAAAATGATGTTGAAACGTTGTCAGATACCTACCAAGTTCGCGCAGGATTTGCAGCTTATCCGGCCAGTTACTATGAGTTGTGGAGTTGGTATATGGTTCAGGTGAGTCAAAACCGTGCTCAAACAAGTCAGATTGATGTCACTCCACTCATGAGATTTTTTTATAAAAACGTAATGTGGGAAATTGGAGCCCCTCACAGGGGTGGATTTTTAATTAATTTGATGTTGGATTATTAACAAAGGAGATCTATATGCGAATGTTTCTGATGAGTATCATTTTGATATCAAGCTTAGCTTTAGCTGGCGAGAAGATAGAAGTTAAGGTTTCAGGACTTGTATGCCCTCTCTGTTTTTCAAAAGTTGAATCAAAATTTAAAGAACTATCTCAGGTCCAGACTATAAAAGTAGAAATGGATCAGAAGATGCTAATTTTGGAGTTGAAGGATGGGCAAAAGTTATCAGATGAGGAAATTTATAAAGTAATTGATGAGGATTCCGGATACAAAATTACAGGAGTTCACAGAGGATGAGATTCGCGGCCTATTTAAGTTTATTTACATCGTTTTCCACTCTTATATGCTGTGCTCTTCCTTCGCTATTGATTAGCTTAGGATTTGGTGCAGTCGTGGTTGGAATAGTAGATGTTTTTCCCCAGCTCATCGTGCTGACAGAAAATAAAAAATGGCTTTTTTTGATTGGAGGAATACTTTTGAGTTTAGGCTCAATAAGTTTCTACAAAGCAAGAAATGCCCCTTGTCCCATTGATCCCGAGCAAGCTGAGGTGTGTAAGGTTGTCAGGAAGTGGAGTTTAATAATTCTTATTTTGTCTTGGACCATGTATTTAATTGGGTTTATATTCGCTTATATATTACCATTTATATTAGGAGTTTAAAATGAAAGCATTACTATTTGCAGCTTTATTGTCTTGTTCGTCAGTGTTTGCAGACACAATTACACTTTCTGTTCCGAAAATTGTTTGTAGTTCCTGTGCTGAGAAAATAACGGAGGCTCTCAAGAGTGTTTCTGGCATTCAAAAAGTGGACGTGAATACGAAGTTAAAGCAAGTTGTTATTCAGGCGCCCGCTTCTGTTACAGATCAAAGTATTCGAGATGCAATTGAAAAGAAAGCAAACTATGAAGTTAAATCTTTAACTCGAACTCTTTAAAAGTAAGCTCGACAGTTTCTTTGATCAAGTTTTCTATTGCTATACTCAATAAGGTTTTTAGAGTTTTGAGATATTGAATCCCATACTGACGGAAGCTTTTTAGCTAAGTTTAGACTCGTCATTAATACTGTTTCTAAAATATCTTGAATGATACCAGCAAGAGGGATCACGATGCGAGTATCCGTATACGGATACTTTAACGTGATATCATCGAGGTTTTTCATGTTTTTAATTTGCTCTTTTGTAAGAAATGGTTTTCTAAGGGTATGATATCTCATCCATTCTTCTTTTAAGGCTTTCTTCTCAGGGAGATCATGTTTGTATGTATACCAAATTGAGGCCAGATGAACGAGGAATCCCGAACCAATAAATAGTAATTTGCCTATTGTAAGTTTCAGTTCAGCAGGTCCAAAAAGAGGGGTCTTATCTGCCAGATCCATAAATTTAAATGCACTGGTAATATTGCTTGCAGTTTGAGCCTCATCGCTTGGGCCCCACTTGATTTTGAAACCTAAGATA
The DNA here is from genome assembly GCA_963169805.1 of Bdellovibrionota bacterium. Lineage (GTDB taxonomy): Bacteria > Bdellovibrionota > Bdellovibrionia > Bdellovibrionales > JAEYZS01 > CAUJDY01. The sequence continues at coordinate 35,948 of CAUJDY010000063.1, read as the reverse complement.
TTGAGCTCCTTTGGAACCATACGAGAACGTTCTCTTGCAATGGGTATTGCCTGAAATTTGACCTTAGCCCAACTACTAATCCAAACATTGATCCATAAGAACAAATGAGTTGAAAGACCTTCTAAAGTGGTAAGACTAAGTCCTTCAATTCCAAACATTAAAATACCAAAAGCGTAGTTATATGAAATTGAAACAAGGGAAACGACAATATTTTTTTCTGCAGGTGATCTTGCGTAGTTTTGAGCATTTCTATAGATCTTATTATAAAATCCAACAACAACGCCCCAGACAAGTGTAAGGAGAGGTCCTACATAGGGCTTGTCGGGAGTCAGTGCCATAGCTAGAGGAATTGTGAGAAGCTCCTGAAAAAAAAGTGATCTCCACGTTGTACGAAAGTCACCGGTATTAAATGTTTTAAGGCTTCTTTTTCCATCCCAGTGTTCCCATTCAGCATTTGTATTTTCTTTGATCGATCGAACATAATTGAGAAGGGAGTTAACACCTGAGTTTTCCTTATATGGATTTAAGACGTGCTTATCTACAACACGTGATTCGTTAATAAAAATATTCACAACATTCATTCCAAAGTCAGCACGTGTGTGATGATGGTCGTGTTTGATAGCATTTTCTCTTTGAACGGCTTCATCAATCATAGCTTGAATAAATGCTTTTGTGCCTTCAGGGGTGCCGTTTTCTGTTTGTCGTTCGAGGGGGATAAAATCTGCGTGGATTTGAGTTCGTGTTATCAGTTGAGCATTTTTTTGTGAGTAGTATTCTTTCCACATTTTAATGTGACGACGTTTAATTCTGTACTGCTCTTCTGTTAAAAGCTCTTGAGTTCCATCTTTTTTTGTTACTGTTATATAGTCTCGTTCGATACGGTTACCATCTTGATCAAAAGAAACATAACGGGTCGTTTTCTTTGAGACATGAGCTCCGTCCCATTGGTGAAGATCGATAATGTTCGTGTCTATGAGATTATAGGTTGTATTAGATCTATAAACATATACCTGAGTAAAGATTCTAGCGCTTAAACCATATCCTAAAACAACATACTTAGCGGTTCCAATTCCTGGCAGTTCAATAGCGACTTCATTCTTTGCGTTCGAGTTTAGGATGCGATTTTCGACATCTATTTTTTGACTTTTTAAATTTTTGGTTTTTATTTCGAGTGTTTCAAGGAGAAGGAGTAAGTCTGCTGTCTCGCGCACAGGTTCTGCCAGTAGAGTTTCAAAAAAATGCTTTTCGTCTTCTGTCATGTTTTCTACAGATTTTGCATATTGATTCAAATCAATTTGTTGCCGTTCACTATCAAATAAGTATGGTAGCCCCTGAGCTGTGGCTGATTGTGTGCTAAATGTTACAATAAGAGTTAAGTAAATGAATTTTAGAAAAATATTTTTTGTAGATTTTCTGTGACTTACCGTGTGCTGAATCTCTGTTGCCGTCTTCAAGTTGTTCCCCCCACCTTGAATCACCAACTACCGAAAGTACCCCATGCAGTTTGCTGGAGCAAAGTAGACTTCTCGTCGTTGCCGCAAGCTTTCCGCTGTTTCCCGTTTTAAAGGATAGTTCATGTTGATGATGTTTCTAGATCTCATTTGCTTTTCTTTTTGTCTAACTTTTAATTTGTATAGAGAAATTCCAACATATTTTTGGATACGACCCTCATTAGATTTTTTACTATATATGTACGTCATAAAAAGCCATACATCCTTTAGTAGGGCTTCAATTTTTTGCATCACATCAGAATAAACTGTAACGTAGTATCCCAAGTAGCGAGAGGGAACTACTACTCCGTACTCAAAAATTTTTGAATCCATAAATTTTAATTTACTGAGATCAAATCCATAAGCTGCAAACGTGTATTTATCTAGTATTGTGTAGTTTTCCCATTGCTTGCGCGCTTTCTGAGCTTCTTCTTGGTATGCTTTAGATTTTGGTGTGTTCGCGCCATGTTGTTTTGCGTATTCATTTGCTACGCGCTCCTTATCCTTTACGCTTTCGTATTCCCAGTAGGGTCCAATCAACGCGTAGACAGGAAAAAGCAATATGCTGAATGTAGACATCGTTTTTGGTATAAATGTTTTTAAGATCATTTCAGTAGAAAGCATAGAGTCTTTTCTGATCTCTCTTGGAACTTCTCCTATTTTTTCGGTACGTAAAATACCAGCTTTTTCTAAATAGGATCGAACCAATTTAAAAGGTATTTTAACTTCATAGTTTCCTATGGGCTTTCCGTTTTTTCCCCACCACTGGAGATATTGTCTTTCAATAGGCGTTGCAAGTTCACCTCTTGTTTGTCCTGAGCGCCTTTTGAAAGCCTGATATTCTCTTGGACCTTTTTTTACGAGGTTCTTTAAGAATTGAGATCCAATGATGGATGCCCATGTGATCAATGCGACATCTGAAAGTGATTTTGCCGGATCAAACATATAGGCCGTAATCCCAAAAAGAATACCAACCGAAGTATCTTTGAGAGATTTAGAAAGTTCCGTTCCTGAAAAGCTCCATTTTAAAAATGTCCGAATATTAAGTCCCACAAGAAGACCTATGAAGAGAGAGTTCATGCCCAGTGCAGCCCAGTTTGGAGCATTATCTGTCACAAAAGTGAGCATATATCCAGAAGCTAAAGCGAGCACAACTTGCCATGGGACATTTAAGTACTGAAAGTAAAGATCTCCTTTCATGAAGACTTTTAACTTTTTAATTCCCTTTTCTTTATAAACAGGATCCCAATCGATATGTATGCTTTCGTAATTTGCTTTTGCGTAAGTTGCCCATTTATGAATAGAGTCTTTAAGAGTGTCCTCATGTGGTCGTTCTAAATTTTCACGCCCAATAAATTGCCCCTGATTGTGGTAAATGACTGTAATAGGGAGACCAAGTCCAGTTTCTCCAGCAGACATATTAACAGCACCAGAGACAACCATTTTACCTAGAAAAGAGTCTTTATTTTTTTGTAGTTTTAAAACATTTTCTTCAATAACTTCTCGCTCGGCTAGAAGCTTTTCTCTTTCTCGGTCCGTAAGTTCAACCTTAAGTAGATCTTCCTCAATTTCCGAATATCGATCCGCAAGAGGTCGTATTTCTTCTGTGAGTTGTTCGCGGATATCTTCTTGAGTTGTTTGAGGATTCATAATTTTATAGAGAGGGATATGTGGCCCTCCTTTTTTTCCAAAAATTAAAATTTCAGAAACCAATCCGTGAACAAGTCCTTTGGCAATAGATCTGAGTTTCATCTCAAGGTTTATTTCATTTTGAGGAAGATCTTTTGGGATTTCCTGTTTAAACATTTCAGGATCATATAAACTTTTATCAAGGAACATGACATAGCGTCCGCTATTTAATCGAATCATTGTGACAGGCATTTGATATTTACCACGTCCTAAAAGGATCAGCTCTGCTTTGCCTACGTTTTCAATGTCATAGGTGAGTCCTAGCTTGTCAGACTTTTCTTTGAGCCGCTCAATCAGCTCGTCTCTACCTAAAGATTTCTGTTGAGTTTCAAATTTCTCATATAAGCCTGAATGCAAAAAGAGTGTTTCAAAAATTGTCTGGATAGATAATTGGAATTGGGATTCAAGTCTTTGTTTGAGCTCAGCGGGGATATCTTCTGGAGATCGATCATACATTGTACGATCCACATCAAACATAGCTCTTTCATCGGGTACTAAATTTGGTAAGTGATTGATTTGGCCAATACGAGGTAGTGTCTGTGCGTGGGCTGCGGGCATTGCCATTTGAACGATCAAAAGAATCGATAACAGCATTCGAAATTGAGCCCAGCTAAGTGCTTTTCCGATAAAATTTTTAAAATGACCTACAATTATATTCAAGCCAGTCCTCAGTTCCAGCTATGTTATCCTCCGTGCATCGTGAGGTTAAGCATGCTGAGTATTGGTTCGATCTACATTTTATGGAAATGGGCTAAATAAGCAATTTAACATATGTTTTTTGGTGTTTTTACCAAAACTGAGTAAACTTTAAACGGGCCTCATTAAAACTTTATGAGGATTTAAAAACCGTTTGTATTCGGGTGCCGGAAATGATCTATTCCGGCGTTGGGACCAGCTATTTTTTACTTGATAGAGGCTACTTTTTCAACAGCATTCACAGAGTCAAGATCACCCATATAGCCTAAGTAGTGTTTCATAACATGTTTTGCGTATATTTCAGGCTTAGATTTTTGTTTGAGTTTTTGTCGTACTTTGGCAGCTCCCATGTTGTATGCAGAAATGTAATACTGGCTTTGGCCGTTAAAGGACTGTCTTAGAGTACTTAAGAAGAAACTACCAATCTTAATATTCGTCATTGGGTTTTTTAAATCGACTGTTTTAACGATTTTATACTTATCGTTTAACCATTTAGCCGTACATGGACGAATTTGCATAAGCCCAATTTCTCCAACGCTTCCAATCGCTACAGGATTCATTTTAGATTCCTGTCGTATAATAGAAAGAATAAAAAGAGGATCCATCTTATAGCGGTTTGCTTCTTCGACAATGGTTTCAGATATGCGTAGTGCTTGGCTCTTAAATTTTTTCGGTAAATGTCTTCTTACTTCAGATAAAACAATTCTAGAGATGATTTCAGATGTTTTGGAATCATCCAAACTTTGAGGTGCGCGCTTGCTTCCAACAAGCTCTTTTTGGTGCAACTGTGTGTAAGTGATCTCAGAGTGAGACATTTCTAAAAATGAGACATGTGCTACAGATGAACAAAGTAAAACCCCAGTCATTAACACAGCTTTATTGAATCTAATTAAGTTTTCCATAACCCTAACCCCCCGTACCTATACATCTATAAAGCAAGTGTGGTGCCAAGGGTTAAGTCTTTGAAACAATTGACCAATCTCGATTTGAGAAGATATAAGTGAATATACCTGAACTGAAGAGAACACCTGTCAAAAGAATAATAGTCGTATTTTTTTGAGTTTTCTCAAATTGAGAATTTACTTTTAAAGGATGTGTATGAACCAAAAGAAAACACTTCAATTTGCTAAGACGTTTGCAACACATTTTTTAATTTTGACTCTCATATCATGTCTATTTCGAATCTATTTTGCTTGGAATTTTGGGTGGCTGAGTTGGGATATTCTAAAATCTGCAATTTTATTTGGCCTTCGCTTTGATTTTGCAATGGCAGGAGCTTTAAGTTTTCTTTTTACTCTGATTGTCTTTATCAGCTCAAGAGCTGTTTTATTTTCGATACCCTATATCTTACTCATGGTGTGTTTGATTGCTGATCTCTTGTATTTTCAGGAAGCTAATAGACACTTATCTTACGAAATATGGGATTTTTTTACTTCTCTAGGGGAGCTTGGGACCTATCTTGTCAATTACTGGTTCTACTTTTCAGCAGCAGCAACTGTTGTTTTTATTCTATCAATGTATTTAAAAAAAATATCATTTTGGACGGATCAATTTAATTTAAAATCCGTCGTAGCTCAAATTTTTGTTTGTATATTTATAACTTTAATCTCTATTCGAGGAGGACTCACAGGTATTCCTCAGAATCCTGCTCTTGCCTATAAGGCTGGAGGGCATACAGAGGCACAAATTGCACTTAATGGTGCCTATGCTATTTTTTATAGTTTTGTATCTGGTCGTTATTTAAAGCCAGAGCCGATTGTGTTTCCTGAGAACCTGAATCCAAAAGATTACGCTCAAAAAGTTTATGAAGGGGAGCAAGCACAGAAACCAGTACCTCAAAAATATAATATTATTATTATATTTTTAGAAGGATGGGCAGCCGAGTACAGTCAAAGTTACGGTTACTCTCAAAATGTGACTCCTGTCTTTGATTCGATTCGGAAGAAATCAATTACGACGGCAGTAACTCTTGCAGGAGGGAAGCGCACAACAGAGGGGATGTTTTCTTCTCTTTGTAGCTACCAAAATCCTCTTGGTAAAGCGATTATGTTTAACCATTTAGAAAATCAGAAATATGCTTGCTTGCCTCAAATATTAAAAGAGAGGGGCTGGTATACTGCTTACCTTCAGGGAACCAACAATATGACCAGTGGCGTGGGTGCATTTACATATAAGACTGGGTTTATAATGACGGGTGGTAAAAAAGAATATCCTCAGTATGATACTGTTGAAAAAAACAGCTGGGGTTTGTTTGATAGTGATTTGTATGGATGGGTCTTTGATGAAATGAAAAAAGCGCCAGAGCCATTTTTGTTTAGTATTGGCACTAACACAACTCATGATTTAAATCTCAGAAAAGGTGAGTCCTACGTTTTTGGAAACAAAACGGTGCAAGAAAAAAATAGAAGTGTTTTGCATAGCGCGGATAAGGATTTGGGAGATTTTATTAACAAAGTAGAATCCCAAAACTGGGAGCATCCTGTTCTGTATGTGTTGGTCTCAGATCATACCTCACATGTGACATCTTCAAATTATAATGGCTTCCGGCTGCCCTTTGCAATTTACTCGAAAAACCTACAGGCTCAGTATTTTGATTTTGCGATTTCACAAAGAGATATTGCTCCAACGATCTTAGATCTTTTGGGAATTGAAGAGAGCCGAATGACAGGAGTTTCCCTTTTTTCCAAAACTCAAAGAAGATTTGCTGAGTACTACAATTCGCAGAGGCTTGGTGTAATAGTCGATGAGGATTTTGTAGAATGGAATATTAAAAACTTGGAAGATAAAAAATGTTATCATTGGCGAATAGATTTTGAATTAAAAAAACCTATTCCCTGTACAGATAAAGCTGTGGAAAATGGTTTAATTGGTCTAGGATTTACAAAGTATAGCCAGGAACTCCTTTTCTCAAATAAGGCCCTCGATTTTCGTAAAGATGTTCAAAGCGAACCTTAGATATATTTTAGCTATAGTATTCTAAAGTTCGACTTGAACTTCTATATGAGAAACCAATGTATTTCTAGAGAAGGGTCCTGTATCTTTTTGCAAATAGTAGACTTTGGGCTCCTCTATCATTTGTGTAATATGGGCGGCACACATCCGACATGGCTGCAATGAGGTTATGATTCGTGTGTGCTTTGGGAATGGCCTTCTATACTTTAAGAAGTATTCGCGGCAGAGCAGCGTCTCTGCATGGTGAGTTTTAGAAATAAGACTTAAATTTTTTTGAAGTGCGAGTATTTTATTATCCTGAGAAAGCGCAATCGCAAAAATGGGATATCCGCTCTCATTTTTCTGTGTCTTGGTTAGAGCTTTAATAAGCTCGAAGCACTCGGTGAGAGAAGAAGGCCTACCTACAAAGTTTAGAAACTCATTTGATATTGCTTTATTAAAATACGTATGACGAACTCCCACTTCAGGACTAAAAAGTGGATCAATTCGTACTCTTTTTGCACAGACTTTGAGAGTTTCCCTGCATATAGGTGTGAGTTCATAATTTGTAATAAATGGGTTTCTGAGAATTGATAACGCTTTATCGGGATGGTGTGTATAGATGTAGTCTATTAGCTCAGTGATAGGCGTAAATGGAGTTTGTATGACGGTTTGAGTCTCAGATTTATAGTACAATAATTCTGAAGCTTGTAGGTAAGCCCAGTATTTAGGATTTTCGATTGTAGACATACTGAAACAGCGGTGGAGTTATAAAAGTTGTAATAATACCCATGAGCATGAGTGTTGTAAAAATAGTTGGACCAATAAGTCCCTTCTCATATGCAATACTAGCAACAACCAATTCCATGACACCGCGCCCATTCAGTATGGCGCCAAGACCCATAGCCTCTCTATGAGGCATTCCAATAATACGCCCTCCAATGTATCCAGAAAAGATTTTACTAGCAATTGCTACAAAAATAACTAAACCAATAAATCCAAATGAGTTGAGCGACTGTACCTGAAATTTCAGCCCCAGGGCTGTAAAAAAGATGGGGGCTAGAAATCCATTCGATACAATATTTAAATTCTGGTTGATTTGCTGAAATCTTTCCGGAAGAAAAAACTTTCTATCGATTAGCAGTGCTCCAAAAAATGCTCCAATAATCGCATGAAAGCCCAAAAGTTCACTTAGCGAGCTAAAAGCTAATACGAAAATAATCATAAATGCAAACAGAGCTTCAGACCCAAGATACTGTTCGAGTTTTTCGAGGTATTTATAAACTTTAACGCCTTTTCGATCGAGCTTTCGAATGAATGAGTACATGAATAAAATTGATGCAGCCAAAAATCCAAGCTTGGCTCCCTTTATTGCAACTGCCTGTAGGACATCAACGGAACTGATATTTTCTGGAAGAGACAGGATGACTCCTAAAATAAGGAGGGCAACAATATCGTTCAAGATAGCCGTGGAGAGGGAATATCGTGCTATGTCGGTATCTAAAATTTTAAATTGCTCTAAAATTCTGAGAGCTACTGGCAGTGCTGTAATAGATATACAGATTGATAGAATTAATGTTTTGAGTGTTGTAAAATCATAAAGATGGCCGACAAAATATGCAGAAAAAAATGGGATAAAAAATCCAAGGCATGCTAGTAAAAAGCCACGCCCTTTCATAGAATTTAAAATATCTTTAGCATCAATTTCTAGCCCTGCTTGGAGCACAATTAAGAAGACCGCAATTTCAGTAACGCCATTAAGTGCGTCTGAACGTTCAACCCATCCAAGAAGTGAAGGGCCTAGTATAATCCCTGCAAAAAGCTCACCGAGCACGCTGGGTTGCTTGAGTTTGATAAAAATCTGCCCAAAAAGACGTGCGAATATAACAAGTATCAATATGCTTGAAATTAAAGGTAAACCCATAAAATTTACTTTGCATGAAACTTCGCTAAATCTCAAATAAAATAAAGAAAAATTTATTTTGAATTTTTATGTATTGTTATGTGTAATATCCAGAGTGGAGGCATTTATGAAGCTAATAGCATTGGGGTTCATAGTTCTTGTTTCTTTAATTGAGATGAGAGTTGCATATGGAACTTCAAATTATCCAAGGCCTCCTCAGTATGTTATTATTTCCTATGATGGATCTCTTTCAATACCAATGTGGCAAGCAACTCGAGAGATGGGGAATAGTGCACAGGCAGACTTTACATATTTTATCAGTGGCGTCTATTTTTTAACGGATACAAATAAAAAACTTTATAAAGGACCAAGACGACCAAATGGAGGTCGATCAGCTATTGGCTTTGGTAAGGATCAAGACGATCTATTGCAACGTCTTGAACAAGTACATCTTGCTACACAGGAAGGCCATAAAATGTCTTCTCATGTAAACGGCCATTTTGATGGCGGATACTTAGTTTGGAATGGTAAAGAGCAGGGGGAGAATTGGACGTTTGAAGAGTGGTCCTTAGAGTTTGATGCATTTCACTGGCTTTTGCATTTTGTATTTGAAAACAATCAGCTGACTCCAAACGATCAGATGAATATAGATATCTGGCATCAGACACTAGAGGGACAGCTTAAAGGGTTGCGAGCTCCACAGCTTGGTGTGAATAGAGCCATGTGGGAGACCTTGGCAAGAAATTATGTAAACATAGGTGAAAATAAAATTCTTCACAGCTATACATACGATTCAAGTAAGAGTGCCCCTATTGGAACCTGGCCATCAAAAAACTCCTACGGGACCTGGGAGATGCCGCTTGGGTATATTCCTATCGCCGGAACAAGTAGGATGAGTATTGCCATGGATTTTAATTTTTATGCTTATCATTCAGGAGCAAAGCCTGATCCCGCAAATGCTGACAAATACAAAAAGCAAATGCTACTCAGTTATCTGAATTATTTTGTGAAAAGTTACAATGGAAATAGATCCCCAGTGAATATTGGGCATCACTTTTCAACATGGAATGGAGGGGCGTACTGGCATGCTTTATCTGATTTTTCAAAATTAGTATGCTCTTTGCCAGAAGTGATCTGTACCACATTTGATGAATATCAGGTTTATATGGAAAGCCTTACAACGGAACAAATTGAGACATATAAAAAGGCAAAATTTGATATATTAGATCGTCCGACGCTTCCTCCAGAAATTATCAATCCTGAAGTTGATCTGGCAGAAAAGGCGTTTTTTAAAAAGCATAGATTCAAGTTAGATTTAGGTGAAGGACAGATGGGGTGTACGCCTGAGGCACATCAAGAAATTGTTGATCCTACATTGTTATAGGGTACGGATAGAATCTCAATTTGATATTCTATAAAATCGAGTGTCCAAAATATTTTCAATATTTAAAACTTTCTCATAAATAGTTTTGATCTGTTCAACCGCATTCGATTTCGAGTCGTTCTTTTTTTTTATTTTTTTATGTTTATCCAGAACTGCGATAAAATGGAGGTAAGTAAAAGAGATAATAATATTAAGAATTAGGGGGACGTATGCGATTTCTTAATAGTGTGATAAGGTGTACTGTAGCCACGGCGCTAGTCGCGTGTTCAGGTGGTGGTGGATCCGGTGGAGTCGATGGTGGTTTTAATGCGGCAAACTACGCAACTGCTCCCAATAATTTTAAAGTCTTATTAACAGACGCTCCTCGAGAAGATCTCAAGGAAGTTAACGTAAATATCAAACACGTTGAACTCGTCTTAGAAAGAGATGGTAGGGAAGGTCGTTTATTGATAGCCCAGGGATTAGGGATGTTGAATCTTCTTACATTAAGAGATGGCGTTACTCTTCCATTAGCTGAACTTTCTATGCCAGATGGGATCACGGTTAAGCAAATACGTATGATTCTTGAGTCTGCCAATAATCATGCTATTAAATCAGATGATTCAAGATGTGAATTAAGAACTCCAAGTGCTACTAAAACGGGTATTAAAATTATACTGAATCAACCTGTTACGTTTGATAGTGAGAGTTCTTATTCTATGTTAATAGATTTTGATGCACTTAAATCAGTGAATATACTTGGTAACGGTGATTGTCTTTTAAAGCCAGTGTTGAAGTTGCCATCATTTACTAAAGTAGATCGTGGTGATATTATCTTGGATGATCCTGTTGATGTCCCTGAAGAAGATCTTGTGGATGGCGATGATGGTAATACAGGTGGTGGAGATGATTCAGGTTTTGAAGAGTATGAAGATCACGTAGATCCAATTCCCGTCATTGGAGATCCAAACGATTTATAATCACTTCAATCAAAACACGTTACGTGTGTTAAAGCCCTACATCTGTAGGGCTTTTTTTTTGGCTTTGCTACTGCTCATATCATTCTTGTAAAACATCAGCAGGAATGAACCTAAAATCACAAGGAGTGAGCCTAGATACTTAAAGAACCTTCCAGGGTCACTATTGACTGTGAGTATACTTTTGTAGGGCTCTCCATTGATATTTGTTTGAAATGAAGATTGATAAAAGGTGTAGTTTAGATACTTGTGGGGCTGATTCATACTGATATTGATAGGTATATTCGAATTAATTGAAATCTTGCTGACATAATCTCTTGCACTGTTTGTACCTGAGTACCGATCAATATTAAATTCCAACAATTTAACTGTGAATGGGAGTTCAAGTCTCTTGTTGCCATAGGTAACAAAGATTTCGTCATCATCTACTTTAAATTTTTTAAAGGAATTCAGACCAACCTGGTGCTTTTCAGAATTGACTTCAAAGTCCAGAAAAGGATGAGACATAGGAGTAGGCTTCTTTTGTTCTATATAGTCTGTCTGTTGTTCATTTAAAGTGTCTCTTTTAGCAAGCTTAAATAAAATTTCTTTGGGAATGCCGTAAGGGTGACCTTTTGTGAATTTTAGATCACCAAGGTTATTAATATATATTTCAAAAGGTATCATTTTATAAATATTGATTTCTTTTTCGTAAAGTAAAGTAACAGTTCCGTCATTACTTTTTTTGAATATTTTTAAATCTGAATCAGATGTATAGATCGTTGAAGTCTGCATTGATTTTTCAATCTCTAATGTTCCTTCAATTCCCCATAGATATGTAACAGCTGCCCCTAGTAGAAGTATAATAATACCGCTATGTGCAAGGAGAAAGCTGGCATGGCGAGGGCGCCAGGGCAGTCTATCAATCATCACGGCTAATAGATTAAGACAAAGTAGTATGAGAACAGCTATAAAATACCAGGACTGATAGACGCGCGCTAAAGCAGTCTTACTATCATATTGGGACTCTAGAATCGTCCCATAGGCGCAAATAAAAATAAGAGACAGCAGGATGATGACTGCTAGCTTTAGGGAGCAAAAAAAACGAAAAATTTTATTCTTTCTCACAGTCTAAAAATAAATTGTTATCTACGAATAGGGGTATGACGCAGATCATAGTTAGGTCGACTGTACTATGTTAGCCTAGCCTCAGAGGTGAATTTATGAGCAACCATCTTAATTTATTTGATAAATACGATACACCCGTTCCTAGATATACAAGTTATCCTCCTGTCCCGTACTGGAAGAACAACTTGAGTCGTGATCTATGGTCTTTATTGCTCGAAAAGTCGATGCAGAAAGAAGATGTAACTTGGAGCTTGTACTTGCATCTTCCTTTTTGTGAAAGTTTATGTACGTTTTGTGCCTGTAATAATGTGATAACAAAGGATCACTCCAAAGAGGATAAGTATATTCAGGCTATACATAAAGAGTGGGAATTGTACCTTCAGAAAGTTCCCATTTTAAAGGAGCGAAAAATAAGACAAATTCACTTAGGAGGTGGATCTCCGACCTTTTTTAATGCAGCAAACTTAACTAAGCTTTTAGATCCCATCCTCACAAATTTAAATATAGATTTTAGTCAATTTGAAGGTGCCGTTGAGGTAGACCCAAGACGTTGCACTTTTGAACAATTGAAGGTTCTTAGAGATTTGGGGTTTAATCGAATCTCTCTGGGAGTGCAGGATTTTGATATTGAGGTCCAAAAAAATGTAAACCGCATACAACCCTTCGAGGTTGTTCAAAACTGTGTATTAATGGCCAGAGAACTGGGTTACAAATCCATAAACTTTGATTTAATTTATGGGTTGCCAGGTCAAACGAGTGATTCTATTAAAGAAACTGCAAAAAAAACGATGGAATTAAAACCGGATAGAATTGCGCTCTATAGTTTGGCGGTTGTTCCGTGGATGCGTCCTGCCCAAAATAGATTCCAGAGGATGGAAATTAAAAAGGGAAGTGAAAAGCGAGCTCTTTTTGATGCTGCTAGGGATATTTTTTCAGGAGCAGGGTATATTCCTCTTGGCATTGACCATTTTGCTCTTCCATCTGATTCAATCGCAGATTCAAGCAATAATGAATCCATGCATAGAAATTTTATGGGATATACTGAGTATGCTACTGATGTACTATTAGGGCTTGGAGTCAGTGCTATTTCAGAATCTTTATTTGGATTCCAACAAAATAAAAAAACATTAGATGAATATTATAAAGATGTTTTAGAGTATAGCGTCATACCTGTTTCAAGGGGACATTTATTTACAGATGAGGATCTTGAAATCAAAAGTTATATATTGAATCTAATGACTCAGTATTGGACACCTTTGAGATGGGAAATCATGGACGTCAATTTATTTGCGGATATGGTGCAAGAGGGGCTTGTTCAAGTGAATAAAGATAAGCTCATTATTACGGAGCAAGGAAAACCTTTTACACGCCATATTTGTAATAAGATTGATAAATATGCAATGAATCAGGTAGAACCTAAGAGGTTTTCATCGGGAGTTTAATTGAGCTATCAACTTGTAAAAGCGCTTCATGTTATTTTTGTCGTCTCTTGGTTTGCTGGTCTTTTTTATATATTTAGGCTTTTTGTATACCATGTCGAAAATTGGAATGAGCCAAAGGTGTGCAAGACTTTCATAACGATGGAGTATCGGTTACTGACATATATTATGCTTCCGGCCTCAATTCTGACCCTTACCTTTGGTGTATGGATGTTGGTGTTAAATCCGCTATTGCTACAGCAAATATGGATCCATATTAAACTGACGTTTGTTTTTTTTCTTGGTTGTTATCACTTATATTCTTATTATGTTTTTACTCAGTTCAGAAAAGGACATCTTTTACTGACTTCGAAATCTTGCAGAATCATAAATGAAGTTCCTACTCTTATTCTGATAGTCGTTTGTATTTTAGCCTATACAAAGCCCTTATTTAAATAAGGGCTTTGTTGTTAGATTAGTTACATTTACTGCTGCCACAGTCTTTACATAAAAAACATCCCTCAGAAATAATGATATTCGATCCCTTACAATCTGAACACTTCATGGATTTAATATCTGAAATATATTTTTTTAAAGTTCGAGCAATCGCTTTTGAAAATGAGTTTATGGTTCCTTCACTTTTTATAAGTTGTGACACAATAAACTCAATATCAGCTCCATGTCTTAGAGCCGTTGAGATCATACGTGTGAGAGCTTCTTGTTCATTCGATTCAAAAAATGTACTAATATTTTCGAGATTCCAGCCATCCTCAGTTTCCAAGTTGTAGACTCCAGAACTCGCCTTGATGAGTTTTCCACGTTTCAGCTTGTTGGGTAAGAAAAGTCGATCTTGCTTCATCGCAAAAACTTCGTATGGATCTTCATCTAATAAACCAACTAGTACAACCCACTTCTCTTGATTTGTCGTCAGTTGATGAATATCACAATCTAAAACTGTTGGTCTTTTAATAGCTTTTGTTCTTGGGACACCTTTAAGATTTAATTTTTCAGATGTGCTTTGCAAAGATAAGACAGAAGTCATTGTACCATCTCGGTAGGATGTGCATCCTTTAATTGTTCCAGATTTGTAAACATCCATATACAGTCTCTTAAAATCATCATAGGGGTAGTCGTTTGGTATATTCACAGTCTTAGACATTGCAGAATCTATGTACTTAGAAAGAACCTTCATTGTTTTAATGTGATCGTCAATTTTAAGTTCGTAAGCAGTTGCTGTCCAATCGGCTTTGTCCTCCCAGGTTTTGTTATTTTCATGAAAGTAAACAGCATAATCCTTAATCTGCGATTCTTTTAAAAGACCTCTTGAAGCATCAAACTTCCAAATTTCTCCATGATAATTTGTTACTAAAAGGTTTTCATCTCCCTCTTGTGCCCACTTCCATTCTGTTGTGTTGGAGTCACAGCTAAATGTTTTATTCTGCCAGTCAATTTTTTGAGGAACTGACATTCCTTCAGGAGGGAAGGGCTGAACTGAAGTTCGGATGTACTTTGTCATAAAAAGCGGCTCTAGACCTCCTGAAATATTATTGGCTAGAACAGAACTATTGCCTGTGGGCTGGATAGAAAGTAAATGGCTGTTTCGCATACCGTTTTTCTGGATAGACTCAATCGTGTCCTCATCTAGATTTTTAATGAACTGACCCTGTAAATACTTTTCCTTATCAAACTTTGTAAAGCTTCCTTTCTCTTTGGCAATTAGAGAAGATGCTTTGTAGGCCTGGTTCATAATAAACTTCGACAAGGCCTCAGTTTTGGTGAGAGCCTCCTCAGAGCCATATCTAATTTTGAGCATCATAAGAGCAGAAGCATAACCAATAATACCTAGGCCAATGCGTCTTTTAGTTTTCAAATTTTCTCTCTGTTCTTCAAGTGGAACAGAAGTTTTATCATTCACGTTATCCATAAATCGTACAGCAATGGGAATATACTCTTGAAGTTTTTTGTAGTCCCAGTCGCTTTTTTTGATATCGACAAACTGAGTTAAATTGATAGATCCCAGCAGGCAACAACCTCCCACTGGAAGAACCTGCTCTCCGCATGGATTTGTTGCATTTATAAATTCGTCGTAATAAAGATTATTAAGTTTATTAATGGTATCTGAAAAAAGTATTCCGGGTTCGTTTCTATTATACGTAGATTGCATAATAAGATTCCAAAGCTCATTGGCATTGGCATATTCTTTATAAACTTTAGTGGGGTATCCTTTTTCCTTCCAAAGCTTTAGATTTCCATCCCATGATTCTTTGTACTGTTTTTTTGCAAGTTCATAGTCGGGAAATTCTAACTTCCAACTCAAATTCTTCTCAACCGCATTCATAAATTCATCGGAAACAAGAACGGACATATTAAATTTTGTTAGGTGATTTGGAGTTTGTTTTGAGGTGACAAACTCTTCAATGTCAGGATGAAACACTGACATTGTGACCATTTGAGCACCTTTTCGAATCTTAGTCTTTCCTTTAGTGTGTTTTTTTTTAAGTCCACTTCCTGCTGTTATCACGGAACTTTGTGTATCCCACATCTCTAGAAGTTTTACGGCTCCAGGAGAATCACCTCCAATGCCTTCCACAAACGATCCCCTTGGGCGTAGTACGTCAGCACAAAATCCATATCCACCTTCAGACTTTAATATCAATGCTTGTCTTTTCAGTTCATCCATAATGGATTCCATAGAATCCTGATTTTGGCCTCTGAAGCCGCTTACGAAACAATTGATGTAGGTTGTTCCTTTAAGACCAGTTCCTGCGTTTGAAGTAATTCTCCCTCCGGGTACAAATTTAAAGTCTTCAAGGAGGTCTAAGAATTTTGTAGCCCAATAGTATTGTAGCTCTGTTTTTTCCACACTCGCTAGGTCTTTGGCTATAGCTAGGTGTCTGTCATTGATCGACTTCTCATTTGTATATTTATA
This sequence comes from Bdellovibrionota bacterium, assembly GCA_963169805.1. Lineage (GTDB taxonomy): Bacteria > Bdellovibrionota > Bdellovibrionia > Bdellovibrionales > JAEYZS01 > CAUJDY01. The sequence goes on along the minus strand of CAUJDY010000063.1, from coordinate 19,445 downwards.
TGTAAGGTCAAAGACTTCCTTTGAAAAATCATTATTGAATTGCGTTGATCTTGCAGTTAGTGAATTTAAATCTTTTTGGCTAGTTTTTGTCTCTGTACCTCTAGCTGAAGTTTCTGTTGTTACTTCCATGATCCCTCCTAGGTGAATTCAATGTTGCTTTGTCATAATCGTGTGAATTCCAAAGCATACGCATATGATATTAAGTTTAGGGCAGAGCGCTTATGATCTAGGTCATAAATACGCATCACAAAAAAGTATATTTTTGAGGGACTGTGCATCTATTTACACAACGATTTGATATATTTCACAAAATCTTGTAAATACGCCGTTTTTGAATGTCTTGAATCTACAAATGGATTCATAAAAGTAATTCGAGCTAAAGGTAGATCATTTGTATCCATCTTCAAATTCGATTCAGCACAAAAATGCTTTATGAGACTACTGTAATTGCGTGAGAGGTGTGTTTTAGAGATAAAGAATGTTTTTTTGTGAGGGGTTGTTTGCTTTTTCATAGCACGTTCAAGAAACTTTAGAGTTCGTTTATTCACACTTGATAAATTTTCGCCTTGAGATCCAATTGCAAAGCAGACGATATTTGTGCCAACTGTACTCACAAAAAGAAGCGGAGATTTAGCATGAGAGGCAAGTTCTTTAAATTTTTTAGCAGAAGAGATCGTTCTTTCAAGAATCTTTCCATAGCCGCTATTGTCTAAGCCAATGCATTTAGATGAGAGATAAAGTGCCACCGCTCCAGTCGCAGGCCTTGAACCCTCAATGGTATAGGGGCCCAAGTCCTTATCAGTATCAAAGTTAACATAAGGAGCAACTGTTTTGTGAATATAGTAATCCTCTCTTGATTGGCATAGAAACACTCCTGCAGAATAAGGGACATATCCTAATTTGTGAGGGTCAATCGTAATCGAAGATGTGCTTGGTAGGGTTTGAATGGATTGCAGAATACTGCTATCAAAAATAGGATTATTTTTTGCGCATGCAAAAAAGCCTCCATAAGCTGCATCAACGTGATGCCAGAACTGATAACCATATTTCTGTTTATAGGTATTTAATGTATGTTGAATTTCGCTAATTGAGTCAACCGTTCCAAGCTCTGTAGTACCAAAAACGCTGGTGATACATGCGATGGGTCTCTTCTGGTTGAGGCATGAATCAATGGTCTTTTTCAGATGCTTAATGGACATTTGACCATATTTATTAAGAGGAATTTTTGCGAGATTATTTTGTCCTATCGAAAAAAGAGAAGCTCCTTTTGTCCACGAATAATGTTGGCTGTCAGGTACAAGAAGTGTGTGTCCTGCGAAATCCAATTTATATTTTTTTTGTATTTTCTTATAAATTTCTAGATCGCTAAGAGTCACTTGAAATGTTCTATTTAAGGGGTGAGTTGCATAGCATGCATCATTAAAATCTTTTTTGTGGCTTGAGAGAATCGATTTAGTTATTTTGTATTTTGATCGTAGTATAGCCTCAAAATTGGCAATTGTTCCTCCAGACGTAAAGTGTCCAATAGCTTTATCTGTATAACCCACCATACGACTTAATTCTAAAATTGAGAGCCGCTCAATGTCTGTGCCCACCCAAGAGGACTCTCTAGAGATATTATTTGGATTATGAAGAAGAGCAATCATGTGACCTACTATAGAAGGCATGGATATTTCTGAGAACATGTGTCCTAGGTAGCGTGGGGAAAATTTTGGTATTTCCTTTGAAAATTGATTTAAAAGATTTTTTGTTTCTCGATTCATTTTCTTTATATTTTTGATAAAATCATTATTAATTGTATCCTCATAAGATATGGCTGGCCCATCGTGCGGAAAATAACTCTTCCTCCAATCAATCCATTGCTCTAAAATAAGTTGAATTTGTCGGAGTAGAATATCTGCGTTTTCTGCCTGTGGTCCTACAAAAAAACTCTTCAAGGAAAGCTCTCTAGGTGTACATGCCTTTTTCATACTTTTATTCCTTTTGATTCCATAACTCTAGAATTTCATCGGCTTCTTGAGATGTTAGAAGGTTTGAGCACAGGTGATAGAGACAATTTTCTTCCTTTTGTATGTGTGAAAATTGAATTTGTTTGTAGAGAGACAAATATTGCGAAATTTCTTTGTCTTTCAGATGTGTCATATTTTTTATGATATATTTCAGCAAATCTTTTCCCGCCTGATGCTCTTCGATTGGCAAAGTGAGTGGACAATGTGTTTTGAGAATATCTTCTTGGTGGGGCTCTATCATAAGTGGGGTTGAGGTAATGCGCTCAACTTGTTCCTTGATTTTTTCGGACATATGAAAATCAAAAAATAGGCTGCACATCGGACCTCCTGCATTGATTTTAGGGTTCATATAGATGCGCGAGAAGAGAAGCTTTTCTTCTTTAAAGTGATGGTCCATCTCGATGAGCTGCATGATCTCATCGAGGAGTGGTAGCCACTGGTCCCTACGAGGGGACAAGTCTATCTGGGCCAGTTTTGATAGAATTTTTTTGTGTTCCTCCATTAGCACCTGAAAAAGAGGATGCGCTATAGATGCTGAATTCATTAGCAGTTCTCCTGATTCTGATGCTAAGGGAAAAAATGAATCCATGAAATGATCTAGATCATATGTTATTGGTGAAAACCTCATATACCTTAAAGCTTAAATAAGGAGGCAAGTATGGTCGTAACTACAATTAATTTAGATGTTTTTGAACCTTCTCATAGATCGGGTCTTTTGTTTTCTATGTATGAAGGTCTAAGAGCAGGAGAAAGTTTTCGAATTGCATCAAATGAAAGTCTTGATGAAGTCAAAAGACAGTTTCTTGGTGCTCAGGTTGAGAATTTAAAGTTTGAGTTGGTTGGTAATAAGGATGGGCTCTCTCAGGCAGAAATAAAAAAAGTCAATGAAAGTAAAGTAGGATGCTGCGGAATGTGCGGCGGCTAAGGAGATTCTCATGTTAACAAAGTCGCAAGCCAAAGCATTTTTCGTGTTTGGTACAGCTGCATTTTCTGCAATTTTTATTGGTCTAACAATTGATACATTTCAAAGAATTCCAGACCAAACAAAATCCCAGAATTTGACTGAGGAAGTTATTCGAGGAAAGCATCTTTTCGATACCAAAAACTGTATGGGGTGTCATACCATTATGGGGGAGGGAGCCTATTATGCTCCAGAGCTCACTAAAGTTTTTGAAAGACGAGGTGAAGCTTTTATAAAAGCTATGCTCAGAGATCCAGAGGCCATGTATCCAGGTCAACGTAAGATGACTAATTATAAGCTGACAGAACAGGAAATTAACGACCTGACTGCATTTCTAATTTGGGTCGGAAATATGGATTTAAATGGATTTCCGCCTAAACCTGATCTTATAAAGACAGCTTCTCCAAAAGCGGACGGTGCAACTTCAGAGTTAGATGCTGTTGTTAAAAATGAAAATCGGCCTCAAATCTTTAATCAAATGTGTGTTGCATGCCACCAATTAAATGGTCAAGGCGGAGAGGTTGGCCCTGCTTTGGATTTAATCGGTGAGCTTCGGGATATTAACTATCTCAAAGAGTGGTTGAGAAATCCAATGTCCATCAAACCAGACTCAAAGATGCCAAAGTTGCCACTTTCAGAAGAGGAAATTACAGAATTGGCAGCATATCTCTCGACTCTTAAGAAGGAGAAAGTGAAATGAAATATCAATCACAAAAAGTTGCATACTGGTTCTTTGCAGTTTGTATGCTTCTCTTTAGTCTGCAGCTTGTTTATGGGTTTATAATGGGTTTTGCTCACATGGGACTTGATGGTCTTCATCAGTGGATTCCGTTTAATGTGGCAAGAGCCGTGCATACAAATTTATTAGTCATGTGGTTGCTTTCAGGGTTTATGGGAGCTGCATATTATATAATTCCTGAGGAAGCTGATCGAGAAATCTTATCGGTCAAGTGGGCTTACGTTCAACTCATTGCTTTTGTCTTGGTTGGAGTTACGGCAATTATTGGATTTCACTTTCAATGGTGGGAGGGGCGAAAGTTCCTAGAAATACCCCGTCCATTAGATTATTTAGTCGTGGTCGACGTGCTTTTGTTTATTGGAATTATCGGCGGTACAATATGGAAGGGAAAGAGATATACAACAACAAGTTTGGTTTTATTTTTTGGACTCTTAACGGCCGCGCTTTTGTATCTACCAGGAATGATACCAACAGATCATCAAACTCATGACTCATACTGGAGATGGTGGGTAGTGCATCTTTGGGTTGAAGGTGTTTGGGAGCTTATCATGGGTGCCATACTTTCATTTTTACTTATCAAACTCACCGGTGTGGATCGAGAGGTTATAGAAAAATGGCTCTATGTGATTGTTGGATTTACTTTCTTGAGTGGAATACTCGGGACAGGACACCACTATTACTATATTGGAACACCAAGGTATTGGCTTATGATTGGTGGGGTCTTTGGTGCTTTGGAGCCAGTTGCATTTTTAGGAATGGCCATTTATGCAATTGCAATGGCAAAGAAAGGCGGTCGCAATCCTGACAATAAAGTTGCGATGCTCTGGACTATCGGATGTGCTGTGATGTCATTTGTAGGAGCTGGATTTCTAGGCTTCGCTCATACATTACCTCAAGTGAATATGTACACACATGGAACACTTGTAACAGCTATGCATGGCCATCTTGCTTTTTGGGGAGCATATGCGTGCCTTGTTCTTGGAATTATCACATATGCAATGCCACATTTAACAGGTCGTAAGTTGCAAGATTCAAACGCAAACGTTTTTGCATTTTGGGTTTCAAATATTGGAATGGTTTCAATGACAGTGGCCTTTGGCATTGCGGGTATTGCGCAGGTGTATTTGGAGAGGAAAGTTGGGCTTGATTTTTTAGCTGTTCAAAAAGAAATCGAGGTCCACTTTCTTGGGCTTGTCTTAGCAGCAACACTCTTTACTCTAGGAATAATAGCATACGTGTGGAACTTTATCAGATTTGGAAGGCCAGTTGGAAAAGTAGGAGGCTAGGTTCATGAATGAACTATTTTTATCAAACCAAAACGAAGTAGAGGTATTTGAAAGATGTTTTCGAAGTAGAATACCTCTTATGATCAAAGGACCAACCGGCTGTGGAAAATCTCAGCTTGTCCTTCACATGGCTAGTAAGCTTGGTCTTAAGGTCTACAGTGTTGCTTGTAATGAGGATACAAATGCAGCGGACCTGCTTGGGCGCTATATTATTAAAGGGGGAGAAACTGTTTGGAAAGATGGTCCTATCACTCAGGCAGTACGTGAGGGAGCAATATTGTATCTTGATGAAGTTGCAGAAGCACGAGAGGATGTGGTCGTAGCTATACACCCTTTAACAGATCATAGAAGAGAAATCTATTTGGATAAGTTATCTGAAGTTGTAAAAGCGCATTCAAATTTTATGTTTGTTGCAAGTTATAATCCGGGGTATCAAAGAGGAATCAAGCAATTAAAAAATTCGACTAAACAGAGGTTTGTAACAATTCACATGTCGTATCTAGAGCCAGATCTTGAACACATACTTTTGTGTGAATTGACAAACGTACCTAAAGATATATCCAAAAAAATTGTGTCTATTGCTAATAGAATTAGAAAAATGGAGGAATATCAGTTAAGTGAAACGGTATCAACTCGTTTACTTGTAAGAGCTTCTCAATTAATTGTCGATGGAATGGACCCTAGGGATGCTTGTCATATCTCAATTGCTGAACCTCTTTCTGAAGACAGACAAATTGTTGGAGCTTTAAAAGATTTAATTAATTTAGCGATATAATATGGGATTTGTAGAGGATTTATTTCAAAAAATTTGGAATAGTAAAGTTAAGAGAGATAAATCTCAGTTAGAGGTCATTCAGTTAAGCGATGTGAGATCTTATGTAAATGCAATTGGCCAATATGTATTGGGATCAGGTGAATTAAAACAAATAGTTCCTTCAAAATCTTACACTGGGTTTATAGAAGACATGCTTTATTTGCCTGAAAGAATTTATTGGTCAAAGAATCATTGTAATAACAAGAATTCATATTTGTACTTAACCTTACTAGCATGCGCTACAAAAAAATTAAAAATTTATTCTAAAGATAAGACTGATTCATTGATCTCAAAGAGGGTTGAGTTTTTAAGACGGCATGTAGATGTAAATTTATATCTGGATGAAGTTTTTATTGGGTTTAAGGATTTTCAAAAAGGATATCTTGAATCTATTGGAAAAGAAGCGCCTTCTAAAGGGCCCTTGGATTTGATTTCTGTATGGCGCATCCAGACATTATCAAGATCGATATCTTCAGATGTGCTCATCCCAAAAATGACCTTCAAAGCAAAAGATGAATTACCAAATTATCTACAATTTTCGACTGTTCACAATATGGTAGATGCAGCTGTTTTGGATGCTGATAGTCTTGAAGGGGCTTTGATTACAAGAAAAAAAGAAATGACAGAGTTTAGAAAGATTCAATCAAGCCCTATCAAAAAAGTGAATTTAAATGAGAAAAAAAAAGAGTATAACCCTGTTTCTCACTCCTTTGAGAAAATGGAAACCGCGGATGATTATTCAGGCGGGTATAGGTTAGAATCTGGAGACGATCAACTTCAAGATCATTTAGATGCCCTACAAGAGCTTGATATGTCGAATGTGACCTCTCAAGGTGAGGCTGCTCAGTCATTTTATTCAGCAGATATGAATCAGATATTTGTGTCTAATCAAAACGAAAATGATATAATTCTTGATAGTAAATTTCTTTATCCTGAGTGGTTTTCCAAAAAACAATCTTACAAGCAGAACTACTGTACTTTAACAGAACAATCATGTGTCAATGCGCATTCTTCGGTATTAAAAGATTGTGTTTCAAAAGAGTTTGCGTCAGAAATCCAATCCTATAAATACGAACTCGAGCGTTTGGTGAACCAGCCAGTTTGGTTCAATAGACAAGTCGACGGAGCAGAACTGGATATGGATGAGTGTGTTCGATTCGCTGCAGATAGAGTGAATGGATCAGTTCATCGTGCGCCAAGGCTTTTTATGTCAAAGAAGAAGACTTCACGTGATGCAGAAGTATTTTTACTTTTTGATCAATCTCTATCAACGGATTCCTGGGTAGAAAACACTCGTATATTTAATGTCATACAAGACTCCTTGGTCATGATGGGACTTGTTTTTGATGGTTTAATGCAGACTGTTCAAATTGCGGGGACATGGTCGGCAACACGAAAAAACTGCGTTTTTAATTTTGTAAAAAGAAAAAGTGATAGCTGGGCGAATTTTTATAAAAATATCGATATAGTTGAGCCTCAAGGATACACGAGGCTAGGTCCCTCTATACGTCATGCCGGAAGCTACCTAAAAAAGTCTGATGCAAAAAAGAAAATACTAATTCTTCTGACAGATGGAAAACCTTCTGATTTAGACACATATGAAGGAGTGCATGGTATCCAGGATATTAAAAAAGCCTGTGCAGAACTTGAGACAGAAGGTATTTTTACCATTGCAGTATTAATTGATAAGGGAGAAAAAGAATATTTTAGTAGAATGTTCAAGAGATACTTTGTAGTTAGTAGTCCTAAAAAACTAGCCCCATGTTTGTTTCATATTTTACGTGATATTATTAAATAGTTTATTTTAGTGGCAAAAGTATAAATCTATGTGATTTGCATCATACTTCGGTGGCAGCAATTTAGAGATAATATGGGTATGAATGCAACTAAAACGAAGCAAAACATTATAGAGGAAAGAATTCGCAATGTCGTCCTACAGTTCCATCGAACGCTTGCAGCAGATATTGAGGAGATTCTTGGTCAGTTTGATTCTTATGTTATACGAGATACAAGTGAAGGAAGTTTGTTAATAGAGGCAAAAAACTTATTTTTGTATCTTATTCAGAGATTACAATTTCACACGCTACTCGAAGAAAATATTGTCTTCGCAGTGATACTTAAGTCTCTTGAAACTGGGGAATATAAAAATCTTACGCCCATGCTAGAAAGCATGGAGCTTGAACATCAGGAGGATAGAAAGATTATTCAAAGAATAATGGGTAGACTTGCAAGCTATCAAAAAGAAAATAATGACCTAGAGGATCTTATAAAATTGATGCATAGATTTCAGATCGTCTTTGAAGAACACTCTCATTTTGAGGATGAGTTGGTATTTAAACCGTATCGGAATCTTTGCTTGGAAGAGCCATCTCATGACGAAGTCCGGCACAGATCATTAGTTAAAAGATCAATTTCAGGCTAAATATTCACTGTTATTGACGACGCACAAGCTCCTAGGTATGAATTTCTCTATAACAAAGGTGTTATTTTGGGAAAATCGATAGCCTTACAGGCAGCAATGAGTGAGCTACTAAATTTTAAAGTGTTTGAAGGGTACAGTGCAGATCAATTGCTAGATTTGTGTACGTCAGGTGAGATTATTGTTAGCAAACATAAGCAGCTACTCTATCAAATGGGGCAAAAGGCGGATAGCTTTGGTATTGTTCTAAGTGGTGCTTATAAGTTGTCTCGACCCAATCCAAACGGTGAAGACACGATTGTTCACTTTTCAACACCAGGCGATATTATAGCCGCATTTATCATGGCGCAACCTAGCCCCATATATCCAGTTTCGTCTTATGCAATGGGTCCATCTCGATTTTTAAAAATTCCAAGAGAAGTTTTTTTACAAAAATGGAAATCACAGACGGATCTGATTTTTAAAATTCAAGGGCTCCTGTCTACGCGTATAGGTAGCTTACAGACTCAAAAAACTCTTTTAAAAGCTCCTCTTTCAGCAAAAATTGCTTTTCTGCTTATAGATATCCTGAACAAGTATGAAGGCGACGAGTCGACACTGCCATTGCCTCTTACGCGCAAAGAAATTGCTGATAGTCTTGGGGCATCTGTTGAGTCTGTCATTCGTATAATGAGCGATTGGTCTAAAAAGGGCATCATTGAGACACAAGACCAACAAATAAAAGTCCTAAAATTAGACAAAATCATCGAAGAAATGTCTGCGACTTCTAGTTGAGAATGACCTAAATCATACTATACAATTTCAATTAACAGTAATATCGTAGTAGAAACACCACGGGAGGCCACTATGAGCAAGTTTTTATTTATCCTAAGTTTATTAGGATTAACTTTAGTATCCTGTTTTAAGGATACCAATACATCAGGAGAAATTAAGGGAGAGGAAGTCGCGGTCTTGACGGCTCCTCCTATGGTTCCTCCTCCTATCAACCGCAAACACAATACAAAGCTGATAGTGAATCTCGAAGTGATCGAGAAAAAAGCTCCAATTGCTGATGGAGTAGATTATACGTTCTGGACATTCGGAGGAACAGTTCCAGGTAGTTTTATTCGTGTTAAGGAAGGCGACTTAATTGAGTTTCACTTAAAAAACCATCCTTCATCCAAGATGCCTCACAATATTGACTTACATGCCGTGACTGGGCCAGGCGGTGGAGCTGCGGCTTCATTCACTTTACCAGGCCATGAAAGTGTTTTTTCATTTAAAGCGATCAATCGTGGACTCTACGTGTATCACTGTGCAACGGCTCCTGTGGGAATGCATATCGCAAACGGCATGTATGGACTTATTTTGGTTGAACCTAAAGAGGGAATGCCAAAAGTAGACAAAGAATACTATGTTATGCAGGGAGATTTTTATACAAAAGGTAAGTATGGAAAACAAGGCTATCAACCTTTTGATATGGAAAAAGCTATCGATGAAAACCCAACCTATGTTGTATTTAATGGTGCAGCGAATGCTTTGACAGGAGATAAGGCACTTACTGCTAAGGTTGGTGAAACCGTTCGACTCTATGTTGGTAATGGTGGACCAAATTTAGTTTCTTCCTTTCACGTAATTGGAGAAATCTTTGATAAGGTCTATGTTGAAGGTGGTGATCTGATAAATCAAAATATTCAAACGACTCTTGTGCCAGCAGGCGGATCAACAATTGTTGATTTTAAAGTTGAAGTGCCTGGAAGTTTGGTCATGGTTGATCACTCCATTTTTAGAACTTTTAATAAAGGTTCTTTAGGGTTAATTAAAGTAGAAGGTCCAGAAGATAAAGTTATTTATTCAGGTAAAACTGCGGATAATGTTTATCTCCCAGAGGGCGGAGCTATTCAGAAAGTGAATGATGCAGAGAAAGTCACAATGGCAGCAACCCTAGAAGACAGAATCAAATTAGGTCGTAACATCTATACGCAAAGCTGTGCGGCATGCCACCAGCCAGATGGCAAAGGTATTAGTGGCGCATTTCCACCTCTCGCAAACTCAGACTGGCTCAATAAAGATGCGAAAAGAGCCATCGGTGTTGTGAAGAATGGATTATCTGGTCCAATTGTTGTCAATGGATCTAATTACAACAGCGTCATGCCTGCATTAGGTTTAAGTGATGAAGAGATCGCAAATGTTCTAACTTACGTCTACAGCACATGGGGTAATTCTGGAAAAGTAGTCACTCCAAAAGACGTTGCAGATGTTAAGTTGACGGCTCCTGCAGGAGGACATTGATCATGTGTATGAAGGGGTTTTGCTTTTTATTTATTTTAGTTTACAGCATGACCCTTTCTGCGTCTTCAAGTCTAGAATTAACCAAAACGCCTCCGGGTCAGCTCACTCCTTTTTGGATGGTTCCTAAATCAACAAAGGGAAAAAAGGCCTCTAAAATGAAGCCTTACAAGGTGGGAGCTCTTGAGGTTATGGTTTATCCTGTTACTAAAAAGGACTATGTAGATTTCTTAATGAAGAATCCGAGCTGGACAAAAGAAAATGTCTCAGAAATTTTTGCCGATGGAACTTATTTAACTTCTTTTGATGGAAAAAGTGAAAAAATACCAATCACAGAAGTTTCGTGGTTTGCTGCTCGGGCTTTTTGTTCCTATCATAAAATGAGACTTCCAACCTTAGCAGAATGGGAGTTTTTGGCAGCAGCCTCTGAAAAAATTCGCGATGCAAATAAAGATGAAAAGTTTTTGCGAAGAATATTAGATTGGTATGGAGAGACAAAAGGCGAAAAACTTAAGGCTGTTGGCAGTATCTACCGAAACATGTACGGCATTTGGGATATGCATGGTCTGATTTGGGAGTGGGTTGAGGATTTTAACTCAGCATTTGTAACTGGTGAAAGTCGTGAAGATGTGTCTTTTAATAAAGATATGTTTTGTGGAGCAGGGGGCATGTCTAGCGCAAATAAAGAAGATTATGCAGCCTTTATGAGGTTTGCCTTTAGATCAAGTCTCAAGGGTAATAGTTCAGTTTGGAATTTAGGTTTTAGATGTGTGAGGTCATTATGAAGTTTATCGTTAGTGGTTTAGTATTATTCTATTGTGTGATGTCTTTTGCTAACTTTCCAAAGGACTCGATATATCATTTAAATTCAAATTGGAAGGACCAAAACAATAAGGCTGTATCTCTAAAAGAATTTGCAGGGAAAAAAGTGATTATTGGGATGGTTTATACAAAGTGTCCTCATGCTTGCCCCATGACTATCTCAAAAATAAAAGAGATAGAAAGAAAAATTGAAAAAGCGAATAAAGGTAAATACAGAATTGTTCTTGCATCGTTTGATCCTAAGAGAGATACGCCAGAACACTTAAAAAAGTATATGAAGTCACGCTCTCTGAGTGAATCGGAGTGGACTTTTCTATCGGCTGGAAGTGATTTAGTTGCAAGAGAACTGGCAGTCGTTTTGGGGATTAGTTTTAAGGAGCTTGAAGACGGTGAGTTTTCACATTCGAATGTTATTAGTGTACTCAATGAGCAGGGGGTTCGAATTGCTAAGATAGAAAGTTTATCTGCAGATATCGAGCCTATAGTGAAGGCTTTTAAAGACTAGGGATAAGGCATGGCATCCGATGAAGATAGTATAGATCCATATAAAATTTTATTTCCCCTCGGAATTGTTTCTGCATTAATAGGCGTTTTTCTTTGGATATTGTTTCAGAATAGGTTGATAAGCTTTTACCCTAGGCAGGCTCACGCTAATATTATGTTTATGTCGTTTCTATGGTCTTTTATTACAGGATTTCTAATGACTGCCGTACCCAAAATGACATCAACTTTTCAGATTCACTTTGCAGAACTTTTTTTTGTTATTTTATCTGTTTTTATACAGCTAGCACTTAACATTAGAAATCAAATAGAGATGTCGGTTTATTTTTTCTTATTTCAGTTGTTAGTCTTATGTATTTTTTTGGCGAGGCGTTTTTTAATTCATAAGAAAATACCATTTGCAGGGTTTTATTTTTTACCGTTTGCAATTCTCCAGTCTATTGTGGGTGTCATTCTATTTGTATATCGCCAGGAAGATTATTCTGTTTTTTATAAACTCTCTGGGGAGGCTTTTGTATTAAACCTTATTCTAGGGCTTGGAAGCAGGCTCATACCTGTTGTTTCAAGAAGTCCCAATGCGCTTATGCCTAACATTTCGGATCCAAAAAACAATCAGTTATTGATGTTTTCTTTGGCGTTGACTCTTAATAGTGGATTTCTATTAGAGGCTTTTAGGTACTCACAATTAGGCTCGTTTTTAAAGCTTGTTGCAGTTTTGGTAATGGCCTTTAAATATTTTGGTGTATTTAAGAAGCCTACAACATTTAGCTATGTTTCATATTTATTGAAGCTTGGAGTTTTACTTTTAATTGCGTCCTTAAGTTTAAATGTATATGGAGTTAATAGCATAGCCATATTTCATTTAGTTTATATTGGCGTTTTTGTTCTTATTACCCTCATGATTGGATCAAGAGTAATGCTTGCTCACGGACAACAAAGTCTAGATTATGAAACAAAATCTTTAAGACTCTTAATGGTTGGTGGATTTATCATACTAGCAAGTATGATCCGTAGTCATGCAGGGGTGGATTTGAATGGACACATGATGACTATTTCTGTGTATCTGTTTTCAATTGGTCTTTTGGTTTGGAGTCATAAGTTTGTTAAAATTCTTCTCAGCAAAAAATAGTTGGTATAATATTGCATTCTACAGTCTTTTGTGTGCTGTGAGTGGTGGACTGATCTTGCGTTTGCAGTATTCTGGTTTCTTTACTGACCTAATGTTTTTGGATTTTCGTAGAGCTCATTCTCATTTAGGTTTTTTTGGATTTTTATTTCCTATGATCTGGCATCACTTTGAAAAGAGCAAAGTTTGGATATGTGGGCAACGCTTAAAGATTTTCTATTGCCTCCTTTTAGTATTGTCGACCGTTGGTTTTTTAGTTTCTGGGTATGGCATTTTGGCTCATATTTCATCTGCTCTTGTATTAGTTGTATGGCTTTTTTTTGCTGTTAGTATTTATTCAAAAGTAAAGGGGCTTGCTAAGAGCATTCCAATTTCTATTATAATGGCTGCTCTATCCATTGTATGTTTAGTGGTATTATCACGATTGGATCAAAATATTACGCCTCTTCAGTTAGTACGTGTTTTTCTTACGATCCTACTGTTTGGAGTATTTGGAGCTTTTGTAATTGAGAAATTGTCTGCAAGGCCTCTTCCATTTTTTTTATGGGTTGTGAGTGTTCTGGGGACAGGTCTCTTTTTATCTCAAACGTATTTGAGCCATTTTTTTTCTTTGTTCCCTATCATTTTGGGAATGTGTATTCTGTACGCTTTGCTGAAACGTAGATACTCATTGGTACTTAAGACCGATCGTATTCGGATTTATTATATAATTCTTGGTTTTGCATTTATGCTCACATCACTTGAATTGATACCTAATAATCATTTTACTGCTGTATCAGGAATTCATTATTTTATGTTTTTGGTTCTTACTAATTTATTTTTTGATTTCAAAAGTCATCTGTATAACATAATATTTGAAGTTGCGTCCTTATTGATGTCTCTCTTTATTTTTCTTCCGAATTTCTTTGTTACTAATATGAGACATACTTCTATAGTATTATCTATCGTATCTGTTGTACTTGTATCTACCATCTGGCTGGGAATTAGCCGAAAGAATTTAAGCGGGTGAACAGGTGATTCCCTCTGGCATATAAAAAAGCCCCGATCGGAACAGGGCTTTTGGAATGCTGTGCTGATCTAAGTGTAATCCCGTATCAGGATGCATTTTCAGATTTTTCAACAGGATAGCCAATATCGTTAATCATGTCGGCTAAAGCCTCTCTATTCAGAGAACTTTTAACTTTCACGATTTGATGTTGGATATCCACTGAAACTTCAATTTCAGGGTCTTTTCGTTTGAGTACAGCTTTTATTGAACTTGCACAACTTGGACATGTCATTCCTGAAACCTTAAATGTATACATAGAACCTCCTTTTTTAGGTATGTATGCTCCTAGTATCGACTTTCCAATCATTGGAAGGTAAAGCAATAAATGATATTTGTCTCAATTTACTACGATATGAGTCGATTAAAAAAATATTCTTGACCTTCCAGCGGTTGGAAGGTCGATGATAGTTGTAATAGAGGTATTTTATATGAAACAACAGATCCAAATTCCAATTCAAGGTATGACGTGTGCTTCTTGTGTGAATAGAATCGAAAAATCCATCAGGAAAAACCCACACGTCGAGAGTGTTAGTGTAAATCTAGCAACAGAGCTTGCAAGTGTTCGGTTTAGAGATAGAGAGGTAATAGATGAAGTGGTGAAAGCTATACGAGATGTTGGTTATGAAGTTGGCGATCTTTCTCAAAAGAAAACTCCGTCTGATATTCATGAGGATAAGCTCAAAGAGTTAAATAAAGAAAAAATGAAGGTGTTCATCTCATCAATACTAACCCTGCCACTTGTAGTCCCTATGCTAACAGAGATGTTTGGTTTTCAGTTGAATTTGAATGGTTGGATCCAATTAGCCTTGGCAACACCAGTTCAGTTTTGGTTGGGATATAAGTTTTATTTAAATGCATACAAGGCTGTCAGAGCAGGCACAGGTAATATGGACTTACTTGTAGCGCTTGGTACTTCGGCAGCCTATGGATTGAGTGTGTATCAGTTACTTTCCCCACAGAATCATTCTGACCATATGGTACATTACTATTTTGAAAGCTCAGCCGTGATTATAACTCTCATATTACTTGGAAAGTATCTTGAAATACGAGCTAAGGCACAAACAACATCTGCAATACGGGCCTTACAAGAATTAAGACCAGAGACAGCTTGGCTCTACAAGGAGAATCAATTGATTCAAGTCTCTGTAGAAAGTTTAAAATTGGGTGATCTTGTGATGATCAAACCTGGTGAAAAAATATCTGTTGATGGCGAGATTACAGAGGGAGAATCAGAGGTTGATGAGTCTTTAATTACGGGTGAGAGTTTGCCAGTTCTAAAGGGTGTATCTGATAAAGTAACAGGCGGGTCTATGAATGGCCACGGACTTTTGAAAGTTAAGATTACAGCTCTAGGTTCAGAAACAACACTTTCACGAATCATACGCATGGTAGAAAATGCTCAAGCAGCAAAGGCTCCCATCCAAAAATTGGTGGATAAAGTGAGTAGTATATTTGTCCCCATAGTGATTGTGATTGCAGTTCTTACTGGAGTTGTTTGGTATGTTCTGACGGGAAATTTAGAACAATCACTTTTGAATCTAGTCTCAGTTCTTATTATTGCGTGTCCATGTGCTTTGGGATTGGCAACGCCAACATCTTTAATGGTAGGAACAGGTGTCGCAGCAAAAAATGGGATACTTATAAAAGATGCAGAAAGTTTGGAGGTGGCCCATTCTTTGGAAGTAATAGCATTTGATAAGACAGGGACTCTCACATTAGGAAAGCCTCAACTATCTAGTATTCAGGTATTTGAAAAAGAAAAAAGTGAAGTTTTAAAAATTGCAATGAGTTTACAGCAGGGAAGTGAACACCCTCTTGCAAAAGCTATTCTGCAAAGTGGTAAAGATAATCATTTGTCTGTAGTTGAGGCGGAAGGAATCAAAGCTTTGCCTGGGCGAGGAGTTGAGGGTGCCGTGGGAGGTATTCAGTACTTTCTAGGAAGTCGTAAATTGATGAGCGACCTAAGAATCCATTTGGATCAGTATAAAACAGAGATCTTGATGCTAGAGGAAAAAGGACACACTGTTTCTTACTTATCGACATCTGACAAATTACTCGCGATGTTTTCATTTGTGGATACGATTAAGCCAGAGGCCTATGAGACGCTCAAGTCTCTAAAAAAATTAGGAATAGAGCCAGTGATGTTAACAGGAGATAATCAGGGGAGTGCACACAGTGTGGCTCAAACTCTAGGCATAACAAAAGTGCGAGCTGAAGTGCTACCCGAGGATAAATCAAGAATCGTAAAAGAGTTAAGGGATGGAGGAAAGAGAGTTGGGATGGTTGGTGATGGTATCAATGACGCTCCAGCCTTGGCTGCTGCAGATGTTGGGATTGCCATGGCTACTGGAACAGATGTTGCCATGCAGTCAGCTGGTATCACGCTGATGAGGGGGAATCCACTCTTAATACCTTCTGCAATCGATATTTCTAAAAGAACATATTCGAAGATTAAGCAAAATCTTTTTTGGGCATTTATCTATAACATTATTGGAATTCCATTGGCTGCGGCTGGCTTACTAAATCCTATGATAGCAGGTGCTGCTATGGCGTTTAGTAGTGTCAGTGTGGTTACAAATGCGCTATTATTAAAGCGATGGAAGGGAGTTGTATGAACATAGGACAATTGGCAAAGCATTCTGGAGTAAATGCAAAACTCATTAGGCATTATGAGTCTATTGGCTTGATTCCCAAAGCATCAAGAACAGATTCGGGCTATAGATCCTACTCGGATAACGATATACATATTCTCAAATTTGTAAGACGAGCTCGAAGCCTGGGCTTTTCTATGAAAGAAATTAAAAAATTAATTGGTCTTTGGAGAAATAAATCTCGACCAAGTCGAGATGTGAAGATGTTGGCATCTGACCATATCAAGCAGCTCGAACAAAAAATTGCAGAGTTACAGGCGATGGTAGATTCTCTAAGACATTTATCTAAGAATTGTCATGGAGATCATAGGCCCGATTGCCCAATTTTAAACAAATTAGAAAGTGAGGAAGAGTTATGAAGAAGTATTTGAGTTTACTTATTCTGTTTTTTGGATGCGCAAACGTGTTTGGTCATGGTGAAAATAAATATGGACCCAACGGTGGATACATAAAGATGCCAGGCGTTTTTCATACAGAATTAGTTTTTGATAAAAAAGATAATTCGTTTCAACTTTTTTTACTGGATATACAGTTCAAAAATCCTACAGTAAAAAACTCTTCAGTGAGTGCTACTTTTGAGGATAAAAAAATCAAAATCAACTTTAAGTGTAACGTATCAAACGCGAATCACTTTAAGTGTCAGCCGGATCAAAAGTATGAAAGTAAGTCAGGAAAATTACGTTTGGAAGTCGTAAGAGATGGTGCCAAAGGAGTTGCGGAATACCAATTTCCATTAAAATTAATGGAACAAAAGGATCCATCGAATCATTCAAATCATCATTAAAATGATACTCTAAAAGTTACGTACAAGAATTGCCAAGTATTAGTGATTCTTAATTTCGTTATTATTAGAGGCTGGCAATAAGAGATCTTCAAGAAAAAAGGCAGAAAGTTCTGACCGTCCAGAAATACCGGCTTTTGAGTAAATTGCCATCGACTGAACTCGGGCTGTTTTTTCTGTTGTCTTCCGAACGTCTGCAATTTCCTTAAGGCTTAACCCTTTTAAGAGTAAAAAGGCCACTTCTTTTTCAGCGACGGTAAGTTTCCACTTTGTGAGTTGCTGATCTATTGCATGGGCTAAGCCGTCTATATATTTTTTTGAGTCTTCTCTCCATGTTTCTGCTTCTTTTTTAAAGGCAGAAAAATCTTCGATTTCTTGGCGAAGCCGTCGTTGGAGGTTAATTGTTCCTCTTAAGAGATATAATACGCCGGCTAGTGCTGCGAGGGCAATAAAGCCCTCAACAAGGACATGCCAAAGAATAACGCCCTCACGTGAATCAGTAAAAATATCTATGCTCACAAGAATGGTAACAATAATTAAAATACTCGCTATGACAAATCTTTCTCGCTGATTCATAAATCCCTTTTTTAATCGTTATCAGAGTCTCCATCTTGCTCATATTTTTCATTAAGTTCAGCAGGCTCTACTTCTGCTGCCCCCTCATTTTCACCAAGTAGCAGTTGAGTGCCAAAAAAATTCAGAGTTTGATTTTGATTGTTAAAGTTATTAATCAAATAAAGGGCACAAGTAGAGACTAAGATAATAAATAAGATAGCTATCACGGGCCTTGAGTTTGAAATTGCATCCTCTGTAGATGTGTTTTCCTTTGCTCCGTCAACCATACTGAGTCCAATTCCATCATTATGGCGAATGGCATGTAATAAAACACCTGCAATGTGTAACAAAACAGTGACAAGGAAAGCATTGGCCAAAAGCTCATGGATGTCTTCATAAGTTTCTTTTTGGCCGTTTGCCATAAGATATCCTGTCATCCCAAGCCCAATAGCGAATATAAACATCCAAATGGCGGCCCAGCTTGATGCAGGGTTGTGTCCTGCCCACTTTCGTTTGTCTCCTGATAGAATTCCTGTGAAGTACGATACAAAGTCACGGGGAGAAAGAGCAAAGTTTGAAAAGCGAGAATATTTAGTCCCAATAAATCCCCATAAGATACGAAGACTCACAATAAAGACTAGCAAGAAGCCCGCCAGCATGTGATAAGAAAAAACTGTTGATTCATCGTCCACTGTTTTTGCAATTAAAAATGCAGTCACGAAAAGTACGGCAAAAATCCAGTGAAAAAATCTTAAAGGAAGGTCGTAAACAAGTTGAGTTCTCATATTGGCTCCAATCAGGACACAGGTTAGTTGTTGTGTCTTGTCGTAGTTTCGAACTTTTTTGCCGAACTCACCATTGGGCATATGACTTATGCCCTCTTATTCTAGCTATTTAGGTCATTTGGTCAATTCCTTAATACTGATGAGTTCCGATAATATGGCCATGCGTGGGAATTAACCCGTCGCAAAAAAAGGAGCTCTAATGAAACATCTTATTTTGATACTTGCACTAACAGTTGTTGGTGGATTCGCACAAGCTAAGAAAAACTGTACAGACCAACCCAAAGAAAAGTGGATGAAAGAAGAAGATTTCAAAAAGCTTATGGAAAATCAGGGATACAACATTCAAAAGTTTAAACAACCTGGGAGTTGTTACGAGATTTATGGCACCAATAAAGAGGGTAAGAAAGTAGAAATATATTTCAATCCTGTTGATGGATCGATAGTTAAGGAAAAAATTAAATAGTTTTTTAAATATAGTTTAGGTTGCGGGGGCAGGATTTCATGGCTCGCATCCTGCTCGCCACCAAAGGCTTCACTAGTGTGAAGTGCAAAAATATCATCCTGATATTTTTGTGAACCATGCGACCTTCTTCTCAGGTCGTAGTTTCATGACTGTTCCAAAAACTAAAAAACCTTTTTTAATTAACCACTGCGTGGCTACTTAAAAAAGGTTTGGTTGC
>CAUJDY010000062.1 GCA_963169805.1 Bdellovibrionota bacterium | reverse complement strand
CCTACGTCATGCATCGACTTGTTCAGTTTGGAGCTCCTGAGGAAATTCAGTACCTCTCAAACCCTCATGTTGGGTCTGACAAAATTCGCCGTATCATGCCAAAGATGAGAGAATATCTAGCTTCAAAGGGCTGTGAAATTCGTTTTAACACAAAAGTAGAAGAGCTCATCTCAGAAAACCAAGTTATCAAATCCGTTAGGCTCAGCTCAGGAGAAACTTTAAATTCAGACCATGTGGTTCTCGCTACTGGCCACTCTGCAACAGATATACTAGAGCATTTACATAAAATTGGAGTTTTCTTAGAAGGAAAGTCTTTTGCCATGGGCCTCCGTGTGGAGCACCCACAAAGCTTTATTAATGAAACCCAGTACCGTACATTTTCAAACCATCCCAAACTAAAATCTGCAAACTATAAACTGACTTATAATACAGAAGATGGAATTGGAGTTTATAGCTTCTGTATGTGTCCAGGGGGCTATGTTCTTTCTAGTGGTACTGAGGCAGATGGAATTGTTTGTAATGGAATGAGTAACTACAATCGAAACGGGAAATTTGCAAACTCTGCTATCGTGGTCACAATTGATCATAAAAAACTATTTGGTAATGATATATTTGGGGGAATGAAACTTCGCCGCGAGCTTGAAAAAAAGTGTTATGAAGCCGTCCGTAAATCAGGAGGAACAAAAGAAATCCCCGTACAGACAACACAAGATTTTATGAATAATCGCCTTGGCCTACCCCTTGAAACATCATCTCCGTCTGGAGTTTTAGCTGTGAACTTTCATGATATTCTACCACACTATCTTATTGAATCGCTCAAGGAAGGTCTTAGAGACTTTGATCGCAAAATGCCTGGATTTATTTCTCAGAACTCACAGTTACATGGAATTGAATCTAGAACCTCATGCCCACTTAGAGTCACCAGAGACTCAGAAACTCTCCAGTCTGTTAGTCACAAAAATCTTTATCCCGCAGGCGAAGGGGCCGGGTACGCTGGAGGTATTACATCCGCGGCTGTTGATGGAATTCGTATTGCTGAAGCTATCGTAAAAAACTCCAGCAGTACTACTAATGAGCCAACTCATTAAATATCAATTTTATTTTTAGATTTGTCATCTTCTTCATCATCAAATGCTTTGAAGGCATCCAGTGCGCTCCCCGCAAGGCCAGAAAGTTTTTCTGCAACTTGCCCCACATTTTCAGATGTAATTTCACCTTTTATACTTTGCTCATCAGAGTTCAACTTTACATTCTCATCTGAGAAATCAATTGTCGTTTCTGAAACATCTACAGATGCAGCCAATTCCTCAATACTAATAATCTCTTCTGTAACAATAACTTCTGTTACAAGAGTATCTGCTGCAACTTGCTCTGCGCTTACTGAATGAGCGGATTCTTGCTCTATACTTGAATCTTCCGCTGCGCTTGTAGATTGAGTTGCTGCTTCCGCTGCACTTGTAGATTGGCTTGCAGCCTCCGCTGCAAGCTGAGCCTCTTGCTCCTTCTTCTGTTCATAACGTTTCAGCCAAGACATATCGTTGTCTTCGACATACTGACCCAAAAGGAGTCTTTCGCGAATATCATCTGCGCGATCTTTATCCCTTTGATCTCTCTGTCTCACTTTTTCTTGTTCAAAGTACTCAGAAGTGGTTTTAATTTCGCCAAGCTTGTCAGAAATTTTATTAAGCTCTTCTTCCGCTTCCATATCACGAAGTGCGTAATCCAAAGATAACTCACCTGTTAATTGATCAAGAGTCTTCTTATCTTCTGCTGGCGTAATTCCTTCTGGTATTAGCTGTTCGATTTCTTCTAGAGATGGAAGTTCACGAATATTTCTAAGACCAAAGACTTCTAAAAACTTTTTAGTTGTTTTATAAAGCATTGGTTTTCCAGGTAGATCTGATTTGCCTTCAAACTGAACCAACCCCTTGTCCATAAGAACACGAATCAAGTGGCCCGACTCAACACCACGTATGGAATCAACCTCAGCTTTTATACAAGGCTGTTTATACGCAATAATTGCAAGCGTCTCCATGGATGGGCCAGATACCTTGAAGGGCCGTTGCTTAGTACTATTTTTTAAGAAATCAACGTTATCTAACTTGGTTCGAATCTGATAACCACCGGCTACTTCTTCTAGATAAACTCCTCTTTGAGCATTAGCCAAAGAGCCTGCATATTCTTGAAGCGCACGACGCAAATCTTTTGTTTTAACGTTCGTGCCCTTAAATACTTGCTTGATAACGTCAAAACTGATTGGTTTAGGAGATGCAAACAAGAGACTTTCAATTAAAGACATTAATTGATCCTGCTCAACAAAAACTTCTTGCAACTCTTCCTCTTGCGCCATCTCTGAGACAAGACCCTCGGCGTCCATCAAGGCTTGGGTTTCCTCATCATGAAGAACATCTCCAGTCTTCTGCGCAACTTCTTCAAGTTCAATTTCGTCTTCTACTAAATCTACTTCGTTATCAATTTCTTCTGACATAAATCATCCTCACAGAAACGGTTCTGATGGTTTTTCTTCTCTGACCTCTAAATCCTGAGGCTTCTCTTCATTTAACTTTTCTAGTTCTTGTAATTCTTTGTTATCTGCAATGGCCTTTTGTAGATCCTCAATAGGTTCCATAGCCGCCGGAATGTATTCTAATTCTACGCTTTCTGCTGAATTATTATCAAATCCCATTTCTTTTTCTGCTGCTAAAATCTCATCATCTGTTGCCATATCGTTTGCCTCTCCTGTACGGGTTACACCAGCAACCTCTGCAGATTGAAATTGAAATTCAACCTGAGCTTCATGTGGAGGAACCTCTGTCTTTTGGATTAACTGTTCATCACGCTTTGCTTGCTCCTGAGCAAGCACTGCTTTCTCAAGAATTTTTGCGGCTGCTGCTTCTGCATTTGCCCCGTCGTAACTTTCAACACGTGTAATAACATCACCATCTATATTTTTTAAAGGCTCTACATGAATATCTGAATACGGTTCAGCTTGAAAAACTCTAATAAAACCAATTTTTGCGAGTTCTAACATAGAAAGAAAAGTTAACAGTAATTTGTTTTTTGTTACGTCTTCATTCTTAAGAAGGTCAGACATCACAACACGTCGCCCTGGAATTAAACGGTCTTTTAACTCAAGAATTCTCGAAGCAATCGATTGGCCTTTTTGCATAACCCTGTGAATACGCTTCTGAGCTGCCTTAAAAATATTTCTCCAAGTCGAAATCAATTCAAACAATCCATTTTCTTCGACAAGAACATCTTGTTCCCCTTCAGTTAGGAGATCTTCCTTAAATCCACGGCGCCAGATGTCTCTTCCTAAAATTGGACGCTCTAACAGTTTTTTTGTTGCAGACTGAAACTTTTGATATTCGACAAGCTTTTGTACTAACTCTTTGCGCGGATCTTCACCTGCATCCTCACCCTCTGCATCGTACTGAGGCAATAGAACTTTAGATTTGATGTAAATAAGAGTAGCTGCCATTGTGATAAAATCACTAGCAACTTCTAAATTCAAAGATTTCATCATTTGCATGTGCTCAAGATACTGCTGTGTAATTCGATGGATCGGGATATTATTGATATCCATTTCCTCTTTGCGGATAAGATACAATAGTAAAGCCAGCGGACCTTCGAAGTGCTCTAAGCTAACATTTAATGTACTTTCTCTCACGTATAATGCCCCTTGGCTCATTTTTGCATTCTGAGGAAACGTTAATTTTAACATTCGCTCTATATCTGCGAAACAGATACATATAGCGCAGCGCATATATATCTATCGCCTTATAAACACTCTGTTATTGAAGTCCGAAACACCTCGGACATCAAGCATTTTTTACCAACTTCTGATGTTTTTCAAAAGCTGCTTAATGGAGTGGCTAAGCGCAGAGATAAATAGCTCCACGAGGACACAGCAAAAGTGGGATTATTTTTAATAAATAAAATGAGCTTTAAGTGAACATAACAAAAATATTATAAAAGAAAGAAACCATCTCTCTTGCTATAAACCCAATAGGGTGAAACAAAAATGAAAGAAGGCCTGTTAACATTAACATCATCAGAATAATTCCAGAAACGTGCTGGTAAGACTCCAACTTCTCATTCAAAGACTCAGGAAGAAATCTAGCCAAAACCTTCCCACCATCCAAAGGATGAACTGGAATCATATTAAAAATAGCCAGTAATAAATTGATGTTAATAAATGCTACAAAGAATTTTTGAAATGCATCTGAATACTGAAAATTAGAAACAAACACACTTACACCTGCTACAAACATAGACCCAATAAGTGCAAGTAGAATATTTGAGAGCGGTCCTGCAAAGGCGACCCAAAACATATCAGCTCTTGGGCTCCTGAGATTTCTTTCGTCTACAGGAACAGGCTTTCCCCACCCTAAAATCGGGCCATTTAGATAAAGCATAGACAGCGGCAATAAGAAAGTACCAATAGGGTCTGCATGAGCCATGGGGTTCATGTTCAAACGACCTAAACGATCTGCGGTATCATCCCCTTTCCATTTTGCCACAACACCGTGAGCGTATTCATGAAAACAAAGAGAAAATAGAAGAGGAATATAAATCAACCCAACTTTAGCACCAAATTCATATAATTCCATTCTCAAATACTACTTTTCTTTCAAATAGGAATCAATGTGGAATCTGTCCGTACTGAACAAACGGATTTCCGACTCCTAAATAATTGAAAAAATACTCTGGAAACTGCTCTGTAATATGCTTTGCCCCCAGCTCTTCTGCTCCTTTTCGCGAAAGTGGCCACTGCATGATGGTCTTAACATTCATTCCATTGATAGATTGCGCATCCTTGAGAGCCAAAAGTGTAACCATGTCGTTGTAGTAAGCCTCTTGAATAATAAATGGGGTGGCCTGTTGACCGTAAGCCTTGACCTCTTCATATGCCGTAAGAAAAGAGGAAAGAAGTTGACGATGACTTCCATAAACATCAATAGAAATATATTTCGGAAATACACCTACTGACTTATAAATTTCATATTGATAAGCAACTCGTCCTGGAGCCATTGCATATGAAAACCCAACCGTATCTTCTGCTCCAAAGTGAGCAACATAGTCGGCCCATAACTTTTGTGTGTAAGCTGGATTAAATCTGTGGTTGTGACTGTATAATCCCCCCAGCTCCGCTCCTAGGTCATAAAGCCTGGTCACACCAAATGGCTGAAGTTCCTCCTCTACTACTTCACGTGTTGAAAATATAAAAGATGCATTCTGAAGATAGTATTGAAGACCAACCTCCCAAGAAGACGGATCGGACAACCATTGCTGTGCAAATCGAATATGAAACTCTTTAAATCCAATCTGTACCGCAAGTTTTAGAAAATTTCTTAAATTCTCTTCTTGCTGATCTGGGAGTCGTCCTGAGTTTGCATTTATCATATGGTGCAAAACATCCTCTTCTGCCAAATCATCCGTAAAAACCGAAAACCATATCATGATCGCAATTTTTCTTTGCCCCTGCAGGTACATACGATGAAGCTGCTCTTGCACAACTTGAGGGTTCTCATGAAAGCGACCGATCACTGGCTTTAAATTGCCGGGCTTTCGCCACGCCTCTTCCGTCCAAGCTCCTACATAGTCACCAACACTCCAAAAAACATAATTTGATCCACCAACCTCTTGAACTGATAGTTTGTGATTTGGATTTGGACTCGTACCAAAGAGCCAATCAAACAATCCCGCCTGAGATTTATGTGAGAATAAAAAGATAGCAAGAAACAAACACAAAAGTGTTTTCATAATCCCTCCCCGGATTGGGAAAGATTAGAACGTGTGTTTTAATTTAAATCTACATTGAAAAAATCAGCAGAAAGTTTTTACTTTTTCTTGCCAATTTGCTTACGAATCTCCTGTGAAATTTCTGCAATGGTCGACCCTGGCCCAAAAACCGACTTCACACCCATTTTTTTCAATCGCTTTGCATCATCACCCGGAATTATTCCTCCCACAAAAACAGGTTTTTTAACTTTTTCCTTTTTCATAAGATCTAGAATAGCCTGGACAAGAGGAATATGAGCGCCCGATAAAATTGAGAGTCCTACCATATCCACATCTTCTTGTAGAGCTGCTTGAACGACCATATCCGGTGTTTGGTGAAGGCCTGTATAAATGACTTCAAATCCCTCATCTCGCAAACCACGTGCAACGACTTTAGCTCCACGGTCATGCCCATCTAACCCTGGCTTAGCTATTAATACCCTATAGATTTTTTTGGTGTTCATTTTTTGGGACACAATTTCCTCTCAGTGTTAACGTTTCTTAGTTTAGTTATTTAACCCCAAAAATACGATTAAAAATTGAGAGTAGACATCCCGCGCAAAACGGTAATTGATGACCAATCTCCCTGAATTTTGCTATTTTTGTTGGACTTTATTTTATCACTAAAAAGGAGATATCTGTGGCTTCCATAAATCACCCTGCTCTTACGACTTTTTCTGAAGATGAAATTGCCTTTCGCGATGCCGTTCGTGCATTTGCAGAATCTGAAATTAAGCCACTTGTTCATGATATGGATCAAGCTGCTCAAATGAAACCAGAACTTGTTAAAAAACTTTTTGAGATGGGACTCATGGGAATTGAATCTCCTGAAAAATACGGCGGTGCTGGGTCCTCATTTACAATGGCATGTATTGCGGTTGAGGAACTTGGACGTATTGATGGCTCCGTGAGCGTTCTTGTAGACGTACAAAATACACTGGTTACAAACGCACTCCTTCGCTGGGGCACAGAAGCTCAGAAAGAAAAATATCTTTCAAAAATGGCAACTGAGTGGGTTGGTGCTTACGCACTATCCGAGTCATCAAGTGGTAGCGATGCTTTTGCGCTCAAACTCCGCGCAGAAGATAAGGGCGACCACTATGTTCTCAATGGAAATAAACTTTGGATTACAAATGCAAAAGAAGCGGGCTTATTTATTGTATTTGCAAATATTGATCCGTCAAAGGGCTATAAAGGCATTACAGCTTTTCTTGTTGAAAAAGATTTTCCTGGATTTTCAGTTGGTAAAAAAGAAGATAAGCTTGGAATCCGCGCCTCTTCAACATGTGAGCTTCTATTTGAAAATTGTAAAGTTCCAAAATCAAACGTACTCGGAGAAGTTGGAGTTGGTTACAAGGTTGCCATCGAGACTTTAAACGAAGGCAGAATTGGAATTGGAGCTCAGATGGTTGGTATTGCACAAGGTGCTTATGAAGCAACTCTCAGCTATATAGCCTCTCGTGAACAATTTGGAAAATCGATCGCCCAATTCCAAGGCGTTCAGTTCCAGCTTGCAGAAATGAGAGTTAAGCTCGAGGCTGCAAAGCTACTTGTGTACAATGCCGCTCGACTTAAAGATGCAGGAAAACCTTTCATCAAAGAGGCTGCAATTGCAAAATATTATTCTTCTGTAAACTGCGAAAAAATTTGTTCTATGGCGATCGATCTCTTCGGTGGTAATGGATTCACAAAAGAATATCCTGTGGAAAAATTCTTTCGTGATGCAAAAATTGGCCAGATATATGAAGGCACTAGCAATATGCAACTTCAGACGATTGCAAAAATGGAACTATCATGAAGAAAAATCTTTGGACCAAACTCATTACAACTGGAATGCTATTAGTGCTTGCAAATGTGGCTATACATGCAGTGGGTGAACCTGAAGCTCAAGCGAAAAAGTCACTACACTCGCACTCACATGGAGCCGCAGAAGTTAATATTTCCATAGAGGGAACTACTGTGGAAGTAGAAATTCGAGCTCCAAACTTAGATATTTTGGGATTCGAGAACACACCTTCTGGTGAACTCGAACACAATACAGTTAAGCAACTTAAAGCTCAGCTGGAAAAAGACTTTGAGCCCATTCTTTTTCCAAAAGAGTCTCAGTGTAAACTTATGGGAAGCAAAGTTGAATTCGACTTTCCAGACGATAAAGGTCATGACCACTCTGACTTTGAAATGGAGCTCAATTACACCTGCCTTGAACTCAAAAAAGTTAAGACGGTCGAGACAGTCCTGTTCAAAAGATTTCCGACCCTTAGAAGCGCAAAGGTTCAAATTATAAATGGCGACAAGCAATCGTCTGATAAAATAAACCCTAAAAAAGTAAATTTTAAACTCAATGACATCTAGTGAGTTGGTAAGACTTGAAAATATTCAGTACCGCTGGAGCACAAAACACTCTTTGCTACTAAATATTCCAAATTTTGAAATTCTAGCAGGTCAAAAAGTTTTTCTCTACGGTCCGTCTGGATCTGGAAAGTCCACTTTATTGAACATCATTGCCGGAGTCTTACTACCTCAAGCTGGAAATGTCTATATGCTTAACCAGAACGTGTCTCAAATGACAGCAAACCAGAGAGATATGTTTCGTGGCGATCACATGGGCTTTATATTTCAACAGTTCAATTTGATTCCCTATTTAACAGCCTACGAGAATATTCTCTTACCTCTACGTTTTTCACAAAGACGTAAAGACAAGACACAACATCCTCAAGACGTCCTTCATGACCTCGCTCAAAGACTTGATCTTCAGAGTGAACTCCATAAAAAACCTTACCAGATGAGCGTTGGCCAACAACAACGTGTTGCCGCAGCTCGCGCTCTGATTGGGGCCCCAGAGCTCATCATTGCAGATGAGCCCACTTCATCTCTTGATCAAGAGCGCCGAGATCAGTTTCTTGAACTCTTAATTTCAGAGGCCACCAAAACGAATGCAGCTGTCTTGTTTGTAAGCCATGATAAAACTCTTCAAAAACATTTTGACAGAGTCTTTGATATTCAAAGCTTTAACAGAAAAAAAGAGGAGTCATAATGGAGCTCATTCAAATGACCCTTAAAAGCCTACTTCATAGAAGGACTTCGACTTGCCTAACAGTTCTATCTATCTGTGTTAGCGCAATACTACTGCTATCAATTGAAAAAATTAAAAATGCGACTCGAAGTTCTTTTGAAGGAACTCTCTCGCAAGTCGACCTCATTGTGGGAGC
>CAUJDY010000061.1 GCA_963169805.1 Bdellovibrionota bacterium | reverse complement strand
ACTTTGAACCTTTAATTGAGCATAAAGTTTTAGAGCTTTTGGATGGCCCTATTCAAAATCTTTTTCCTGGCGTAGATATACTTGTTAGCAATGGACACACACAAGCCCAGCAAATTGTGCGTATTTCAGATGAGAATACGGGACTTTTTTACTGTGCGGATGTTATTGCAACGTCTTCTCATGTAAGATCAGCATGGGTTATGGGATATGATTTATTTCCTCTTCTTATCATCGAAGAAAAACAACGACTTCTGAAAGAAGCTTTAGAAAAAAATTATTATCTCTACTATGAACACGATCCTTACTGCTCATACTCATCCGTAGAATTCGACAAAGGCGACTACAAAGCCGGCCAAAGGTACCAGGTCGCTTTTCCGAATTGTCCGGGTTAATTTCGATTTGAAGCGAATTTTTTACTAAAACTCGATTTAAAAATCTCTTTTTCTAAGTTTTTTGATTTTTGAATGTTGTTTCTTAGATTTCAGTCTTTTTTCTCGAGCAGCTTTTGAAGGTTTCGTTTTTTTTCGCTTTTTGGGAATAAACAAGGCAGCTGCCAGTATTTTTTCAAACTTTTCTAGACAGTGTTTTTTATTGATATCTTGATCACGGGAATCTTCTGATCGAATTAGCAAATCTCCCGAGTTTGTGAGCTTTGTCTCTAAGTGATTGAGCACTTGCTCCTTCATTTCGCTTGAAAATGAATGAGTCGTTAGTGCATTCCACCTTAAAATCACTGCCGTATTAGTTCTATTTATATGCTGTCCACCAGATCCACTACTACGTGTGTATTCAAAATGGATCTCAGATAAAGGCACTCCCTTAATTGCTTTCATACAAATATGCTATTACGAGCAAATACAGACTGCAAGAAAGAATCTAAATCTCTTGTGAGGCATAAAAGGCACGTGCATGCATATGGGCTTCATGCACTCTTAGAAAATCCACACCTCTCTTAGAAAGATTCATAGAAATTCCTATACTCTCCCAATCTCTATCCTTCGCCACAGCGGCTTTATCAATCTGTATACTTTTTATGAAAGATTTTCTGGAGTGTCCTACATAAATACGCACTGGAAATTCATAGAACTCCTCTATGCGCTTTAAAAGAAGCAATGATTGCTCTGGTGTTTTACCAAAACCAATCCCAGGATCAAAAATAATTCGATTTAAATCAATATTAGACCGAACCATGATTTCTAATTTCTCCTCTAACCAACTTTTGATTTCTTGTACAGGTTCGCATGAACGATCTAAAGTCAGAAGTGGATTTGCCGGAACAGACAAACTATGCATTAAAACATAGTCACAGCTTGATTGTTGTAAAAACTCAATCCAATCATCATTGGGAGCACCACTTACATCATTAATCATATGAACATACTTCTGAGCATTTTTTGCTGTTTCAATGTGTCTTGTATCAATACTTATATGAGGTTTAAAAATACGATCCTTGTAACGCTCATTTAAAAACTCAAGAGCCGGAGTCAACCTTCTCCACTCTTCTTCTGGAGTAATTACTGTAGCCCCAGGCCGCGTTGATTCTGCGCCAATATCTAAAATTCCAATAAATGTGTTTTCGTACTGCACTACCTTGCTTTGAAACAGATCAATATTGGTATAAGTACCGCCATCAGAAAATGAATCAGGTGTTAAATTCAAAATCCCTACCCATACAGGTTGCGATTTTCCTAATGAACGTGAATTTTCTAAAATACTTCTATTATTTGAGGGAATTTTAAAATTAGGAATAAGGTGCTTCAAACAATCTAAGACGAAGGATCTATTAGTAAGTTCTGGGTGCGGAATACAAAGTTGATTTTGATGATGAGTTAAATGAAATGTTTGATCCTCACATAATAGGATATCTAAGTCGATTTCTCGCGGAGCCCATCTTTCCTTAGGAGTTCGCCCCAGCTTCACTTCTAAGGATTTTAAGAATCTTAAAACCTCTTGAGGCGACTCAGAAGTTTGAAATTCGAGTGCGGCATTTAAAAATGGAATATTCCAGCTAGAGGGAGCTCCTTCAGGAACAAGGGCCGGATTTCTAAAAATGGGTGAAACACGAATATCAGATTTAAAATTTTTTAGAATGGCTTGGGCTGCATGCTCGAGGTTACTTAAACTTTCCCCAACATTACTCCCCAAACCTATGTAGTACTTCATAAATTAATGCTTATGAGTATCTGAGAGAAAATTCCACAATGATTGAGCCGTTACTTTTGCTGCTTCCAAAGCTTCTGCCTTTTGATCGGCTGGAAGATCATTTAAAATATTCTCAATAGCCTCTCGATGGTAAACATCTGCGGTTTTATGAACCTCAAAAAATTTCAAGCCAGATGCACTTGTTATATTATATCTAGATTTAAGACCTTCAATTTTGGACTCAGCAATCTCCGGAACCTGAGATTCATAGGCATAAAGCGCCCCTAGGCCTTCGTGAAAAGATTTATCTGCGTATTTAAAGAATGTTGTCACAACATTTTGTATAGCAGATCGCCCACAAGAGTTCTGGATATCTTCTTTTGTTAATCCTAAGCTTTCACCAAACTGAATCCAAAGATCAGGATGAGAGACTCCATGAGTTAAGCCTTCTTCATCGTTCAAATTTTCCAGAAGAATTTTTCGATGAACTTCATTCTCTGTTTTTGAATGAATTGCACTAATATAGCGCGGAAAAGCCTTCACATGAGTATAGTATTGAGCTGCATAGTCTTTAAGGGTATCTCGAGTGAGCGTCCCTTGCATCCAGTCTTGGTAAAATGGGTGATTGAGTAAGTGGAGAGGTTTCAATACGTCTGTAAATGTTTGCATATAAAGCCTTTCGTGCATGGTTTCTTGAATACGGTAGGAGATTATTCAAATTCCTATTGATTAGTGAATCTAAATTTACTAATTGATTTGTTTAGTGAAACTAAACGATATCAACTACAACAAGTTAGCCGTCTTTTGCCAGATCTTAGACTCTGGAAATTACCGCCGTGCAAGCGAAGTGTTAAACGTCACGCCCTCTGCACTGAGCCAAACTGTTTCAAATTTGGAACATAGCTTAGGTTTTCCGCTATTTTACAGGTCAGGCAAAAAATTGATTCCTACGGAAAATGCCAGGAAACTCCATACGAAATTTCGCACGCACCACATGCAACTCTCTCATTCAATTCAAGAAATTGTTCAGCATAAAGAAGCGGTGCAAGGTTTAGTACGAGTTGGCGCATATCTTGAGTTTGCAAAAACACAATTAGCACCGATGATGTCACACTTTCTTAAGAAGTATGTGGATGTACAAATTAAAATGACATTTGAAACACCATCAAAGCTGCAAAGGCTTCTAGAATCTGGAGAACTTGATTTGTGTTTTTCAATTTATCCCTCTGTACAGACACGAGTTATTGAATCGCAGCCAGTCTACAAAGAAGAGCTTGTACTGATTGCTCCTAAAAACACTCTCCCCGACCGCCCTTCTTACGAAGACATCTTAAAGACACCAATGATTGAATATTATTTGAATCATCAGCCTGTTCAGAAGTGGATTCAGCTGCATTACAAGAAGAAGCCTTCAACACTTCCGATACGCGCTTATGCTTCTACAGCAGAAATGGTTTTAGCTTTTGTAAAAGAAGGGGCAGGAATAGGAGTTGTTCCAAAATATATTTTAGAAGGAAAAAATTTTGGAGCAGTACAAGTGATCCGACCCACAGAACGAAGTTTATCTGCACACATTTGGATGTTGCAGCCCAAGAAAAGCTCAAAGGCCCCTGCGCATGTTCTATTTGCTAAACATGCGCTTGAGTTTTTCAAATAATGATTTTGTACTTTAGTTAATTTATTTTTATATTAGGGGGCGCTCTAATACGGCACTAATAATGTTGTTGGTGTTGCCGTAAACGGATTAATTTGCCCTACACGTTTGATTGTACCATTATGGATAACACTGGTTGAGTATGCACCTGCAAAGAGTGCTGTACCTTGCAGACTAAGACTACTAAAAACCAATCCGGAATACTGGCCAACAAAACCCAATTGACCAACGTTATTTACTCCAAAACACTTAATCTCTCCGCCTTGAAGTAAAGCACAAGTGTGTTTGCGACCTATCGCAATACTCACAGCATTTGTGATCCCGGTGCTCACTGGCTTAGTCGATCCCACTGTGTAACCACTCCCCCACTCATACCCTCCCCAACATGTAACTTCGCCGTCGCTTAGTATAGCACAAGAGTTAGCCCCCTCTGAGGCCATTTGGATTGCATTGCTTATTCCACTTACGTTTACAGGTGTTGTTGAAGATGAAATAGTCTCATTCCCTAACTGACCTCCACCATTACCTCCCCAGCATTTGATTCCACCTGTACTCAGTAAAGCACAAGAACTGATGCTTCCTGCGTGAACACTGATTGCATTGCTTATTCCGCTTACGTTTACAGGCGTTGAAGAACTAGTGTGAGTGCCATCTCCTAATTGTCCTCTATCATTTTTACCCCAGCACTTTATCTTTCCACTAGAAAGAGTAGCGCAGTAGTGATCATAACCTGCAGCAATACCAGTAACATCACTTGCTCCTGCAACACTGACTGGAACAATAGAATGTGTGTTTGTTCCATCACCTAATTGACCATAAAAATTAAGCCCCCAACATTTTACTTCGCCGGAACTTAATACTACACATGAACTCTCGAGCCCTGCTGCTATACGTGTAGCACTACTTATTCCAGTTACGTTAACTGGGCTCAAAGAATTGGTCGTAGATCCAT
This sequence comes from Bdellovibrionota bacterium, assembly GCA_963169805.1. Classification (GTDB taxonomy): domain Bacteria; phylum Bdellovibrionota; class Bdellovibrionia; order Bdellovibrionales; family JAEYZS01; genus CAUJDY01. Next base: position 2,358 of record CAUJDY010000061.1, on the reverse strand, counting down.
TGCCCAGCAGACCAAATGTATTATATCCCCAGCACTTTACTTCTCCCGTACTCAGCACTGAACAAGAGCGACTCCCTATATCTACAATACTTATTGGATCTACGACTCCATGAATATTTACGGCAGTTGGAGAGTTTGTTATTGATCCATTACCTAATTGACCTAAATTATTTCTTCCCCAACATTTTACTTCACCACCGGTCAGCAAAACGCAGGAACTTCTTGTTCCAGTAGAGATACTAATAGCGCCACTGACTCCAATAGAATCTACTGGGACTAATGAACCAGTTAATGTTCCGTTGCCCAGCTGCCCCTCTCGGTTATTTCCCCAACACTTAACAAGTCCCGTACTCAAAATTGCACATGTGTGACTTTCGCCTAAAGATATATTTATAGCATTGTTTATGTTGTTAACAATTACTGGGATCGAGGAATCTATTGTAGCCCCATTACCCAATAATCCCCCATAATTCATCCCCCAACACTTAATTTCGCCAGTGTTTAATACGGCACAAGAGTGAGAGGTTCCAAGATCGATAGTGACAGCATTATTCACACCAATAACAGTCACTGGAACTGTAGAGTTTGTAGTTCCACCATTTCCTAACTGACCTCCACTATTCATTCCCCAACATCTAACCTGCCCAGTGCTTAAAACTGCGCATGAATGCTCAAATCCTGTCGCCACACTTACAGCATTCGTAATTCCACTAACTCCCACTGGTGCTAATGAATTTGCTGTATTCCCGTTTCCTAGTTGTCCTTGGTTATTACGCCCCCAACATCTCACTTGCCCGGAGCTTAAAACCGCACATGAGTACATATAACCAGTGGCAGCTTTAACTGCATCCGTAAATCCACTCACAATTACCGGTAATGCAGATTGAGTCGTAGTGCCATTTCCCAATTGTCCGTAATCATTTTGCCCCCAACATCTCATCTGCCCGGAGCTTAAAACCGCACATGAATGATTAAGCCCAGCCTCAACACTAACTGCGCTTGCAACTCCACTCACGACTACTGGGGTTGAATTTCCTATTGAACTCACTGGTCCTAACAGGCCGCCCAAATTACTACCCCAACACTTAACTTCTCCAATATCTGTAACTCCGCAATTGTGTGATTCACCAGAAGAGATTGTGCTTAATTTAAGTGTTGCTCCATAAAGATTTCCACCAGTACCACCTCCCGTGAAACTACTGCCTCCACCGCGGCCATCCTTTGGATTAATTAATTCTATATCTTCACCACTCATTGATTGTGCAGATTCATTTGGCTGACCACAGTTTTGATAGACTAGTACGAGGGGCGACGATAACACTAAAAATAAGAACACACTCATTTTTGTTGATTTCAAAACAGACTTTATTCTTTGAAGATTTATCATAACAATACCCCGTCTTTTTATTCATAAACAATTTTCTATGATTAATTTTATTGAACAATGTTAATTAAATACACGTCTTTTTATTGACTTAGACCAGACTTTTAAATTCAAGAATTGAACGCATACTAAAAGTAAAGAGCTCGACTAAAGTTAGAATCTGCGATGCTTAAATTTTTTAATCAGGTTTTTCTCCACGCGCTAAATGCTTACGCATTCATCGCATGCTGCTCTCTACGATTCTCGTCGTGACGAGCTACACCTTAAAAATAAAAAAGCCCGCAGATAGCGAGCTTTTTTATTTAAAAATGGCGATCTCGGCACGACTCGAACGTGCGACCTACTGCTTAGAAGGCAGTTGCTCTATCCAGCTGAGCTACGAGACCGCGGAACAAGTTTTTTAACTTAAAAGCCACCTTGGATCAATCAATCAAAAGTGAATAAAAAAATTACGCATTAAGTCATCCATAACCTATCTCCTCGTATTGACTCTGAATATTTGACTGTCTGGTTATTAAGCTCAATCCTCAATATATGCGATTGTTACAATACCTCCTTATATGGGCATTTCTTATATTTGCTGCTGCTCCCATGGCTCAAGAGAACGAGCCACAGGCACTTTTAGATTCCTCACTCATTGATAGAGATCAGTTTGCTGCTATCGTGCAGTTCGCGGAGGGGAAAACAACTCTCGTCAACTCTGAAACCAGTCTTGATTTTAAAGACATTGTTAAATTTGGCCAAGAACTTGAGGTTGCTGCCAATTCCAAGATCAAACTCATCACACAAAAAAGATGTATTGCCATTTTATATGCAAATACAAAGCTACAATCTCCAAAAGACAAACTTTCTCCTTGGATTGTAAAATCCGGATCCGTCAGATGGATTTGCCCAGAAGACAAGACAGAAAGCCTCACCCTGTTGGAAGCCCCTATTGAAATTCAAAATGGGGAAATTCTGTTTGATAAAAAATT
>CAUJDY010000060.1 GCA_963169805.1 Bdellovibrionota bacterium | reverse complement strand
AGGTTAAGTTAACATAATATCAGGATAAGAAAAGTCTTTTTAGTTGCTAGGGCATAGGAGATTCGCTAGCCTAAGTGTAACCCCAAGGATGGAGGTGGTATGAAACTCAAGGATGTTGCTTTTTTTCGCCTATTAACGCGCGGCATATTCCTCTCTTTTTCACTCGTATCAACGATAAGTTTTGCGCAGGTTTTTTACGAAGAACCATATAAGGAGACCGTTGTAATCCCAGACTGTGAAGTCAATAAAAGCTGCAGTCTGAAGCAGTATTCCATACATGTACAGGATTATAAAATTCAATTCACAGGTGGAAAGCTATCTTACGGGACGCGGATGTTTGCGGAATTTGAAACGGAAAGCTTAGAGTCTTTAGAAGAATATGCGATTGTACAAACCATCAGAGGCTGTCAATTTCAATCCAAAAAAACAAGTTCTGGGATTGAATACATCTACAGCTTTGCTAGGGAGCTTTTTGATGAAATTGTTCCGTTTATTCACAGGTCCTGGCAAGTTGATAGTGTAGATAAGGATCCAGTTTACAATAATACACCGGTTGAATTTAAGGAGACCTGGAAGACAAGAATTGGGCTGTATCGGTGGAATAAAGTTGCAAATAGCTACCACCAGGATACGGAGGTTCTTTTCTATAAAGAAAAACCTGAAGTACCTCGGCTATATGTTGTAGATAGGCCTGGAACAGCATTTTATGAAAATGGCATTGCTAAGAATATATCTTTGCAATTCAAAGCGTGCCTCTATAAAGCATCAGATATTCCAGAAATTGGACATCCAGATGAAATAAACTTTTCAAAAGCTCCCTTACATTGTTTTGATTGGGCAAGCTCCTTTATATATGATCATGAAAGACATCTTTTTATTAAAAGTGAGCAAATCCATCCAGCCTGTTTGTAAGGTCTTATCCACAGGCAGATGTTTGACATCTGCCTGTCTCAGAGAGATCATATTAAGATGAATAAAAAGTGGAAATACCTGCAGCCAGGCGATATTGTTGATATAGTTGCTCCATCATCCTATTGTTCAAAATCAGAAATTCAAAGTGGTATTTTATATCTGCAATCACTAGGTTTACAGGTCCGATATCCACCAGGACTTGTAAAACCTGATTTTGTATATGCGAACACAGAGAAAAAGACTCTCGATTTTATAAAATGGGCCATTTATAATAAGCAATCGAAGGCTATATGGAGCTTAAGAGGTGGTTCAGGAACTTTTCGGTTGATGAATTCTCTTTATAAATGGAAGAGGCCTTCACACACCAAGCTCTTTGTTGGAATCAGTGATATTACGTTATTGCATTTGTTTTTTAATCAAAAATGGAATTGGCCAACTCTTCATGGCCCAATGATTTCGATGTTGGGTCGTTCAAAAGCTTCGTCTGTAGAAAAGAAAAGTTTGGAGCAAGTCATTTTTGGAAAAATCGCTGAAGTTACTTTTGCAAACCTTATTCCTTTGAACCAAAGAGCTCATAAGGGGTCTGCAGTTCGAGCTCCTATTCTGGGCGGTAATCTGTGTCTTGTTGAGTCCAGTCTTGGCACTCCGTATGAAATCTCCTTTGATGGTAAAATTGCATTTTTAGAAGATATTGATGAGCGTGGTTATGCAATTGAAAGAACCTTTTACCATCTGGAAAACTCTAAAGCTTTTCGCGGTGTAAGGGCTGTTGTTTTTGGAGATTTTGTAGGAGGCAACGAGAGAGACGGGCGGAATTTATCAAATGCAGCACTCAGACGTTTTGGTGAAAGATTTCGCGTGCCAGTTTTTAAAGGGTTGCCATCTGGGCATGGGGCTGTTGTTAAATCTCTTCCGTTGAATACCAAATCTTATTTGGTATGCGGATCGCGCGGAAGATTAACGTGTGAAACAGGTGGAAAATGATTGGTAAGCAAATAGAGAAAGAGCTACAAAAAGAACTTTCTTCTGTAATTACTGGAACTGAAAATCCTGTCACGCCTGGCTTACAAGTCCAAGCTTTTTATTCAGGGAAAAAGATAGTTGATTTTGAAATTGGTGAAACTTATGAGTACTATGATTTAGCATCTCTCACCAAAGTTATATTTACTTCCACTCTTTTTATGAACTTATATAAAGAGAATGATAAAATTCTAGAAGATAAAATTTTAAGTTATTTACCTTGGTTTTTTCATCCGTCACTTTCTGTTCGTCAGTTATTGACCCACACAACAGGGTTAATTTCTCATAAGCCATTTTATATTCAAATGGATATGTCTTTGCCGCGGGAGCAGAGATGGGAGAAGTTGCAGAATATTTTATCTCAAGAAAAACCCGAAAATACTGCAAAGGCGCAATATTCAGATCTAAATTATATGCTTTTGGGTTTTCTTTTAGAAAAGGAATTTAAGACGCCTCTTCATGAGCTTTGGTTGCGTGTACAAGATGAATTTGAACTCAATAAAACCCATCTCCATATTGATAATAAGCCTGTTTACGACGTTAGCAAATACGCTCCGACAGAACATTGTCCGTGGCGTGGGCGTCGCCTCCAAGGAGAAGTGCACGATGAAAATGCGTGGTCACTAGGTGGGGTCTCTACGCATGCAGGCCTTTTTGGAACAATAGACGATGTTGCCACTTGGTTTTTAAAGCTACGAAGTATTTATATGGGTACTTCAAAAAGTTCTTTTGTCACCGAAGAAATATTAAAAATATTTTGGCAGAGAGCTATTTCCAAAGCAAATGGTGACTGGGCACTTGGATTTATGATCCCATCAGAAAAAAATTCGACAGCAGGCTCCTTGTTTTCAAAAAAATCTATTGGGCATACGGGATTTACTGGAACATCTTTTTGGTTTGATCCAACCACAGATATTTCAGTTGTTATTTTATCAAATCGAGTTTTTTATGGTCGTGAAAATCGAGAGGCTTTTAACCAAATACGCATGAGGATTCATGATATTTGTTATAAGGGGTTAACTCAAACCTAGGAAGCGGAGCAGAGTTGTGGAGCTGAAAAATAAATCACATGTACACTTTATGGGAATTTGCGGGACAGCAATGGCTTCTTTGGCTGGTATGATGAAGACGCTCGGTCATCATGTCACTGGCAGTGATCAGAATGTATATCCTCCAATGTCAACTCAAATTGAAAAATTAGGAATTAAGATTTCAGAGGGATACAAGAAGGAAAATCTTCAACCTAAACCAGATCTAGTTATTGTGGGTAACGTGATTCGAAGAGATTATGAAGAGGCGCAAGCTTTACTGCAATCTGATATTACATATACTTCTTTGCCTAAAGCTATCGGAGAGTATGTGATTCAGGATCGACACTCAATTGTTATCGCAGGTACACATGGAAAGACCACAACAACGGCTATGATGTCTTGGGTTGCTGAGGGCTGTGGTCTTCAACCGGGATTTATGATTGGGGGTATTCCAAAAAATTTTTCATATTCATTTAAAATTCCCACCGGAAGCCATTTTGTTATTGAAGGTGATGAATATGATACGGCTTTTTTTGATAAAGTGCCCAAATTCATTCACTACAAACCTCGC
>CAUJDY010000059.1 GCA_963169805.1 Bdellovibrionota bacterium | reverse complement strand
ATCTTGGCAGTCAAGATAAGCCACAGTATCTTCTCTCTCTGCTCCGTAAAACAAATCCAAAGCAAACTATTATCTTTAGCAATTTTAAGAATAATGTAGAAAGAATTGCTACGTTTTTAAATAAAAACGGCATACCAGCTGTTGGAATTTCAAGCCTACTCACTCAAAACCAAAGAGAACGAGTTCTTCAACAATTTAAAAATGAAAATGAAAGCAATACTCTTGTTGCAACGGATGTAGCAGCTCGTGGCCTTGATATTAAAGGTGTCGATCTTGTTATTAACTATGATCTTCCCGATGATGCAGAAAACTACATCCACAGAATTGGCAGAACAGGCCGTGCGGGGGCAAAGGGACAAGCATTCTCACTTGTGAGTGACCGTGATGTTATGGCATTGGGACGAATAGAAGATTATCTCAAGCAAAAAGTAACTATTGGTTGGATGGAAGATTCGGAGCTTATAAAGGAATTCACGCCAATGCCTGAAGAAAACTTTAGACGCGACAGTTCCGTTAGAAAAACAGGACTCGCAGCAGTTAAGTCACAGGGTAGCGATAACCAAAGAGGCCCAAGACGTTTCGATAAAAATAAAAGATTTGATAATAATAAAAATAGAAATCAACAAGGAAACAGAGATCCTAGAGACGATAGGCCACCAAGAGAATTTAAAAGAGATGAAACTCGAGACAACTCTGGAAGCCCATCTCAAGTCCATAGAGATAGAAAAATGGGACGCCATCAATCTCAAAACAAAAATTACTCGAATGGATCCTCTCATCAGAACAAAAAGCCTGCAGGTAGCGGTGGACATAAGAAGTCTTTCAACAAATCATTTAAGAAATCTTCCTACCGTGTGACAACCAATAAAACTGCATCTTCTAATATTAGCGGAAAGATTAAGTCATTTTTTAAAAATCTATTTGGAAAATAAATTGGCAAGAGCTCCTTTTAATTAGTTGCTCTTATTTAAACAGCGTCTAAGAATCGTACTCCAATTTTTTGTGCTCGAGCATGAGCTTCATTTGGCATTTTCTCAAGCTTCTCCCACATCACTTCTGCAGTTAGAATATGTGTTTTCTGTAATTGAGGAAGTGGAACTTCAATTCGAATTTTATCTCCCTTTTGAAACGTTGGAGTAAACACTCTAAAGCAGGCTCCATCTTGAGCAAGATTAACAACCCAAGCTGTGTGCATTTTTGAATCTGACATTTTAATTTTTGCTGATTGAGCTGTTTGGTATCTTTGCGCAAGTCTGGGTAATACATGAAAGTTATTGATCATCTTGAGCAATATTCCTCGAATATCCTTAGCCTCTGTTAGGGCGTTCAAAATGATAGACTTCTTATAATTTGTAATTTTAATTTTTAGTTCCGGACTACATTGTTCCGCCACGATAATAATAGGCATATGAGGAAAGTAGTGTTTGATCTGTTCAATCACCTTTAAGTTCTGAGGTTTAAATTCGTCGCAAACTACAACAAAGGCATCAAATTTGTTATTTTTGAGAGCATGTACGAAATTGAGTGATCGTGTATAAACCCGAGGTTCAAAAAAAGGTCCCTTGTTCACTTCAGATCGAATGACCGTTAGCGTGCGTCCTGGTTTTGATAAAATCCCAATTTGATACATAGGAAACCCCTTGGTTACTATTAATAATGCAACCCCAGATGCCACCCAGCTCAAAACTAAGGGGAGATGGCAGAACGCAAGTGTCCAAATAGTCAGCCAAAAGACCACTTTTTAAACACCTATAAACTATTGAAATGACATGATTTTTCTAAATTTGAGACATTGCCAATAAAACCTTGGATTGTTTCCAGGTGCCTGGCACCTTTTTAAGAGTCTTTATCAGAGTCGCCCGGAGGAAGCTTTTTATCATCGTCTCCAGAAATACCCTTTTTAAAACCACGAATAGCAGAGCCAATTGACTTTCCGAGGCCTGGTAAACGGCTAGGTCCAAAGAAAATAAGAACAACAAATACAATCAACACGATTTCTAATGGACCCAAACTCATGAACGTCTCCTTATTTGGATAGTTTGAATAAGATTTATACCCAAAAAACGCCTGCTGTAAAGGCTTTTGCCAAATTCTTGCAATCATATGAAATATATGGGATTTCATGAGGCCCGTATGTTGCTTTCTTGGTTGAAGCTATAACCCTTCTGAAATCATCTGATGATAATCGAAGGCAATATACGAGTTTTAGTAAAACTAACTTTTTAGTAGAACGGACAAAAGGAGCCCCCAGAATGAAAAAACTAATAGTAACAGCTGCACTTATTGCAACATCTGCATCTTTTGCACAGAACAGTACGTTTAAAAACGTAAAGGTAAAAGACAGCACAACTTCAAACGAAACTTCCCAAGAAGCAACAACAGTAAAAGCAGACGCACCTGTTGTAACTGCAGATCCTACAATCGTACACAAAGGTTTCCGTATTGGTCTTAAAAAAGGAAACTACGACGGAAAAATAAAAATGGAGGTACTTGGAGTTAGCGGTACAGATGATATTGATATAGATAACAAAATTGGTATTTCTGTTGGTTATAATCTTATACAAGTAGGCAGCATTGGATTTATTGGTAATTTTACTTATAGATCAATGGAAGTAGACTCTGAAAAAGTGAACGCCTATACGTTTGACGGTAGCGCCAGCTATGCATTTAACAGCATGTTTTATGGATTGGGTGGCCTTTCAATGACATATGCTAAACTCCCATCCCTTCCAAGTAAAAATTCTGGAGCGAGCTATGAACATAAGCCATCTATTGGCTATGGGTTGCAAGTTGGCTCTGGTTTGCAGGTAGCAAAAAATCTTTCAGTTGAGCTTACTTATAACTATCTTGCTGCTAATGGTAAATATCAAGTTTCAGGTATCGACATTGACACATATACAACTGCTCGTGGGTTTGAACTCGGTATCATTGGAACATTTTAATTTTTTGATTCTATAACGATCAAAAAAACTGGGGGCACTATGACAAAATTAACAACTTTAATTTGGATCATGAGTGCCTCTTTTATTTTGTCTCAAGCACACTCACAAGACATTGTCGCTCATCGCGGAATCCACTCTGGCTCCTTTGAAGAAAACACTCTCAATGCCATTCTCTCAGCTTTAAATTCTCGAAGTCCTCATGTTGAATTTGATGTGATTCGCACAAAAGATAATCAACTCGTGTTAAATCACGATTATGAAATTTCTCCTCAAAAATTTTATGGCCTAACTCGCAAACAAGATTTGCGCGAAATGAATCTCTCTGAAATTCGAAAACTCCGTCACAAGAAAGACAACGCCTCAATTCCAACACTAGAAGACCTTTTCAAAGCTATTTATGAAAATAAAAATTTTCAAGGAATCACTCTTCATCTAGAAGTTAAAAGCGATACCGGAAATGCAGAATTCAAAAAGCAATTTGCCACACTCCTTATTGATATCATCAATAAATATCAGCTTTCGCCTTTTGTTATTGTACGTTCATTTGATTGGGACATCGTAGAAGCATTTAAAAAAATCTCTCCAGAAATTCGCCGAGCACTTCTGGTAGGTGGAATGCAGAGAGTTTCTTACTGGAACTACAGAAGACGAACTGCTCACAGCATCTACAATCAATATGAGCCTGTGCTTATTGCTCCAAACCAATCTGTGGTGAACTCTCGCATGGTTCAAACTTGGAAAGAGTACGGAGTAGATGTAAATCCTTACACCATTAATTCTATTGCAGAGGCACGTGAGATTTTACGCATGGGTGCATCCGGTATAACTACCGACATTCCAAAAGAAATGTGTAAAAACTTTTGCCGTTAGTTTTTCACAACTGATTTTAAAGTACGTGCAATTCCAGTCACATCAAGCCCATGCTTTTCATACAAAGCTTCCGGTGTACCTGATTCTCCGTAAGTATCTCTCACACCAATACGATAAAGCTTCGCACCCGCACCTTGCTCTGCAAGAACCTCTGCGACCGCACCACCAAGCCCGCCTAAAATATTGTGATCTTCTGCGGTAATTATATGCTTTACTTTCTGAGACCACTTCACGATACATTCTTTGTCTAGGGGCTTAATAGAGTGAAAGTTAACAAGCCCAATTGATAATCCCTCGGATTTTAATTTTTGAATAGCCTCAAAAGTATTTCCAGTAAGTCCGCCCGTCGCAAAAACAACAGCATCTGTTCCAGCAAGAATTTCATCTCCCTTACCAAACTGAAATTTGTAATCGGACTTATGAACATCTATCACATTTTGGCGAGTGAGACGGATATAGGCAGGTCCTTTGTGATCAATTAAATATCTCATCATAGCTTTAGCTTCAATATCATCCGCTGGTTGAAGAACTGCCATGTTAGGCAAAGTTCTCATGCAGGCAAGATCTTCTAAAGCCATTTGAGAATATCCGTCTTCTCCAATTCCAATACCCGAGTGTGTTCCTACTAAACGAACATTTGCATCTGCATATCCAACTGTTACACGAATTGTATCAAAACGCCCTGTTAAAAATGCTCCAAAAGAACACAGAAAAGGAATCTTGCCAGCAAATGCTAAACCTGCTGCAACTCCAATCATGTTCGCCTCTTGAATTCCCATCTGAAAAAATCTTTCTGGGAATTTCTTAGAAAAACTTTCTGACTTTGTACTTTTGGAAAGATCTGCATCCAAGACGATAATTTCTTTAAACTCTTCACCGAGCTTTGCAACTGCATCACCAAAGCTATTTCGTGTTGCTTGTCCCATTAGTTCACCGCCTGGTTTGATTGATTTTGATCGAGTTCTTGTAATGCTTTATCTAATTCTTCTTTTGTTGGACTCACTCCATGCCATTTGTTGACACTTTCCATAAAGCTGACGCCCTTACCTTTAATGGTATCTGCTACAATCATCGTTGGCTTATCTGTCACGTTTCGTGCTTTATCCAAAGCCGCTATAATTTGGTCCATCTTGTGACCATCAATATGAATGACATTCCATTTGAAAGATTCAATTTTTTGTACGAGAGGTTCAAGATCCATAACTTCTGAAACCTTTCCGTCAATTTGATATTTATTTGAATCTAGAAAAACACACAAATTACTCAGCTTATAGTTCCCTGCAGACATGAGACATTCCCATACCTGTCCCTCTTGAGTTTCACCGTCTCCCATTAAACAATATACTCTTGAGTTATCGTTATTAATTCTTCCTGCCATTGCTAAGCCTTGAGCAACGGAAATACCTTGCCCCAGAGAGCCTGTTGAAGCTTCAACAATTGGAAGCCTCACGCGGTCAGGGTGACCTTGGAATACACTTCCAAGTTTTCGAAGTGTTAAGGTTTCTTCTGGCTTAAAATAACCGCGGTGTGCAAGAGTCGCATAAAGCGCTGGAACTCCATGCCCCTTACTCAGTACAAAACGATCACGCCCTTCCTTAAGGGGATTTTTAGGGTCTACGTTCATTTCATGAAAAAATAATGCCGTAATGATATCTATTGCAGAAAGCGATCCCCCAGGGTGACCATTTCCTGCTTCATAAAGCATTTTTAGGATTAATTTACGTGATTCATTGGCTTGCTGTTTTAGTTCGTTGATAGATGGTTTATTCATGGTTTAGAATTCCTATGAAAGCTCAAAGAGGTCAAGAAAGGATTTTTTATGAATTTGCGCAATATTGCTAAAGTGGAGCTCCACCGTCATCTAGAAGGAGCGCTGCGCTTTTCTACACTTGTAGAGCTAGCCAAAGCTGCCAAAATTGATCTCCCATACGATAATTTTAAAAAACTTCACGAGGCCCTTATAGTTCGTTCGCCTATGAAGGATTTAAAATCTGTTCTAGATCGACTTTTTACAGCTCAAGCCCTGCTTAAATCAGAAGAAGTTTGGGAACGTATCAGCTTTGAGGCTTGCGAAGATGCCTTTAATGAAGGGGTTTCATTATTAGAGCTTCGCTATTCGCCATTTTTTGCCTCAATGAACCACAATCACATGACTTACGATAAAATTCATCAAAGCATCTTAAAAGGGATCGATAGAGCTCAGAAGAACTACCCTATGGCTGCAGGTCTGATTGGAATTATCGGACGTATCATGGAGCCCCAGGATGTTAAAAGAGCAAGCGACTTCATTATTGGAAATGCCTCTACATTTTTGGCAATAGATCTTGCAGATAACGAAGAAGGTTTTGATTGTAAACCATTTGCACCACATTTTGAGCGAGCAAAAAATGCAGGTCTTTTTGTGACAGTTCACGGAGGAGAGGTTCCCAATGGGGCCTATGCCGTTAAAGATTCTATTGAGCTTTTATTTGCAGACCGTATTGGCCATGGCGTACAAATTTACAAACACCCAGATTTAATTGAGCTTGTGAAAAAGAAAAATGTAACTCTTGAGCTCTGCCCTCTGAGCAACTATCTTACAAGCGCTGTACCACGCAAAGAAGACCATCCCTTTAAACAACTCATGAAATCAGGCGTGAAAGTAACTATTAACTCTGATGATCCTGGTTTATTTGGTAGCTCTCTCATTGATGACTATGAAATTTTAAAAGATTACCACGGGCTTGGCTTAGAAGATTTTAAGCTGTGTAATCGCAACGCTTATGAGGCGTGTTTTATCCCTAATAAAGAAAAATTCAAAGCAGCCTTTACATAAATTTACAAAAAGTCGGCAGGCGCCTTTCTTTCTTTGTTACTCAGCGATTTTACCGGAACAAAATTCGATGCGTTTTTTTGCTATTGCACGATCTTTGTCATCATGGCTCACCATAATGCATGGGATTTTTTCTTGATCTAAAATCATCAAAAGAAGTGTTTTAAGATCTTCTTTTAATTTTTCATCTAGCGAAGAAAAAGGCTCATCTAGCAATAGCAATCGAGGACGTCCTGCAATTGCTCTCAAGAGAGCAACCCTCTGTTGCTCTCCGCCTGATAACAAGGATACTTTTTTATTTAAATGAACCCTCATCCTTGAAAGATCAAAGAATGGATTCATTTGTTTATCAAAATCTGTTTTTGAAATCTTACGAGCTTTCGCATGAAATTGAATATTTTCAAGAGCAGTCATGTGAGGAAATAGTTCTAGAGATTGAAAAACAACTCCTAGCCTACGATCTTGAGGTTTTAAAAGAGCTAAATCCTCTCCCTTAAAAACCCATGAGAAATCTACACAAGAATCAAGCCCCATCAGCAATCTCAAAAAGGACGATTTTCCTGATCCAGATTCCCCTTGAATTAAAGTTATACCCTCATCAGGAATAACTAATTCTGGAACATCGATTATAAATCCATCATAGTCTTTATGTACGCTTTTGATATGTGACATAGTGAAGTCCTTGAAAAAATATATATGTAATTGTACCAATTAAAACCGGAATCAAAATAAACAAAGAAGCCCTCTCCAGTTTATACGAATTCATCATCGAATAAATAAACAAGGACCATGTTTCATCTTGCTGAAAAACAAACTGAGAAAGCGCAAAATCCGAAGCAGCCCAAAACCCCGCAAGCCCTGCACAAAAGCATACGGACTTATGAATCTGCGGCAAAGTGATTTGTCTGTAATTAAAAAATGAGCTCCCCCCCATCGTTTGTGCGACAGACAGCTGTCCTCCTAAATCTTCAAAACGATGTAACAATCTAAAACGATAGAGCATGGGCAGCATTAAAAAAGACAAACCCCATATCAGCTTCAATGGCTTTTCTAATTCATTCAAAAAGCTGACATCAAGTACTAAAAGAGAAAATCCTATCAATGCTGTACTTGGAGCCACATATACCAACATACTTTTTCGAAATGTTTTACTATCAGAAATAAAAACTGCTGCCAAAGAGAGGATATAAACAAATGCACCTACCCCTAGAGAAACCCATAAGGAATTAAAACTCATTCTTATCAATCTTTCCAAAGCTTCTGTTGAATGAGCTGCGAATTCTACTAACTCAGAAAACTTAAAATCAAACTTCATACGAGCAAACGGTGCAAACATAAGCGACAAAGAAATAAAAGAAATGGCTACATAGAGGTATGGGATTGATATCAAATCCATACGTCTTTGAAAAGTTGGCATTTTTACCTTCTCAATCTTATTTACAAAAAGAGCTAAAGTTAGGAGAAATAGGCTCTCAATTAATGTAAAAGAAAGTGCGTGACCATACTCTCCATAAATTTTGATTTTTTCAAAAATAAGAGTCTCTACAATAAGAGTATTTTTTCCGACTACTAATGGAACAGAAAAACTTGTGAAAAATATAATAAAAAAACTTAGAAAAACATAAAATAAATCTCGTCTCAAATAAAACACGCAAGCCTTTACAAACTGAAGTCTGCTGGCTCCCTCTAATAATGCCAATTCAGAAAACTTAGAGATCTTTGAATACATAATTTCATAGCACATGACCGATGAAAATCCTGTGTAGATGATACAATGAACAATAACAATACCCCACAAACCAAAAGGAAATGGGTTCATAAAATTTAAAACTGAGAGCAGAACATAGAGCGTGGGCAAAAATGTAGGGATCATAAAAAGTAAAATATATTTTTTTACCACATTTCTTTTTAGCCCTAGAAGACTCATTCCACCCAAAAAACCTAGAGTAAGGCAAACCGCCGCGCTCAAACTTGATTGAAGAGTTGAATTTGCAAATGCCTTCAAAAACTCTTCTTTATCAATAAAAGTTAAAAATTGAACTTTTGGAAAAAACACTAAATAAGGAAAAAGTAGAAAAACAATAAAAAACAGATAAACAACTAATCTCATATTTGAAGTGACTTCCAAACCTCTATTATTTGGCTACGAGAAATCTCATGAACTGGCTGAAACAACTTTACAGGCTTAAGCCCTTCAAAAGGAG
>CAUJDY010000058.1 GCA_963169805.1 Bdellovibrionota bacterium | reverse complement strand
GGAAGATTATCTCGTGGCGAAATGAGTAGTGATCTTATTGAATATTTGAAGTCTCGCAACATCGAGACCTACAAACAACATATCACTCAAGGCGGAGATCAAGCCAGTGGTGTCCTGACATCTCAATTCGCAAAAGGACTTAGCCCTACAGAGCTAATAGAAATTGCATTTGATTTTGAAAAACGCTTTTCTCGAGTTTCGCACCAGCAAATTGCTGAGGCAGCAAGTAGACTTTTTAGCCCAGAGCAAGTTTTGATGTCTGTTGTTGCTCCTGAATTTAAAACTACAAGAAATGAAAACATGGATCCAACTTTTCAAAGAGGGATTCGTTTAATTCCAAGTAGTCATCTTATTGATTCACTGCGAACAGCGTTTGAAACAGGCCTGTTTGATAACCAATTAATTCAGGTTGATTTTGAAGTGGCAAAAGTTCCTGGAGTTTTTTTAAGAAAACCTATAGAAAATCTAGTCACGACGAGAGCTTTGTCTCGTGTTATCAATAAAAACTTTGCGAATGGAAGAGCTGATACTTTTGTTGTAGAGGCAGACTCTAAAACAGATAAGCATGCGGCTAAAATTAAATTACAATTAGCGCCACGTTCATTTGCTTATACTTTAGCTTTAAATGTTTTTACCAATTCATTTTTAAAAGAGCATTATGCTGAAAAAGATTTTGTTTTTTCTATAGGAGAGAAAATTTCTATTTCAGTTGCACCTGGAATTTTAGAGTTTGCAACTGAGGGGCATCCAGAGAACGGCCTTAGAATTTTGGAATGGTTTTCTCAACGATTTCAAACCTACACGCCACAACCTAGTGTGTTGAAGTGGGCACTAGAATCTTATTTGGCTAATATAATAAATGAGCAGGGAACGTTTAGTGCTCATGTGACAGTTAAAGAAGCTCATAAGATTTTGGGGCGCTATAGAAGACAAGAGTTAGCCACCATAAAGTGGCTCATGAATGAGGAGTCTAAAAACCCCGGAACGATTGTTAGAATGGCTCAAGCCACTTTATCTCACGCAGATATTCATGCTGCATTTGTTGGAAATTGGGATGTTGAATCCGCACAAAATATTACAAAGCAGATACGAGTTCTATGGCCGCAATCTCTTACCGGAAAGCAACGGATAGCTGCACAAGAGCAAGTGTTGCCAATTCAAAAGAAAACTTTTGTGGAAAGAAAATTAACGGGTAATCGAGAGATTGATGATTTTGCTCAAGCTAGATTATGGCAACTGCCAAATTTTGATTCTCTTAAAGATCCTAAGGCTAATGTGAGCATTATAGTTTTAAAATCTATGCTTTCTAAGCTTATTTTCGATCTGAATCGTACACAAAAGGGGCTGGGATATGTTCATGGTGCAGCTGCGTATCCAGGATATAAATCAATCTTGGCGGTTTTTGGTGAAACGCGCGGTGATGATTTGAAGGCCAGTGAAATTGAAAAAGGATGGATTGAGGTAATAGAAAAATTTAAAAAGACATCTCCAGATTTAGAGGCTGTGTTCGAGGACGCAAAACAGGGGTTGCTGTTGCAGCTCAAATCTTCCTCTACGGCATCAGAAAGAGCAGATGAGCTGAATTTAAATTTGAGATATAATCGTTCTGTAGATTGGATTACTCATATGATCAAGAGCACAGAGACGCTCAAGCTTGCGGACATTCAATCTTTAGTAAAGAAATACTTAGCTTCTTCGAATCCTTATTTGGATGTGGTCATGCGCGGAGATCGGCCTTCAGCCGTAATTTTGAGTTGTCGTAACTACTTTGGAGGAAACGTTCACGGAACTATTGCTGGAGCACGAGCAGGTTTATAAATATCGGAGAAGTGTTCAAAAGACAGAATGATCAGCCAAATCTTAGACTGCGCATTGAGATAGATGCGTTTTGAAAACCTTCAATATCGAAGTTTAGCGTATCTTTTGAAAGTGATGCGCCAAGCACATAGAGTAAAGGGTAGTAGTGATCCGGTGTTGGTATGCTTAATTGGCCGGCTTTAGTATCTGTGGCATTAGTAATTAAAGACTCAAAATCTCTACTTATTGATTTTTCTTTGACCCAATCATCAAACTCGACGGCCCAATCATAGGGTTTGGTATCATCGTCCCATTTTATTTTATGTAGATTGTGAACAATATTTCCACTGCCTAGAATTAAAATACCTTGGTTTCTTAAGTCTTGAAGCTTTTGACCGAGTTCAAAATGAAACTGAGGTGGCTGGGTCATATCTAAGCTTAACTGTACAACAGGGATATCTGCATAAGGATAAAGATGTTTTAAGACAGACCAAGTTCCGTGGTCTAAACCCCATGAGTGATCATCAGCTCGAACTTGTGGATCTGTTATAAGTTGCTGCAAATCTTTAGCGAGCTGAGTGCTACCCCGTGCGGGGTACTGAATTTCAAAAAGAGCTTGGGGAAAGCCGTAAAAATCATGAATGGTTTTAGGATGGGGCATGGAGGTGACCCAGGTCCCATTTGTCATCCAGTGAGCAGAGATTGCTAAGATTGCACGAGGTTTTGGAAGCTCGGCCCCGAGCTTTTTAAAAGCTCGGGTGATCGAGTTTTCCTGGATTGCATTCATAGGGGAGCCGTGTCCCAGGAATAAGGCAGGCATCATTTTGAGGCTGCCTTTTGTACTTGTATTTTTGCAGCTTGGATTTTTAATGAGAGAGTCACGTCATCACCCACAACCGGCCCGGCTTCTACCATAGAATTCCAAGTAAGTCCGAAATCTTTTCTGTTAATTTTTGCCTTTGCTGTAAATGCTACTTTTTGGTTACCATATCCGTCAACAACACTGCCAAGATATTGGCCATCAAAAGTTACTTTTTTCGTAATACCCTTGATTGTTAAATCTCCGATCATTTTAAAGGATTTTGGGGTGCCTTTGATTTGCTTTGAGACAAATGTCATTTCGGGGTGCTTATTTGCATCAAAAAAAGCTGAGCTTCTCAAATGATCATCGCGCTTGCTCACGCTTGTATCAATGGAGGCTATTTTGATTTTTGCTTCTACTGAAGATTGATTAAACTTCTCTGCAAGAGCAATTTTCCCTTCATATTCGTTAAATTTACCTTCAACTGAAGAAATAACCAAGTGTGGGATCTCAAACCCAACTTTGGAGTGAAGCGGATCAATACTGTAATCGCCGCTTTGTTGGGCATAAACACTTTGTGTGAGGGCTAGGGTCATTGTGATGAGAGTTAATAGT
Organism: Bdellovibrionota bacterium; assembly: GCA_963169805.1. Lineage (GTDB taxonomy): Bacteria > Bdellovibrionota > Bdellovibrionia > Bdellovibrionales > JAEYZS01 > CAUJDY01. The sequence goes on along the minus strand of CAUJDY010000058.1, from coordinate 6,868 downwards.
TTCATGAATGTCTCCTTTTTTGTTATATGTTTATTTTCGGTTGTTTTTAATTGTTTGAATAGATAGATAAATTGATAAACATTGTATTAATTATTGATACAATGTAATATGGCATCTATGAAGCATAACGTAGATCTTAATAGAATTTCAGACTTTATTCGTATTATTGAGTTTGGAAATTTAAGTCGGGCAGCAGAAGCTATGGGTGAGCGTAAGGCAAAACTCAGCCGAAGTTTAGCTTTGCTAGAGGAAGAGCTGGGAGTGCAACTTGTCTATCGAACAACACGTCAGTTTCAGCTCACTCATGCAGGTCAGAGTTTTTATCAAAGGTGCAAGCTCTATATATCTGAATTGGATCAAGCGGTGATGAGTTTATCAAGCCAAGATCAAGGGCTGTCAGGTACAATCCGAATAACGGCTCCAGAAGATATTGGAATGCTTAAAATTACTTCTATTGTAAGTGAGTATTCAAAGCAAAATCCCAATGTAAAATTTGATCTCATATACTCCAATGAGGTTTTAGACATAGTTAAGCTAGGGATCGACATTGCGGTTAGAGTGGGTCATCTCAAAGATAGCTCGATGATTCAAAAAAAGGTTGGAAAGGTAGATTTTGTATTGGCGTGTTCACCTAAATATCTAGAAAGAATTCGTATTCCTGGTCATCCTGATCAACTTGAAGGACTGGATTTGATAGGATTTAGCAGAGAAAAAGATATGAAGTGGAATTTACAATCAGGTACACAAAAGAAGTCCGTCAAAATAAAGCCTGCGCATAGTGCGAATAATTTTATTACTGTAAGAGATCTCGCACGTAGTGGGCATGGTGTTGCTTTTATGCCTCTTTCTATTTGTGAAGATCAAATTCGCAGTGGAGAATTAGTGCATATATTAAAAGCGTGGGGGCGAGAGGGTGTTCCTATTCAGGTCGCAATGCCCCACCAGAAGAATATTTCAAAGCTTGTTAGAAATTGCTTTGATTTTACAGTACGCAAGTTGTCAGAGGCGTTTTAAGCATTCGATTCAAATGCGTGGTAAATTCCATTTATTTTTGATTGAGAAATAACGAATGCAAAAGCAGGTGATCATGGCAAGCCATGCACCGCTCGTGCTGTTGAGATCAAAGTAATGAAAAAGAACAACGATTCCTGAGCCAATGAGTGCTGCTGATCCATAAACTTCTTTTCGAAATACAACGGGAACTCGTCCTAATAAAATATCTCTAAGAATGCCTCCACCGATAGCAGAAAGTACTCCAAGGACAATGGCAACTCCGTAATTTTGTCCTAAAAAGAGGGATTTTTGTGCACCTGCCACCGCAAACATGGAAAGCCCTAGGGCATCAAATAACAAAACAGGATAACTTAGTTTTGAAATATAACTTTGGAATACGAGAAAAACTAAACTTGCAAAAGCCGGAAGCGCCAGATAGAGCCACTGACTAATTCCCACGGGAGGTGTTATTCCTAGGCAGATGTCTCGTATAATTCCTCCGCCGCATGCCGTGAGAAATGAAATTATAAATAACCCAAAGAGATCAAGCTCTCTTTCTTTGGCTGCTTGAGCACCAGAGATGGCAAATGCAAAAGTTCCTACGATATCAAGAAGAGAAAACAAAAAGTCATTTAATTCAGTGTGCATGTTAAATTAGTGTCCTATCTTAAAAATTGTCTAGTCTGCAGATATGTTTAAGTATAGCTTGTATACATGTACGAATCAAATTTTTGGCGGGAAAAGCTTTTGCCTTACACAAATAAATCAAATCTAAGAGGTGCTTGGCAGGTTTTTACTACAATCGCGCCGCTTGTTGTTCTCTGGATAAGCTATGCCTATTTGAGTGAACTATATCTTTACTTAATCTTGCCATTTTCAATTTTTATTAGTCTGTTTATTCTACGCTCGTTTGTGTTGATGCATGATTGTGGGCATGGATCTTTGTTTGAATCAAAGACCGCAAATCAAATTATTGGTTTTATCTTTGGTGTTATTACAGGGATGCCACAATTTGTGTGGTCGAAGAACCACAACTATCACCATAACACAAACGGTGATTGGGTTAAATATGGTGGTGTTTTTAATATCCTATCAACTGAGCAGTATTCAAAATTATCAAAAAAGCAGCAGAACAGATATTGGCGTTTTCGCCAGCCATTGATTCTTTTACCTGCGGGATTCTTTTACGTACTTTTTAATCCAAGATTTAATTGGATAGCGGGCCATATTGTGATGTTTTTTAAAATAGCTTATCAACTGTTAATGCTCAATATATCAAAAGCGATAAGTATAGCCCAAAAGTGGGAAACTAAGTATTGGAAGAGTAAAAAAGATTATCTTCACATGACCTATAACAATCTTGTGTTGCTATCAATTTGGGTCGTTATGTGTGAGTTCATAGGAGTTAAAGAATTTTTTCTTCTGTATATAGTCTCCACTTCTTTGGCAGGATCAATTGGAATTTTAATTTTCACAATTCAGCATAACTTTGAAGATTCCTATGCTACTAATACTGGACAAGTGAATCACTACAAAGCAGCTCTTGAGGGAACTAGCATACTTATACTTCCTAAAGTTATGAACTGGTTCACGGCAGATATTGCCTACCACCATCTGCATCATCTATCGGTAGCAATACCAAACTACAGATTGGAAGACTGCCATAAAGAGTTTGAATCTTTGTTTGTTAATGTGAAGAGAGTATATTTTAGAGACCTACTAAGTACATTTAAGTATCAGTTGTGGGATTTGGAAAAACAGAAAATAGTTGCAAGATACGAATCAAACTAGATTTAGAAAATGGTGGAGACGAAGACACGATTGTCGAACCCACGCGTCCGCAGAAGACCAAAAAGTAGGCTCTCTCAAAATCCTATCCACCGTGAACAAGAATTTTTCGGTAGGTTAATAAATGCGCGACCAAGGCAGGTAAAACAAAAAGAGGTCCCACTAGACAATATGGAAAATAAGAGACGAGCCTGAGAGGATTTGAAAGCTCCCATGCGAACGGAAGAGGCGACGACATCACAACGACCCGAATAACATTTAAAAGAAGTAAAAATCCAATCGAGTTAACTATCAGTGCTGCCGATTTGCTTCTTGAAACAATCGGAATTGAAATTACAGATAGTACTCCCGTCGCGATATCCCAGTTTTGACCTGACCATGTCATGGTCTCGGGAATTGTTCCTATGGTCGACCAATGGTGCAAGATTATCTCTAAAGGCAATCGAAAACCTTGGAACCCAATGAGGGCAGCCAAGGTTAAAAACTTTGTTGCTTCCCCGCCACTCTTGCTAAAACTGAAAATCATTCCGAATAAAAAAATGAGGGCGAATAAGAGAGGTCCTATGGGGAAAAAGTTGCGCACAATAATCCCAGAACCGGCGACAATCGAGAATAGCGATATAATGATAACATAAATTACCGACCATTTCTTCCAGTTGCCGGCAAGGGCAATGGTTCTGAAACAAACAAATGCCATTCCCAATGAAAGCAAACAGAAAAGGGCAACTGATGTGTTATCTGCATGTTGAAATTCCACGATCGAGATATTAATTTTGAATCTAAAAACTGTCAATTTAAGGCAAACCCAAAGTCATCTGCGAATATCTGGGTTCTATAACTAGTTAAATGGTGGAGGTATTTTTTCGCCTCTAACCTCTTGATTTTACTCACACTGGGCCTCGTTGGGCTTCATATAAATATTAAATCCTGAAAACTTGTGGGGATCAAGCTCGATTCGCTTTGTCGCAGAGGCCGAACTCTAGGCCAATGATGGCAGCTTTGACTCGGGATTTGAGTTCATTATCGTTATCTGGGGATTGTTTTTTTCGACCAGCTCTTTCATAAACTTCGAATAATAAATTGGGGACTCCGACTGCCCCAAGTAAGAAACGAATGGCATGGTTTATGTTGGGTGTTGATAATTTTTTGATCTTTAGATGAGCTTTTAAAGTTTGCTCTAGTACTGCGAAATGTTCAGAAAAATTCTTTTTTAAAAATCGGACTACAACCTCATCATTTGACAAGACATCTGAAAGTATTGATGTAAGGAGCTTTCTACTATCTCTTGAAAATACAGCGATTTGAAAAAGAACAGTTTCAAGATGAGGCTCTTCGTTATTCATTGTCTCAAGATTTTCTAAAAACTTTTGATAAAATTCACTTAAAAGCTTCAGAACAAACTTTTCCTTCGTTCCAAAGTGATAGTTAAACATTCCAAGGTTGGCACCGGCTCGCTCTGCGATGTCGCGTGTCGATAGCCTTGCGATACCACCTTCTAAAATAAGTTCAATCCCAGCTGCGATCATTTTTTTGTCTAACTCATTAGATTTTCTAGCCATTTTCTCTCCAACCCCAATAACTATACAGTTGAACAATAATCATTGTCTTTTAACTACTCAAGTGTATAATAAAAACAATTGGAGGTACAAATGATTTCGAAAATATTTGGTACAGTTTTGTTAGCTTCGGTAATCACAACTTATGCGGTCGCAAAAGAAGGGAATTCTATGAAGGGCAATGTTTCAAAAAACTTGGAGTTTAATAAAGAGAACAAGGTTGTGAAGCCACTCTTTAGTGAATCTTTTAAGGTCATGGGTATTGGATTAGCTAAGGGTCAAAAGCTTGAAAAACATCAAACTCCGACCGCAGCATTTCTCTATGTCGAGAGTGGAAAGGTCACTTTTTCAATGAAAGGCGAAGTTACAACTCTATTGGCAGGGGACTACTTCTCTATTCCACCTAAAGAAATGCATGAGGTTGAAGCTCAAGAAGATTCTCGTCTTATGTTGATCAAGTAAAGCTTTAGGAGGCTTATATGACGAATCCGACAACTACTGATATTTGCACGACCAGCAAGAAATTTGTTGGGAAGAAAAATCTTATCATTGGATTGTGGACGATGGGAGCCTTCATGTTTTTAGGCTTCGTCTTGGTTTATCTGAGAGACTTAGCTCCAAATGCAGCAGAGTGGGCAGCACAATACTCGACGGGAGCTCATTTTGAGACTCGATTGGCTCATGTTCATGGAACATTGTTCGGATTTTTGAACATCGTGATTGGCTTCCTGCTTTATCAATTTCCAGTCTGTGATCGGGGCACTCGAGTGATTTCATGGTTGACTCTGGGTGGGATTCTGATGCCAATCGGAATCTTAGGAGAGGTCGTATTAGGCACATCACCTATTTTTGTGCTTGTTGGTGCCACAAGCATGACTGTAGCAATGGTACTCTATGGCTTCGCCCTCTGGAGACATAGCCCTGCTTCATAAATCAATGCCATATCTGATAATCTTACCCAGATCGTGATTGTGGGTAAGATTATTAAATACCCCAAGGTCTCATTTTTTGTGGGTTTTGGACAAAAGTGACATTTTCTTTAAGAAATGTCACTTTTCACCACGAATTCGCATGAAACAAATGCGACATTTTTGTTGAAAAATGTCGCATTTGTCGCTTTAATATGGTTATGACCCCACAACAAGAATCGAAGCTCAAAAAAAAGAAAGTCTTCACTCTAGCAGAAGCCGAAGCCATTGGTCTCACTCGGCAGGATCTTGCTAAACTTGTGAAACAAGAAAAACTGCTTCGCATGGGAAGAGGCATCTATTCGCACCCTCAAGCACCAGTAGATCGAGAGATTGATTTTCAGGTGGCTTGTAGCAAACTTGGCCCTGGTGTTGTTGTGGGCGGTCTATCTGCTCTTTACTACTACAACCTGACTGAACAAGTCCCTCAGCAAGTTTGGGTCTTGGTGCCATCGACAAAAAAAACAAGAAGCAAAGATTATAGACTCATCCGCACCAAGACTCCGCTCAACAAAGCCATCATTGAGGGCCAAGGATACAAAATCGTAAGCCTTGAAAGAGCTATTGTTGAGGGCTTTAAACTTGCCACAAAAATTGGTGAGCGAATCGCAATTAAGGCCGCCAAAACAGCTATTCAGCAAAAGCGAACTAATCTTAAAAAAATTGGAACCACTGCCAGAGAAATAGGTCTTGATTCTTACATCACCAAGTATTTCGAGGCCATAATAGGATCAATAACATGACTACAAAAATTAAAGGTGAATCGGTGCGGGCGAAGCTGAAAAGTTTGGCCTCAAAAATGAAAATAAAGTATTCGCATTTAGAAACAGTCTTTTTGATTGAGCGACTGGTCGCTCGCCTTATCGCTGACAAAAAGCTGAGTCAAAGCCTAGTATTCAAAGGAGGCTTTGTTGGGCTTAAAGTCTATCAATCGCCTCGGTACACAATTGATCTCGATGCTCTTCTTGTAAAATCAAACATCGAACACACTCTTGATTTGGTCAAACAACAAGCTCAGTCAGATATGGATGATGGAGTCTGGTTTCGCTTTGAAAGCCAAATGGATTTGGCAACTCAAGGTGAATATGGTGGCATTCGTCATACTTATAGAGCTGGCATTGGTGAGATACTCAAAGACATAAAACGGGCCCAAATCATCAACTTTGACCTTGGGATTGGCGACCCTATCACTCCAGGGCCACAGACGGTTGAAGTAAAAACTTTTATTGGCAATGAAGATTTCAGTTGGTCCGTCTATCCAGTTGAAACAATTTGTGCAGAGAAGCTCCATGCTTTGATTTCTCATGGCGACGATAATTCTCGATCAAAGGATGTTCACGACCTTGCGATATTCCTACCTAAAACCGATCCAAAAACACTAAAAAAAGCCATCAAGAATTGCTTTGAATTCCGAGAAACTGAAGTTCCTGATAGCCTTATTGAAGCAATACGAGTCCTGAAGACTGGTCGACTGGAGAAGGGCTGGGATAGTGCCATGGCTTCAATCACAGAACCCATGAGCTTTGAGCAAGCCTTCAATAAAATGCTGAAAGCGATTGAGGA
>CAUJDY010000057.1 GCA_963169805.1 Bdellovibrionota bacterium | reverse complement strand
GAATTTCACAGCCCTTTGAAGCTAGATATTCTCTCATCTTTGGCATGATACGGCGAATTTTGTCAGACCCAACATGAGGGTTTGAGAGGTACTGAATTTCCTCAGGAGCTCCAAACTGAACAAGTCGATGCATGACGTAGGGGATCTCTTCAGATTTTATTCGAGTAATTAGTTTTCCATCAGAGAAAAAACCAGCACCGCCTTCTCCAAAACAAACATTATCTTCTGGATCAAATTCTCCGTATCTCCAGAAACGATTGATTTTAAAAATTCTTTTTTCTGTAGGGGAGCCGCGTTCAATCAGAATACTTGGAATGCCTCGTTCAATAAGTCTTAGGGCGCAAAATAAACCCGCAGGACCAGCTCCAATTATGATAGGTTTTCTTCCTTTATAGGAAACGGGTTGAATGGCGTAGTCGTTTTGTGTTGGGGCTTCATCTTTGCCAAAAACTTCAACAGTAAAAACCTCATGAATTTCATGACGTCTTCTGGCATCCACTGATTTTTTAAGCACGCGGTAATGAGAGTAGTTAGGGGTGTAGCGTTCTAAAACTTCTTCAATAGAACTATCTAGTGGGACTTTTAGGTCCTTTATAATTTGACTCAAAGCTTGGGCTCCTATCTAAGAAACAATAAGCTAGACGACTTTTTCATCAACCCTATGAGGTTGACGACTATATCTTAAGTTTTTGTATACCAAATTCGATTCGTTCGCTACTATCGTAAGCCATGTTCTATAGTATCTTGTATGTTTTACCTAAAAACCTCATAAGTTGGACATTTGGGATTATTGCCCAGATTACATGGCCTCGAATGTTGATCCAGGTGGGTATACATTATTTTGCTAATGCTTATAAAATTGATTTAAGTGAAGCTGAAAAAGATATTTCAGAGTACAGATCTTTGAACGATTTTTTTACAAGAAAATTAAAAGTGGGACTTCGTCCAATCTCTCAAGGCGTTGTTCACCCTGCAGACTCCGTACTGACTCAGCACGGACGTATTCAAGAAGGAACTTTAGTTCAAGCTAAGGGTAAAACATATTTTTTAAAGGATTTTTTGCAGGACGATGTTCTTTTTGAGAGGTTATCAGATGGGTATTTTTTTACTTATTATCTGTGTCCAACAGATTATCACCGCGTGCATTCTCCGGTCTCAGGATATGTAACACAGTCACATTATCTCCCAGGAAAATTATGGCCCGTGAATCAGTGGAGCGTTCAGAATATACCGGATTTGTTTGCAATCAATGAGCGTGTTGTAACAACTCTGGAAACAGAACAAGGTTATTGTGCGCTTGTGATGGTTGGAGCCACAAACGTAGGGAAGATGACTCTTTCCTATGATCAAAAACTTTGTACAAATCGTTTTTGGAATCGCACAGGTATTCAGAAAAAATTTAGGCCTCCTATTGCTTTTAAAAAAGGAGACGAAGTTGGCACTTTCCATATGGGGAGTACGGTGATAATGGTTTATGAAAAATCATTCTTTAAGCATGGAGAAAGCTTTAACTTTGGGGCTGTAAAAATGGGTCAGTCTTTAGTAAAAATCTAGTTTAAAAAAGGTAGGAGTAAGTCATTCCTAAATACCGATAAGTGTGTGTGGATGAACTTTTTCCGGTCTCAGAATCACTTTGATTTGTAAATTTATTAACGAAGTGGCTTAAGCTGTACAGGACTCCAAGACGCGAGTTTTTTTGTAGATTATAAAAAGCTTCGCCTTTGAGCTGAATACCTCGCCCTGTTTTTTCGATATCATTTACACTTTCAATTTCTTTGGTGTCCATAATATAGAATAAATCAAATGAAGCTTTAAAATCATATGAGGTAGTGGCGGGTATGCTTCTTTCAAATCCAAGGAGAACGGCCGTATGTGATTTTGGAAAGGAAAGAGCTGTTTGATCAAGAGCTGTCATTTTGAAGTTGTTAGACATTGCATGATACTGGAGCTTCATTTGAAAATAATTTTTAATATTAGCTTCGTCTAAAATAAAACGGTATCTTGGACCAATTTGATAAAACATGATTTGAGAGCTTGTGTTGTTAGCACTACCAGCTTTTTTTCCTAATAGATTTTGACCAATAGTCCCCTCTAAATTGATTCCTACTCCACGAGCTATATTTCCAAGTTCAAAATCACCCTCTATTGTAACAAAAGGGATTTGATTTTTAGAATTGAGCTTGAGCGGATCGGCTATGTTGGAAGCAATGCTCATTAGACCTGTTCGAATTTGAAAAGCCCCTCTTCTGAAATCATTTTCGTCTTTGATTTTTTCTAGAACCGCCTTTGATTCTGTAAAGTTTTGCTCAGAAGTATCAAGCTGTGCTAGAGCCTCATTTGAGAGACCAAGTAGGATTGTTACTAAATAGAGAGAGAGAATTTTCATATTATTAGTATTCAAGAGTTTAGATAGCCAGACAACAATTAATCGCGAAATTGGGCTGGACTTCTATCTAAGGGTAAGTATGGAAGAGGGTCTACTGCTACTCGTGCAATTCTTAACTCAAAGTGCAAGTGAACCCCTGTTGCGCGGCCGGTTCTTCCCATGGTTCCTATTTTTTGTCCGATATGGACCCATTGTCCTTCTTTGGCTAGAATTTTATCTAAGTGTGCATAGAAAGTCGCATAGCCTTGAGGGCTTTCAACTATGATCATTTTTCCAAACCCTCTGAAGTCTCTTCCTGTATAAATAATTGTTCCTTCGTGAGCAGAAAGAATAGGGGTACCTCGTGGACCTCCAAGGTCAATTCCTTGGTGACGAACACGTTTTGATCCTGCTTTGAAACGTTGATTTACAATAGCAGGTGCCGGTACAGGCCAATCAAGTTCGATGGATCGAGTAAGTTGTGTGGATCTAGGTGCTGGACTTTCTTTAGGTCCACGAAAACTAGGGCTTTGGTATTCAGGTGTTTCCAGCGAGGAGCAGCCTCCAAATACCACAATTAAAAGAAATGTTAAAAGAAGATTCTTCCCCATCTCTCATTTTTAATTTTTCAATCTAATAAATCAAACCAAAAAAAGGTACCTGGTTACTTTTGAGAAGTATGGGGGTTATATTGCAGATGAAAAGTGAGTCCTTTCTCAAATCAAAAATAACCCCTACAATTCTCAAAAGTAACCAGGTACCTTTTTTAGTAAATAGGGAATTGGTCGCAGAGATCTTTGATTTCGCCTTTTACTTTCTCGATGGTCTTCATATCATCTTTATTTTTAAGGACAATTTGAATCCACTGAGCAATTTTCTTCATCTCAGATTCTTTCATTCCGCGTGTTGTTAGTGCCGGTGTTCCAATACGAATACCACTTGTTATAAATGGTGATTTAGTCTCATTAGGCACTGTATTTTTATTTACAGTGATTCCTGCTTTATCAAGAGCCTCTTCAGCTTCTTTTCCTGAAATATTATTTTTTGTAAGGTCTAAAAGCATCAAATGATTGTCTGTTCCACCGGATACCAGATCATAACCTAAACTCATTAAGCTTTCAGCTAGGGTTTTGGCATTCTTAATAATTTGCCCACTATAAGTTTTGAATTCAGGTTTTAAGGCCTCACCAAAAGCTACGGCCTTAGCAGCAATGATGTGCTCAAGTGGTCCACCTTGAATCCCTGGGAATATTTTTGAATTTACTTTTTTTCCAAGATCTTCATTACACAAAATCATTCCCCCTCGAGGACCTCGCAAGGTTTTGTGTGTTGTAGTTGTTGTAAAGTGTGCATAAGGAATTGGACTTTCATGGAAGCCTGTCGCTACCAGACCAGAAATATGAGAAATATCTGCTACGAGGGTTGCTCCCACTTCATCTGCAATTTCACGAAATTTTGCAAAGTCTAATGTGCGTGGATAAGCACTAAATCCCGCAATCAAAATTTTGGGCTTAACTTCATGAGCTTTTTTTCTTACTTCATCGTAATTAATACGATGAGTTTTCGATTCGAGTCCGTAAAAATGAGCTTTAAATAGAAAACCCGAAAAATTCACAGGTGATCCATGTGTGAGATGTCCTCCATGAGACAGATCCATTCCTAAAATTGAGTCACCTGCTTGTGCAACTGCAAAAAACACTGCCATATTTGCTTGCGATCCTGAGTGTGGCTGAACATTTGCGTGTGTACACCCAAATAGTTTTTTAGCACGCTCGATAGCTAGGGTTTCTATTTCATCAACATAATGGCAGCCACCGTAATATCTTTTTCCGGGGTAGCCCTCAGCATATTTGTTTGTCAAAATGGAACCCTGAGCTTCCAAAACAGATTTAGAAACGTAGTTTTCACTTGCGATCATTTCAAGGCCAAATTGTTGTCTCTGATTCTCGAGTTCGATGAGTTCTGAAATTTTTGGATCAGTCGATTTTAATGGATTCATATAGAGGCCCTCACTTTTGAGGCCAATCTAGCTTAAAATAGGTAAGAAATCCCCGCTTAATTCACTGCGATATTTTGAGAACGCGTTTCTCGTGTCTTCCACCTAAAAATTGTGTAGTCAGAAATCGTTCGACCATTTCAAGTGCAAGTCCGTTTGGGAGAAGTCTTCCCCCTAAACATAAAATATTGGCATTGTTATGCTCACGAGCAAGCTGAGTGCTGATAAGGTCCCAACAAAGTGCTGCACGAATATATGAATATTTATTTGCTTTCATGGCCATTCCTTGCCCCGAGCCACAAACTAAGATTCCTAATATTTCTGGTTGTTGAGAACTTGAGACTTTTGGCATCTTTTCACACAGCCTTTGTGCAAAGTCAGGGTAATCCACGCTATCTGTATTCTGTGGGCCAAGGTCTTCAACTGAAATTTGTTTTTGTGCTAAAAGGTTTTTGATATGAGTTTTGAGCTCCAAGCCTGCATGGTCACTGGCAATTAAAATCTTCATAGAAAACCTCGCTTTAGGTTTTTAAAGTATCTATCAAAACAACAATAAATGAGATTGCGACAAAGAGTATGATAAAAATAATAAATTCAGACTGAGATGAGAAGAATCCTTTATAAGATTCCAGAGCTTGTATATGTGATTGGCCTCTAAGTCTGTAGTATAGATAAAAAAGAGGTAGGAATAGGATGTGAAACAGAACTTCTGTGATTAAGTCTGAAATTTTTCTGCTTTGAAACATATTTTTTTCCTATCTCAAATTAAATTTTAGAAAATACAAGTGTTGCATTTGTTCCACCAAAACCAAAACTATTATTAACGACATGACTGAGTTTCGCATCTCTTGCAACAAGTGGAACATAATCTAGGTCACAGCCTGGTGACGGATTTTCAAGATTTATTGTAGGAGGTACAACACCATTTTTTACGGCTAATGCACAGATTGCACTTTCAAGTGCCCCTGCTGCTCCTAAGAGGTGACCTGTCATAGATTTAGTAGATGAGACCATCATTTTCTTTGAGTGATCTCCAAATACGATTTTAATGGCTGTGCTTTCTAGTTCATCTCCAATTGGAGTTGATGTTCCATGGGCATTGACATATTGAATTTGATCTATGTTAATGCGCGCGTCTTTGAGAGCTGCGAGCATTGATCTCTGAGCTCCTTCGTGTTCCGGTGCAGGAGATGTCATGTGATAACCGTCACTTGAACATCCATATCCAGTCACTTCCGCATAAATTTTTGCTCCTCTTTTGGTAGCACTTTCCAAACTTTCTAAAACCAAAATGGCTGAGCCTTCACTAAGTACGAATCCATCACGGTTTTGATCAAAGGGCCGAGATGCAGCTTTAGGTTGGTCGTTACGACAAGAGAGAGCTCTCATATTTCCAAAGCCTGCAATTGCAGTTGGAGTGACAGTACTTTCTGATCCACCAGCAATCATGACATCTGCAAGTCCTCGTCGTATATAAGAGGCAGCTTCTCCTAATGCATGCGCTCCCGATGCGCACGCTGAAGTATTACAATAGCTTGGCCCTTGGAGTTTAAACTGAATACTAAAATAACCTGCCGCCATATTGGCTATGACCATAGGAATAAAAAAGGGAGAAACTCTCCCAGGTCCTCTTTCTACAAGAGTCCCGTGCTGTGCTTCTATGGCAGGTAATCCACCCATGCCAACACCTATGAAGCAGCCAACATTTTTTCTATTGATATCATTAATGACAAATCCAGAATCTTTAAGAGCTTCATCACCAGCTACCATCGCTAATTGAATGAAGCGATCCATTTTTTTGAGTTCTTTTTTGGGAATGACATGATCTGGATTAAAGTTTTTTACTTCTCCAGCAATACGGCAGTCATACCCAGCAGCATCAAACTGAGTAATAACATCAATACCAGACACGCCCGCAGTCAAATTTTTCCAAGATTCAGCCGTTGTAATGCCAACTGGACTGACAATGCCAATCCCAGTAATTACAACACGTCTCTCAAAGCCTGATGTGGGGCGTGAGTATTCCATTAAAGTTGAACGCCTTTAACTTCTAGGTAGTCTTGTACGTTTTTTACAGTTGCAAGTTTTTCTGCATCCTCATCTGGAATTTCAATATCAAACTCTTCTTCCATAGCCATGATGAGTTCTACGATATCTAAACTATCAGCTCCGAGGTCATCAATAAACTTTGCTTCAGCTTTAACTCTTTCAGGGTCAACGCCAAGTTGTTCTACGATAATATCTTTTACTTTTCCTTTTACTGCCATTTTGGTCTCCTTTTTATTTTTCTTAATTAAATATTTTAATTACCATCTTAATTTAAGTACATTCCGCCGTTTACATGGAGTGTTTGTCCTGTGATGTAGTTTGACTTATCACTCAACAAAAATTCCACGCAATTTGCAACATCTTGTGCTGTCCCAATACGTCCCAGAGGTATTCTTTCTAAAAGTAACTTTTTTTGGTCATCTGTTAGTGCGTGAGTCATATCCGACTCAATAAACCCAGGCGCCACACAGTTAGATCTAATATTACGAGAAGAAAGCTCTAAGGCAATAGATCTTGAAAAACCTTCTAAGCCTGCTTTCATAGCAGTGTAGTTCGCCTGCCCAGGATTTCCAGTATGTCCGACAACAGACGATATATGAATAAGACTTCCTTTGCGAGCTTTTAGCATGGGTCTCAAACACAGTTTTGTGCAATAAAAGGCTCCTCGTAAATTCACTTGGTAAACCCTATCAAAGTCATCTACTCCCATACGTAAAATCAATTGATCATTTGTAATGCCAGCGTTGTTAACGAGTCCATCAAGAGTGCCGAATTTTTCTAAAACCTGAGCAACGCCTGTTTCAATCGATTTTTCATCTTCCATATTCATTTGTACAATAGAGTGATCACCATTGAGTGTTTCAAGAATTTTTTCTGCAGATTCTTTATTTGAAGAATATGTGAATGCGACAGTAGCTCCACTTTGAGCGAGTTGCTGAACAACACCTGCTCCAATACCTCTGCTACCGCCTGTGACTAGAATTTTTAAACCCTGTAAATTCATATCTGCTTTCTTTTAAAGAACCAATTACTTTTACAATAGTTTGGCTGGATTAAGAGCCAAAGTGTTGTTCTAGCTTTTTAAAATCCTCAATAGTTTCAATATTCAATGGCGTAAGCTCAGAAGAGTCAATTTTTTTCACTAACCCTGACAGAACTTTACCTGCGCCGACTTCTATGAGTGTTTTTACGCCCAATTCTTTAGCACGATTAACGCTTTGCACCCATTTTACGGGAGCAGAAATTTGGGAAATTAGGTTCTTTTGTATAGTCAAAATGTCTGTTGTTTCTAAGGCTGTTACGTTTTGAATGATAGCAAATTGAGGTTCTGAGAATTTTATATTTTTTAAAACAGATTCCATTTCATCCTGTGCTGGCTTCATGAGCGAGCAGTGAAACGGAGCAGATACATTTAGTGGAATAAATTTTGCTTTAATAGACTGAGCTAAAGTTGATGTTTTAAAGTTGTCTTTTAAAAAATTAGCAATTTCGGCTCTACCACTAATCACGACTTGTCCTGGAGCATTGAAGTTTGCTGCTTCTAATGGCTTGAGGCCCGTAGTTGTTTCTGCCCACTTACAAATGTGTTCAACACTCTCGTTGTCTGCACCTAGAACTGCCAACATAGCGCCTTGTCCTTCGGGCACGGCTTTTTGCATAGCTCGACCTCTCATTTTGACAGACTTCAACGCATCTCCAAATAGAAGTGTTTTGTTAGCGACAAGAGCTGAATACTCTCCAAGAGAGTGTCCCATACAGACGTGAATTTTTGATTTATAAACATCTGAGCAAAGACGATGCAGGGCGGTTGAGAGGAGAACGATAGCGGGTTGAGTATTTTCTGTAAGGATCAGTTCTGAGTCAGGACCTTCAAACATGAGTTTTTTCATGTCTTGATTTAGAAGATCAGAACCCTCTTCAAAAGTTTCTTTTACAATCTTAAAGTTCTCATAAAAAGATTTCCCCATTCCTACAAATTGTGAACCTTGGCCAGGAAACATAAGACCGTACATATAAACCCCCAATTATTAATATCTAAGTAGGCTACTTCCAGAGGTCAGTCCGGCACCAAAAGCTGAAAGTAAAATAAGCTGTCCTCTTTTGATTCGACCATCAGTGATAGCATGATCGAGTGCAATTGGAATAGATGCTCCAGAGGTATTCCCAGTGTAATCAATGGTACTAACCACTTTTTCTGTAGGGATACCGAAGTGTTTAATGACAGCTTCTGTAATTCGCATGTTTGCTTGATGCGGTACGAGCCAGTCCACTTGTTCTAGAGGGATGTTGTTTGTTTTGAGGGCTGTCTCCGCACATTCAACTAGTGTGCGTACGGCATTTTTGAAAATTTCTTTGCCCTTCATGTTAATATACTGAAGCTCTTGCTCTAAGACCTCTTGCGAAATTGGAAGTTTAGATCCTCCTGCAGGAAGTTCTAAAAGATGCCCTAATAAGCCATCTGCGTAAAGGTGAGATGAAAAAATCTGAGAGTCTTCATGTTCTTCTGCGCGGGTGATGATTGCACATCCGGCCCCATCTCCAAATAAAATGCAGGTGTTGCGATCTTTGTAGTTTACGATTCGAGAAAGGACTTCTGCGCCGATCACTAAAATATTTTTATAAAAGCCAGTTTTTATAAATTGATCAGCAATACTAAGTGAATAGACGAATCCTGTACATGCAGCAGAAAGATCAAATGCAAAAATAGGTCGACATCCCAGTTTTGCTTGGACCATGCAGGCAGTAGAGGGCATCACGTGGTCACCTGTGACAGTTGCAACAATGATCATATCAATATCGTGTGGGGTCATGTTTGCACGCTGTAGCGCTAGTTTTGCGGCTTCAACGCAAAAGTCAGACGTGACTTCATTTGGAGCTGCAATTCGGCGCTCCTTGATGCCTGTACGCTCGTAGATCCACTCTGCAGTGGTATCTACCATTTTTTCAATGTCTTGATTAGTTAGCTTTTTTTCGGGGAGATAAGAGCCAGTCGATCGAATCCGGCTGCGGTACATAGCTCAAATCCCAATTATTGATTAAGAGGAATCACTTCGCGACCACGGTAGTGACCACAAGAGTGACATGCTCTATGAGGTCTCATCAAAGCATCGCAATTTGGGCATTTAGAACTTGCGGGACGAGTTAGAAAATCATGAGATCTTCTTTTGCCTTTTCTCGACCGCGTTAATTTATCCTCTGGATGTGCCATAACTCTTCTCCGATATCTGAAGTTTTAAAACAGCTCTGTAATCTCGTTTTTTGGCTCAAGAAAGTCAATAGTAAAATATAGGTGTTTTATTGGGTGCAAACTCTTGAGGCTCAATTTGTAGAAATTCTAAGTCTTTGAAATAACAGCTTTTTAAGTAAAGACCTTAAAGTCGTGCGTTATGGACTAGTTCTTTTTAAGACTCTTGATGCTTTTAAGGGCATCAAATGGGTTTGTAAGAGGCTTAGAGTTTTGATCCAGGTAACTTTGGTAGTCCCAATCCGCTTTGCAAGTTGGGTAGTCTTTTGGGGCTCCTTTTTCTACACATTTCGGTTGAATTGGCAGGGCTGTTTCAATTGTGTCACGAATAAGGCTTGTCAGGTCAATTTCATTGCCCTCAATGTAGAACTCATCTACTCCAGATGCCTCAAGAACTTCCTCATCATTGTCATCTAAAACCTTCTTTTTAGGTGTAGAAAGAAGTAGGACTTCATGAAACTTTTCTTTGACTGGGATAGGAAGAGAGTTTGCACAAAAAGAGCAATCCATGGGGACTTGAGCTTGTATAGTTCCTGTTACATCAAATCCACCTTGAATGGGGAGTATGAAGGCTTCAACATTTAAGCTTTGCAGATCATTAAATTTTAGATCTTCTTTTGTCCAATTGACTCTAAGCCCTTCTGATGGAATTTCACGAATGCCGAGTTTCATAATACGCTCCTAGTGTAACCGCATTTTAGGTGTCGAAAAATGGATCTAAATACATACCTTTAGTCTGGGGAATATACAAGTTTAACTGGCTGATATCAGAGTGAAAACGCTATACTTTTCTTATGAAACTGCAACATGTGATTCTCCTAGGAATTTTCTTCATAACTGGCTCCCTTTGGGCCGCTCAAGAGCTTGTATTTAGAAAGCAAACACAAGTTTACTCTAAGCCGAATATTAAATCAGATTCTTTAACTGTCTATGAAAGAGGGGATCGTGTTCCTGTCTCGAATGAAAATTACGGAGCGTGGAAGAAAATTATTGCAGAGGTTGATGGAAAAAAACAGATTGGCTGGGTATTGGTACGAGATATTAAAGGAGCTCGTATTCAAGAAAAAGATACTGAAAAAGTCACAACCTCCTCTGGTAAGCGTAAAAAACTGGAGCCTGTTTACAGAAAAAAAATTGGGGTAGGGGTGGCTGGAGTTCTTTCCTATTATAAGCAAGGAAGTGGATCTGTTGATCTCAACAATACAGTTACGACATCTTTAAATTTTTCAGATTTGGATGGCACTGGGGTTTACTTTTCTATTTTTGGTGATATGCCTTTAACATCAAAATTAAATCTAAGAGGTTATTTTTCAATGCGTAACCTTGAAAGATCCGGGACGGGTACCTTTCCTCCAGACACACAAAGTAGAAGCATTAATATTGATCAAACGGCTTTATCCTTGGGTTCAACTCTTAAGTTTTACTCTCACACAGATGGTAATAGTTGGTGGGGGCCTGGTGTAGAGCTTGCCATGACTGATAAATCAGATGTTACTGCTTCAAACGCAACCACCACATTTAAGGATGATCCACTTTATATTTTTATTCATCTTGCTCTGGGGTATGATATTCGTTTTTTTAGTAACGTATTTATATTGCCGGAATTTAGGATAGGAGCTGCTGTCAATGGAGATCCCTTTATTTTGAATGCTGAGATACTAATTCCGATTGCCTATCGCTTCTAAAACTTTTTCTACTAAAATTAAACTGGCCCCTGCTTTTTGCTTTACCTTATTTTGTATTTCTGTGCGGAGTTCTTTTAGTATGTCCGGATTCTTTGTTTGAATGATAAGATCGACCATTTCCTGTGATTTTATAAAAGAATGGACGGGTTGGTAGGTGTGTCCTTTTACATGTACGTTCATTTTTTGAAAGTCAACCGCCTCTCTATTGTTAATGTGAAAAGGGCCTACAAAAGTCATGCACCCATGGGTCAGTGGCTCCATCACAGAGTGAACTTGCTTCTTGAATGATCCTCCTACAAAAGCCCAATCACCCCATTTATAGAGATCTGCAAGTATTCCAATTTTATCGACTATTAAAACATGACCAGGCGGCCAGCTTGGTGCTTGAGAATAGAGAACGCTTTGCAGGCCCACTTTTTGAGCGAGTTGTTGGAGGTGTTTTATGTGGCCAGGCGTTGGCTCGTGTGGGGCAATAGCGACTTTGATTGAGTGGGGGGAAAGCAGCTTGGCGACCTTGAAAATTTTGGTTTCATCCTCGGGCCAAGTAGAGCCAGCAATGAGTGTGTACCCGAGCTTCTGTCCATTCGCATACATCAGATGGTCTTTAATAGTTTTTGGAAACTTTAATCTCTCCAGAGCTTGGTCAAATCGTGTGTCGCCTATTGCTTCAACGTTTGGATGTAAGAAATATTCATAAATATTTTTTTGATCATCAAATGTAACACAAAAAATTCGATTCACGAACTGTAATAAATCTTGATAATACGCTCGTATCCAGGAGTTTGTGACTTTAGAGGACTTCGCATTAAGTGTGGCAGAAAAAAGATAAACAGGAATTTTAAGTCCGTAGGCAGTTTTTAAAAAATGATACCATAGGTCTGTGCGTGTTATAAGAATCGCTTTAGGATGAATTCGACTTAAAAAGTCTTTCATAATATGTGGGCGGTCCCAAGGAAAAGGACAGGAGTAAATACCCGGAAATTCTTGAATTTGCTTTTCGTAAGATGGCGAGTAATAGGTAACTAATACTTTTTCTTTCCTCTTTAATAATTCACGGATCACGGGTTTTGCATATTCAAACTCACCGGAGGCTGCGTGAATCAAAATACAATCTTGAATGTCTATTTTTTCCCAAGGGTACTGGCCATCTGTTTTTTTTCTCATCCGAATAAATCGAGAGAGTTTGGGATGAAAGGGAGAGGCAAGCTTCATAAAGAAAATAACGATGGGATAAAGGAACGAATAAATTGCAAATATCACAGGTACCTCCGAGCTAAAGAGGCGACATACTCAGGCTTGATGTCGTAGAGACATTTTTTGTAGGTTGTATTTTTACAGCGTCCACGACCATCTTTCGTGCAAGGGCGGCAATCAAGATCAATCTCTAATACCTTTGAGGTTTTTTTTGCCGGATATCCAAAGAGAACTGGGCCTATTATTTGTAAAAGTGGGCGTCCCATTTGGTCGGCCGCATGAGAAATTCCTGTATCATTGCCAATAACAAGTTGTGCCTTTTGTACAACGGCACAACTTTCTATAAGTGAAAGTTTTCCCGCATAGTTCAAAACTCTTTTTTCGTGCCCTTTAGGGATTAAGTCTTTGCAGAAAGTATCTTCGGGGCCGCCTAAAATGACAAAAGGAGTTTGAGGAAGTAGTTCTATTAGTTTTTTAAAATATTCTATTGGCCATCGCTTGAGTTCCCACGCGGAGGATGGGGTTAAGGCGATAAAAGGTTCTGATGGAAGATAGCTTTTTACTTTATTCTGAGCGGCTTCTGGAACGTAGAGAGCGGAGCTTGTGGGTGTTTGATACTGAATACCCCAAGCGTTGAGAGGTTCTACGAATGATTGTTCCTGTATAAATTGCTTTCCAAAAGTATTTTTTCCTAGGTTGAATAAAAGGAATCTCCTCCATCTATTTTTTGACCTTCTGATGAATTTGGGGGTCTTTAGGTTCATACACAGGTAGTGAGATCGTAAATTATTATGAGCATCGTAGATAAAGTCATAATTTTGAGCAGAAAGCTCTTGTGTTAGCTTTTGAAGGCCACGAAAACCCTCTTTTTTGTTTAAACTCCAAACTTTTTGAATAAAAGGATGGCTGAGTACCAAATCTTGAAGATCTGATCTGACAACCCAATGAATCTCCGTTTCTGGGTAAACTTTTAGAAAGGGACTGATAACGCCAAGTGTTTGTATCACATCGCCGACACTCGAAAATCGGATGATGAGCAGCTTGAAGCGTTTTTGTTCTGAGGCGGTCTCTGACTTTATTTGGGCCATAGTAGGTTTATCCTAATATTAGGTACTCTCGACGGCAAAACCAACATAAAAATGGCAATTCGATGATTCAGCTGCGTAATGTTACGCTCACAATTTAGCATGAAAATTTGATTGAATCTACTTCCTGTGATAAACCCTCGTATATCAAAAACATGGGGGACAAACGGGTGAGTTCTTTTAACTACAAAGACTCTGGCGTTGATGTAGAAGCAGGTGACCAACTTGTAGATTGGTTGCAGTCTGATCGTTCAGAAATGCCCCATCAAAGCCGTATTATTTCAGGCGTCGGAGGATTTGCCTCTCTTTTTAAGATAGATTTTCCAGATATGAAAAAGCCATGCCTAATAACTTGTACAGACGGTGTGGGTACAAAAGTTCTTTTGGCGGCACAATTTAAGTCTTATGAATCTGTTGCTCAGGATCTAGTTGCAATGTGTGTAAATGATCTTGTCACAACAGGAGGTAAGCCTCTTTTATTTCTGGATTACTATGCAACTTCAAAATTAAATTTAGAGGCAGCTCAGAGTTTCTTAAAGGGTATACGAAGTGCTTGTCAAAAAAGTCACTGCGCTCTTGTGGGTGGCGAAACGGCTGAGATGCCTGGCGTTTATAAAAACGATGATTTTGACTGTGCAGGATTTGCAGTGGGCGTTGTAGATCAAGATCAAGCATGGGGGCCAGCTAAGGTTCAGGAGGGTGATGCTGTTATTGGTGTGTCCAGTAATGGGTTTCATTCGAATGGCTATTCACTCGTTAGAAAAGTTTTCGAAAGAGATCTAGAAGTTTGGAAAGATATTCTATTACAGCCTACTCATCTCTATGTTGAGTTATGTTTGCGACTTTCAGGTGTAGGTATCCATGCTGCTGCTCATATTACAGGCGGAGGGACTCAGAATATACCGCGGGTGATCCCAAAAGGCTTGAGTTTGAATCTTAAAAATTGGGATTGGCCTATTGAGTTCTTAGAGGTTCAAAAACGAACAAAGATGTCTAAAAAAGAAATGTTAGAAACTTTGAATTGTGGGATTGGTTTTGTTCTGATTTGTCCTAAATCGAGTGAGCAAAAGGTGATACATGAAGTTACAAGCTTGGGGTTTAAAGCTTACGATCTAGGCGTTGTTGAAAAAGATCAGGGACAAGGGATCTTAACCTATGACGGAGAGATATGAGAGAGAGCTGGTGTGTTTTTATTTCTGGAACGGGTTCAAACTTTCGAGCTCTTTTAGATATGCGGTGCACACTGAATGTAAGACTTCTGGTCAGCCAAAAGCTTTCTGCAGTAGGGCTCATGAGAGCGCACCCGTATGGTATTCCCTCTTTAGTTTTGGGAAGTACAATTGATTGGACTGAGCTTTCAGCAACTTTGAGGCAGTTTGGAATTACGCATATATTTTTAGCAGGTTTTATGAAAATTGTGCCTGAGGGCTTTGTTCGAGAGTGGAGAGATAAGATTTATAATATCCATCCCAGTTTATTGCCACTCTATCCTGGCTTAAAAAGTATAGAAAAAAGTTATGACGAGAATGGTCCACTGGGAGTTACGGTTCACTTGGTTACAGAAGGGGTAGATGAAGGGCCGATTATTCTGCAAAAAAAGTTAAGGCACCTGAAGGACTTTGAGTCTACTAAGATTCAAGTTCATATAAATGAGCATATACAAATGAGGCAGTTTGCGCTGAGGTTGAAATGAAATTGAATCAGATTAAAATTGGAATGAAAAAACCGGAGATCAAAAAAATTACTCTTTTATCGGCCTACGGTCGAAGTTTGTGGCTTGCAACAGAGTTGAGAAGAAAAGGCTATGAAGTTTGCTATCTTGATTTTACGCATGTCCTAGGCGATCTCTCTCCAGATGCATGGGACTCCCCCTACGGAGTTTTTCAAACAAAGAATACAAGTTTTTCTCAGTCAACGTGGCTGGCTGAAGGGGCATCGCTTGATATTCAAGAGAATGGGTTTATTTTCTTTTCAAACAAAGGACCTATAGAGTTTAGAGGTCTGATGTCGCGAATTGGAATGAAAAGGTATGGAATTACAGAGGAACAGATGGATTATGTTAGGCAATCTGTATTTTCAAATCCAAAGGATTTTTTTGAACTTAATAAAAAAATTGACGCAGATCCATTTCAAAAGAGATGGTTTTTAAATTATATACACCAAACAAACTCGTCAACGTACCTTGAGAACTATAAAGGGCTCGCTCAGAAAAACAAACCACTTCCTCTAAATGAAAATTGGCTATTAAGAAAACTCTCAAGAAGAGGGACTCAGCAGGCATTGCAAATGACACATGATAAGGGTGTTTATGTAGATGAAGTACAGGCTCTTCAAAGTATAAGTACAGATTTTAGAAGAATTAAAACTTTGAAATGGACAAATCAAAAAAATATAACTCAAGAGTATGAGACGGATGTTGTTTTGAATTTTCTTTCTCAGGAAGAGCTTCAAGTTGTAACCCCTAAAGTGTTTGAAGAAATTTTTGGTGGTAAAGCTATTCATTCAGATTGGTTTTGGACGCGTTATAGATATTTTGTACAGACAAACGATGTTATAAATGTACTCCCAAAGGCATTTTCATTAGTGCATCATATTTTTCTGCCTTGGACGCATGAAAATAATCTCGTTATTCATCGAGGGCTGCGCAATGATGAGTTTGTCGTTTGGTGTCGTATGCCAAATCACTACAGACTACAAAAGAACCACATAGAGACACTTTCAAGCAGTATTGCTGGTGTTTTAAAAAATCATTTTCCTACATGGAAGGTGCTTTCCGAGGAATTGCCAGTAGAGTCTTTACCTAATGAACATCAGGTTAAGGCTCCGCATTTACCTGTCTACGATGAGACAACTCTTTACAAAATGAAACGTAGTAAGTTTTCAAATTTTATTTATTTTGGCCCAGAGGTTTGGGAAAGACTAGATTTAGGATACATCTTAGATTTACAAATGCAGGTTTTAAATCAGGTTGTTGGAACAGAAGAACAAATGGGAATATCAAGGAGACGTGGACGTGATAACGAGATATACTCGTAAAGAAATGGGAGCTATTTGGGCTCCAGAATCGCGCTTTAAGTATATGCTTAAAGTAGAAATTGCTGTTGCTCAAGCTCAGGCACAATTTAACATCATACCTAAAAAAGCTTTTTTAGACATAAAAAAGAAATCAAAATTCAAGCTATCGGAAATTGAAGAGATTGAAAAAACAACAAAGCATGATGTTATTGCTTTTGTTTCTAATGTAGCAAGTTACGTTGGAGATAATGGTAGGTATATCCATTTTGGAATGACTAGTTCTGATGTTTTAGATACAGCTTTATCTCTTCAAATTTGTGAGGCGTTTGATATCTTGTTGAGTACTTTAGACGGACTCTTGGGGGCAACTCTTAAACTTTCTGAAAAGCACCAAAAAACACTTATGGCAGGCCGAACTCATGGGATGCATGCCGAACCAACGACGTTTGGATATAAAATGTTGGGGCATTTTTTTGAATTCAAAAGATGTAAAGAGAGACTTCAAATTGCTAAAAATCAAATGAATATATGTAAACTGAGCGGCGCTGTTGGAACATATTCTTCACAAGAAGAGAAAGTTGAACAAAAAGTTGCAGACATTCTAAAATTACAAAGAGAAACAATCGCAACACAGGTTGTTCCTCGGGATCGCCACGCCCAAGCAATTTTAGCATTAAGTCAGTTAGGATCCAGTTTAGAAAGATTAGCTGTTGATTTAAGACATATGCAAAGAACTGAACTAGGTGAAGTGATTGAGGGATTTACTCCCGGTCAGAAAGGTTCTTCTGCGATGCCTCATAAAAAAAATCCAATCAGTGCGGAAAACATAACTGGCCAAGCGAGACTTTTAAGATCGTACGCACTCGTTGCTCTAGAAAATATAGCACTTTGGCATGAGCGGGATATCAGTCACTCCTCTACAGAAAGAGTCATGTTTCCTGATGCATTTATATTGGCAGACTATGCAACATCTAGAATGACTGATCTATTGAAAAGTCTCTATGTGGATAAGCAGCGACTTAAAGATAATATGAGTCTGTCACATGGAACCTTGATGAGCTCACATGTTCTTCTTGCCCTAGTTGATAAGGGGCTATCACGGGAGGATGCTTACAAAATTGTTCAAAGAGTGAGTCAC
>CAUJDY010000056.1 GCA_963169805.1 Bdellovibrionota bacterium | reverse complement strand
TCTTTGAATGGTGAGACAGGTGGATCACAAACATTTGCAATAGGAACCACAGGAAATTCACCAGCCTGGTCATCAGCGACAGATACACATACACTTAATATTCCACTGGCAAGTGCAGCTGGAACCGTAACAGCAGGGTTGATTAGTAATGCTCAGTACGCACGCATTCCAGCAAGTGGAACAACAAACCATGCAACATTGAGATGGGATGGAACAGGCTGGGTTGAAACAACTGGATTAACGATAGATGCTACAGGTAATGTAGTCTTAGCAGCAGATCCAGATGCAGCGATGGAAGCAGCAACTAAGCAGTATGTAGATGCAGCTGCTGGAGCTCTCCCTGACGGAAGTGGAACTCAGTATGCGATTCCTCGTTGGACAGATGCAGATACATTAGGTGATTCACCAATTACAACAAATGCTGGAAATACAGCTGTGACAATTGGAGCAAATGTTACTGTAGCAGATGGAAATACTTTAAACATAGGATCTGATAATTTACTTTGGGTAGATGGAATGGATTTAACATTTCAATCTGGCGGAACAGATGCATTCTTTATCGGAGCTGGAGGGGTTACCGTAGATAGAGTTTTACAGATGAATGATGGCCAATGGTTTCTAAAATATCCACGAATGACTACTGCAAATAGAAATACAATGAATACAGGTTGGACAACATCAGAAGATGGTCGTATGTGGTATAACTCAGATACAGATACATTTGAAACTTGGGCAAATGGCGCTCGTAGAACTCTTGCAACAACAACTGGCTCTGGCGCTGTGATTGATGGTTCCGGTACGGGCAGTTATATTACAAAGTTTTCAGATTCTGATACTGTTGCGAATTCTGTTATTTATGAATCAGGAGGTAATATTGGTATTGGTACATTATCGCCTGCCTCTAAATTGGATGTTGTGGGGGCCTCTGGGAATGCTATTACAGTAAGGGCCTCTAATAATGGAGTTTCGGGTCCACTGCTAAAACTAGAAAAATCACGTGGTACGACAACGGCTCAAACTGCAATTTCTTCTGGAGATGCAATTGGAGGAATTACTTTTAATGGTCGTGGTACAAACTTTCAACAGCAGGCTGCGGGTATCTATGGTAAAGCAGACGAAGCCTTTACAGACTCTGCTGCAGGATCTTCAATTGTTTTCTACACAACACAAATTGGAACTACGGATTATTCACAAAAAATGACAATTTCAGATACAGGAAATGTTGGTATTGGTACGGCCGCTCCATCTGGTAATCTTGATATATATGGAGATGGATCAACTTTAATTCTTCAGCCAGGTGATATTACAGCAGATGGTCAACTAAAGGCTTCAGGAGTTCTCAGCTTAAGAGCTAAGTATGATAGTAGTATCGGTTTAGCGTATGCTACAGGGACAGATGATTTTGATGTTCAGCATATAATTTCAAGTTCGGGAGCTGGAAATGAAGGTCGCCTTGGATTTATTCGCGGAGCCACAGAATTTTTATCACTAAGTTATGACGACGGATCAGGAACATCAAGAGTCGGGGTAGGTACAACAGCACCTAACTACAAGTTAGAGGTGAGTGGTGAAATAGGAGCTACAGAGCTTGTTTTAACTTCAGATAGGAACTTCAAAAAAGATATAGAAACAAGCTACGAGAATTTAGCAAAAATCTTACGCCTAAGACCAGTTTCGTATAAATGGAGATCAGAAGAGTATCCAGATAGAAACTTTGATAATAAATCACATGTTGGTTTTATTGCTCAAGAAGTTCAAGAGATTTTCCCAGAAGTTGTGTTTGGTGAAGAAGGTGGTATGGGTGTGAATTATTCAGCACTTGTATCTCCTCTGGCTGGTGCTGTTCAAGAAGTCTATGGAATGTGTAAAATGCAAGAGCGAGAAATCGCATCTCTTAAATCGCGCGTGGAAAGTTTAGAAAAAGAAAATAATAATTTGCGTGCTCGATTGGAAAGAATCGAAAAATATATAGAAAATAATAAATAGAGGTACGTCCATTGAAACTATATTTAGTTCTGTTCATCATTTTAATTTCAGATACACTTCTTGCGGTTTGCAATTCAGCTACACCCGGTACAGTTGTTGTGAGTAGTAAGACAAATTATCCTATGGTTTGTACATCTCAATGGACGGATTTAGGAAATAATGTTTTTACAGGTGATTCTTGTACAGGCGTAGAGAGAATTGTATTTGGCTATGATAATGAAATTAAAGACAATGGAATGATGTTTTGTAATGGTTCAGATTTGATTTCACTATCAGTAACAGCTGGGCCTATTTGTACGGAGACTGGAAAAATGAGATATGTGTCTGGAACATCGGATCTGCAGCAGTGTTCCGGGGCGAATTGGTACAGCATGATTACAAGTACTCTGCCTAGTGTTACTAATTGTGCTTTTTATGTAGATCAAACATCTTGTGCTGGAGATTCTGAATGCCATTGGGATGGGGACTCTTGCGAATCTTGCCCTTGCAATAGATAAAAGGTGCGCCGCACCCGTTTGCCCAGATCTGCGTCAAAATATTAATTGGTTTATAAAAAAGGGAGAGTAAAACTCTCCCCTTTAATAGAGGGGCTACTTAGAACTTACAACAGCGACTACGCGTCGATTTTGCTTACGTCCAGATGTTGTTTTGTTGTCTGCAACAGGCTGACTAGGTCCAAATCCTTTCGCTGTTAATCTAGATTCAGAAATGCCAAGTTTGTTAATCAAATATGCCCTCACACTTTCAGCTCTTTTTTGTGAAAGGAGAGTATTTATTTTTTCACTACCCGTATTATCTGTATGTCCTTCAATCTGCGCAGTCGTGTCCTTGTGTTTTTTCATAAAATTTGCAAATGTTTCTAATTCAGATTCGTATTGGACCGCAATGTCTGTTTTTCCAGAAGAAAATTCTACGTTCAATTTTATTTGTGCTTTTTCTTCTTTTGCACATCCATACTCATTTACATCTGTATCTGCTGGTGTATTTGGACATTTATCGTTGCTATCATTTACACCATCGTTGTCTGTGTCTAAGTTTTGCTGAACAACTTCTTTAATTGCTGTTGCTGCTTCCTTTTTTGGACTGCCATAAGCTCCAAAGTAATAAGTAAGTCCAACTTTAGGAGTTATAATATGAATATCTCCTGCAAAATCAGAGTTATCTGTGAATTGATAATCAAGATAAACGCCTCCAACAAGGCATGGCCAAAAGCTGTAATCATACCCAGCTCTAGCGTACAAAGAAAATTCATTATCTAAAGCCTCTTGTGTATCATCGGAACTTGCTACTCCCGCTCCTAGTCCAGCAATGAAAGTGCCCTTCTTTATTGCATCAAATCTGTAATTTGCAAGAAGTCGAATATTCTCAATGCCAAGAGTTGTGTTATCAAATTCTGATTTATTATATGAAAGCTCTAAGCCCCATGATGCATCTAAGTGATAGCGTAACCAAATGTCATATGCCATATCAGCATTTGCAAAATCATGAAAGGCATTGTTAAGAGCTGGCTGTGAATAACCAAGGCCTCCCCCAACTCCAATTTTACCTGTGTAATCATAGGCACTCGAATTTTTCGAAAAAAGAACGATCATCGCAATTACTAATATTTTTTTCATAAATCTCCTTCTTAGATTCTATATAAGGTGTATAAGGTGCGCCGCACCCGTTTGTCCAGATCTGCGTCATACTTTTGCATTGCGACTTTTTTGACATATCTAAAATTCAGGCATAATTTCATGGCCTATGAACATCTTGATTATCGAAGACGAAAGCGCCCTAAGTACATACTTACATGACTCTCTTAAGCAAGAAGGCTACTGCATTTCTTGTATTTCAACCATAGATGAAATTAAGACTTTAATTGAACAAAAAAATATCACAGAACCTCATGTTGTCATAATGGATAGACTTCTTCACGGAAGTGATTCCGCGGAACTCTTGCCAACTTTAAAAGCCCGATTTCCTACAACAAAGGTTATTATTTTATCTGCGATTGGTGGACCTAGCGAAAAAAGCCGGCTGTTAGACTCTGGCGCTGATGACTATGTATCAAAGCCTTTTTCAATTGATGAACTTTCTGCAAGAATTCGTGTTGTACTTAGGCACAATCATAAGACTTCAACAACATTGCAGCAGTACGGAAATCTTACTTTAAATTTATTTAATCAAAGTGCAGAAGTAGAAGGAAAAAAAATTGATCTTTCCCGCAAAGAGTATCAACTCCTCACAGTCTTGTTGCACTCGCCAACACGGGTTTATAATCGCTATCAACTTTTAGATACAATTTGGGATATTCATTCGGATGTAGAGTCTAATGTGGTTGAAGTTACAATTAAGAATTTGCGCAAAAAATTAGAAACATCTACGGCAAGTGTGCAAATTCTCTCAAAGCGCAATGTAGGATATTGGGTTGAAGTATAAGATTTTTCTAACGGTTTGGTTTACATTTGTCTTAACTCTTGTGTTGAGTAGTGTGATTTACTCAAATTTTGTTAGCTCAGAAAGAATTCGCCTTGTAGATTCTCAGATTGAATCTTATGCAAGCCTTTTAAGCCGTGCAGATTTTATTTATAGAGATTTTGATATTTTGGAAGAAGCCGAGGATGAGATCCAAGATATTTTGGGTGGTTATAGAATTGATCTTGTTTTAATTATTAAAAATTACAGAGGAAAAGTTCTCTATAGAAATCTAAATGCAAAAAAACTCGGAATTGACCCAACAGTTGCGTATGAATGGCAGTTTACAGAAAAAGATGATACGACCTTAAGACTTTATACAAAAAAAATACCTGAACTTGGAAGAGTTCTTCAAATTGGAACAGTTGTAAGTACGCGTCCTGCAATTGCCACATTCTTTACTCGCAATCATGCATTTTATTTTGTGCTATTGTTTTTTGTATCGGCATTGTTGGCATACGTACTAACAACTCGATTTTTTCAACCCATGAAAAAACTGGCAGAGGATTTGACGGTTATTACAAAGCAGCTTCATGCTCCTCAGTTTTCAACAAGTTCATGGGAGACCACGCTTAGTAAGCTTACTGGAGCCTTTTTGTACAAGAATGATGAGTTTGTGGAATTAACTCGGTCTTTGCAGGAACTTTTAAATCAAATCAAAATTGCATTTGAGATGAATAAAAATCATTCGGCAAGACTTGCTCATGAGGTTAATACGCCTCTGAGTTTGATTAAAAATAGGCTACAAAGTTTAAGTGCAACTCAAGATCAAGAAATCATCCAAGAGATTCATGGTGACATTGATCGGCTTGCAGAGTTTGTCCATCGGTATCTTCGTTTTTCTGAGACATTAAATACTCCTGCTCAAAATACAGATATTTATGCTATTAAACTTGAAACATTCATTAAACAATTTGAAAAAAACATGAGCCCCATAGCGGCTGGTCGTTTGAAGGTCGCAGGTGATGGTGCTCCTGTGGTTTTTGCAAATCATCATGATTTAGAGCATCTCTTGCAGAACTTGGTGACAAATGCTTTGAAGTATTCTCCAAAGGATAGGGATGTGATTTTAAATTTTAAAGAAGATGAAATTATCATTCAAGATTTTGGAGTTGGTATTCCCCAAGATGTTTTGAACAAGCTAGGTAGTCCCTTTAATTTTGGAACACGCTCTGAAAGAGCCACAGGTTTGGGGCTTGCATGGGTGCAGGCGATTGCTAACAAATACGACTGGAAAATTGATTACCAAACAACCCCTCTCGGCACAAAAATCTCCCTCCACTTCTAAAAGGTACGCCGTACCTTTTAGTTGAGGGTTGCGTCATTAACATAATATTTTTTTGAGGCTGCATGCTGGTGACAAAATATCAGGCATAATCTTTGCTTTTAAATATTTATGGCTATTTAATGAACACGATCATGGAGGGGGATATGAGATCAAATGTTCTTTTATTAGGAGTGGTGTGTCTGCTGTTGGGATGCTCACCGGAGAATGAAAAGTTTCAAGGATTGATGGATAAGAGGCCGCCCAAAAAGCCAGTGCCTGAAGAAGACGTATCTGTCACAACTCAAAATGTAAAAGCAAATGTTGAAATCGATAACTGGTTCACAAAAGATCCCGAGTTCGACAGTGCAGAGGGCGTAAGTGCAGATAAAGCTTATGATCAACTAAATCTCTCGCACACAAAAGAAATTGTTGTAGCGGTAATTGATAGTGGCGTCGATGTTCACCACGAAGATCTCAAATCTAAAATTTGGACTAATAAAAATGAAATTCCAGATAATAAAATTGACGACGATCAGAATGGATATATCGACGATATCTACGGATGGAACTATATTGGCGGGTATGATGCTCAAGGAAATGCTATCCACATAAACTATGAGCAATTAGAGGTCACTCGCGAGTTTATAAAAATGAAAGCAAAAAAGAAAGCTGCAGAAGAGCAGGGAACATATCTACCTGATGACCAGATGGCTTACCTCAACAAACTTGCCGAGGAAGTCGAAGGCGCCCGCAAAGAAGCAACTGAAGGGCTTGAGCTCATTTCGGCAACTCTTGTAGAAATGAAAGCCGCTTTTGAAGTTGTAAAATCACTTTTAAAAGATGCAGAATTTGAAAAGCTCACACGAGCTATTGTTGCAGGATTACCTGTGCAAACTGAAGAAGAAAAACAAGCGCAAAAGCTTTTAGTAGACAGCTTTGCTAAGCTTGGCGCAGCTGATGTTGCACGTATTTTACGTGTACAGGGCTTTTATAATGATGATCTTAATTATTATTATAATGAAGAGTTCTTACCTCGTTCAATCGTTGGGGATCTTCCTGATGATTTCTCTGATGTGATATATGGAAATAACGATGTGATTGGGCCAGACGCAGATCATGGAACTCACGTAGCGGGGATAATAGCCGCAGATCGTTCTAATAATCTTGGCATACGTGGTGTGGCAGAGAATGTTCGCATCATGACTTTAAGAGTAGTTCCTAATGGAGATGAGAGAGATAAAGATGTTGCTTTAGCGGTTCGCTATGCTGCAGATAATGGTGCTCACGTTATTAATATGAGTTTTGGTAAGGGGTACTCTCCCAACAAAAAGCAAGTGGGAGAAGCCTTTGCTTATGCCGCCTCAAAAGGTGTTTTAATTTTTCATGCTTCTGGAAATGAATCAACAGACCGAGATCAATCAGATCGTTTTCCGATGAGATTTACTTTTTCAGATGAAGGCGATCGAAAAGAAGAGATTTCAACATTTTTCGATGTTGGCGCCTCTAGCCAGTTTAAAACACGTGAGCTAACTGCAACCTTTACTAATTTTGGTCAAACTTTAGTAGATCTATTCGCGCCAGGTGTAAGAATTAAATCCACAATTCCAAACAACCAATACGCAATTTTTAGTGGAACCAGTATGGCGTGCCCATCTGCAGCTGGAGTCGCAGCGCTTGTGTGGTCACAAAATCCGCATCTTACTGCCGTTGAGATGAAGGATCTTCTCATGAAGTCAACTCGTAGCAGAGCCGGACTTTTAGTTAGACTTCCATCGGACCATAAGCAAGATGTTTTGTTTGAGACACTTTCTAAAACAGGCGGAATAATTGACGCCTTCCGTGCGCTGAGTCTCTAGTTTGAGTCAGGTCGCTGCGTGTACGGCTTGCTTCGCGCAGCGACTCTCTAGTTGGGTGCAATTTTAGTGTTCATATGAAATCATTTGATGCTAAAATGAATCTAACCCCATGAATTCCCAAAAGTAAGCAGGTACCTTTTGAAAAAAGAGAAAATTAGAATTGGGTGGAGGGAGCATGTCTCTCTGCCTAGTTTAAAAGTCAAAAAAATAAAAGTTAAGGTAGATACAGGTGCTGCTACCTCTGCTCTTCATGCTGAAGATATACAGATCGTAGAGAGGCATGGAAAAACCAAAGTTCGTTTTACAATCTACTCTAAGCAAAAATCAAAAAAACCTAAGGTCGTAGCCGAAGCAGATTTTGTGGAAATGCGTAAAATTCGGAGTTCCACAGGCCACCTGACGGAGCGACCTGTGATTCGGACCAACATCTGTTTAGGCAACTTAATTTGGGAAATAGAAATAACACTCGTCAACCGTGATATTATGGGTTTTCGAATGCTACTAGGTCGCAAGGCTATCAAAAAACTTTTTGTTGTCGATCCGGGGCGATCTTTTCTACAATCAGAGAAAGACAAATAAAGAGGCCATCTGTGAAAATTGCTATTCTTTCTAGAAATCCAAGAATTCATTCTACCCAATCTCTTGTAGCCGCTTGTAAAAAAAGAGGCCATGAAGTTCATGTTATAGACCCCTTGAGATGTTATATGAACATCACTACCAAAAAAAATTCTATTCACTACAAGAATCAAGTTTTAGAAGGATTTGATGCCGTTATCCCTCGAATTGGTGCATCCATAACATTTTATGGTCTTTCAGTGGTAAGACAGTTTGAAACAATGGGTGTCTACTCCGTCAATGAAAGTGTGGCAGTAGCGCGTTCGCGCGATAAGCTGAGAGCGTCTCAGATTTTAGCCCGAAAAGGAATTGGACTCCCAGTCACTGGTTTTGCTCACGCAACAAAAATGACTGAGGATTTAATAAACTTAGTAGGTGGGGCCCCCTTAGTTATTAAGTTATTACAAGGAACTCAAGGTAAAGGTGTCATCTTAGCTGAAACAGATAAAGCTGCTCAAAGTGTGATTGAAGCTTTTCGAGAGTTAGATGAGTATTTACTCGTTCAAGAATATATTGCTGAAGCTAAAGGGGCTGATATTCGTTGTTTTGTAATTGGAGATAAAGTCGTTGCCAGTATGATGAGACAAGCAAAGAAGGGGGAGTTTCGAAGTAATTTACACCGAGGCGGAACTGCGATTGCAGTTAAACTTACAACAAAAGAAAAAGAATCTGCTGTTGCTGCGGCAAAAGCCCTTGGATTAAATGTAGCAGGTGTCGATATCATCCGTTCAAACAGGGGACCACTCGTACTGGAGGTTAACTCCTCTCCTGGTCTTGAAGGAATTCAAAAAGCGACTAAAAAAGATGTAGCAGGCATGATTATTAAGTACATCGAAGAAAACGCTGCTCCTGGGAAGACCAAAACAAAAGGTCGAGGGTAATCGCTTTCAATTTTTACATAAAATATTTGTGACAGCTTCCTATAAATTCAATATGCGTCAGGTAAGGTGTCTCTTTTTTGTTTATTGAAAACTCTGATTCAAAATCAGAAAATTGCATGAGCGCATAATGGCTATCGTGAGTTCTCAATTGTGATCCCAAAATTTTAGCTGCATAATATTTAGAATATTTTTCTAGATATGAAATAAAGCGACTCAATGAATATCCATCTTTAAAGAAGTCGACCCAAGTATGGGTATAGAAGTATGAAGTAAAGGTCATCATTGTTCCTACCAATACAGTATTTTTATGAGAAGCTTTTGTTAGCTCTAGGAGTGTTTCTGCTAAATTGCGAGGTCCAATATATCCGCTATACATGTTGCTTAAATCAACAACACCAATTTTAAGTTGAGCTTCTTGAATGGAGCGGACTAAAGCGGCGATGTATTCCGAATTCGCAAAATTTCCGACTTCAAACTGCATGCGTCTATCTTCTGCCATCTTTTTGAGTTTACGAAAGGCAGGATCATGGAAAAGATAATTAGTCTCGTACAGTCTATTATTTTTAGCATCTTCTTCAAAAAAAATCTTGAGTTGGTTATCAAATCCATTTGGAGAGCCCCATATTGTATTTTGGTATTTTTTAAAATTGTAAAGATTAAGGGCAGAAGCTTCTAGGTGATATCCTCTTTGTATGAGATCATCTTTTGCGATAAGCCATTCGTCAAAGTTTCTGGTAAATTTCATAAATGCTAATATTTTTGGAGTATCGGAATAAATTAAGAATGCTCGATTGATTTCGTTATAGGCCTTCACTTGAGGATCTAAGTCTACAACTAACAAATGTGTAATATTTTTTGCGAGTACAGCGCCAAAGAAAGATCTTTCTGTGCCAACCGTCAGATAGATTCCAGATGGAGCCTCTTTGAGTGCCGGGGTTAAAGCCTCTGGATTGCTTTCATTTGGGATTAAGTAACTACCTTCCCATGTGGGTGCAAAAAAAAGAAAACTTCTAAAGCTAGAATCTGATTGATCTGGTAAAAATTGAGCAAATAATCGTGTTGTGCTCAAAAGAACTGCAAATATCCAAATGGCCTTCATGGTCTTTTTAATAGCAAAATATTCGCCAGCAGAGAACATTATAATAGCTTTTTACGTGGTATTTTTGCTGAGTAATGGACAGCTGTCGGCAAAAATTGTTCTTACATGGTTTTTTATTGAACCGGAGAGGAGTTTTAGTTGTATCCTCTGGCCCAAAAATTGTAGTTCTATAGGCCAATGAAGTATCTATTAATTGTTGCCACATTGTTGTCATACCAGATTCACGCTAATGAGTGTGTGAGATACTTTGCTCCCTATCTCATTTTTGAAAATCTGCATCCCGCTGAAAGAGAGGGTGACTATTTCTCGAATTATCGCACTCATTGGAGAGTTGAAGTTCGCAAACAGCAAGCAAGAGGAGAGGCTCATTTACCAACAAGGTCGGCTCATTATGAAATGCCACGATCAGAAATTTTATCTTCTAAGACAAAGGTAGCCTCAGAGTCTCCTATTCAGCTCGTCTCTCATAGTAAAGTTGCTCAGTACTTAACTTCAAAACATATTCTTATTACAAATACAAAAACAGGCACAACATATGAGTTTCAGAGTGACCTTCCTATTCGAGGGCGATTCTCTGAAAACGGATCAGCGTGGATCATGGTGCATACAGAGCTGGAAACTCCTAAACTTCAACTTTGGAGATTTACGCGTGTACATGGCAATCTCATCGAGATCGCACTCGATAGATATATTGATGGCGCAATACAAATCAAAAACTCCATAAGTCCAGTGACTGGTCATGAGGTTGTGACATTATATTACAATGCTCTTGTAGGGCATAAAGATGTAACCATGATTTTAAGCGTAGATATTCAAACTGGAAAAGTGATATTTCACGGCACATGGCCTTAAGCAATACTGACAGTCTTAATATTTACAAACTCATAAATACCAAAACTAGAAAGTTCACGGCCGTACCCACTTTGTTTCATTCCTCCAAAGGGAAGTTCTGGGCTAGATCGAACAAAAGAATTTACAAAACAGCTGCCGGCTTGAATTTCTTCTTTTGCAATTTTTTCTCCGACTATAGAATTAGAAGTTAGAATTCCAGCACCTAATCCAAATGGAGTTCCGTTTGCAATTTCAATTGCCTCCTCAATTTTTTCAAAAGTATAGAGACATGCAACTGGTCCAAAAAACTCCTGTACATAAGCTGGATTGTGAGTCGATATATTTTCTAGGATAGTAGGATTGTAAAAAGCACCACGAGCCAACGGATAGTCTCCTCCTAGAACAAGCTTTGCTCCTGCATCTATGGCCTGTAGCACTTGTGTGTGTAACTGATCTCTGAACTTAAGGGAGGCTAGAGGTGCCAAGGTGGTTGAGGGGAGAAGAGGGTCACCGGTTTCAAGATTTTGCATTTTTTGTTTGAATAAAGATTTAAACTGCTCGTAAAGAGACTTGTGAACAATAAATCTTTTTCCAGAGATACAGCTTTGTCCGGAGTTCAAAAGCCGAGTTTTAAAACAAATATCAACTGCTAAGTTTAAGTCTGCATCTTCACAAATAATGTAGGGATCGCTCCCTCCTAATTCCAGAACACATTTTTTGAGGTGCTGTCCGGCTAAACTTGCAACTGATTTTCCAGCCTCAGTCGATCCCGTTAAGCTTATGCCCTTTACAATAGGATTTATAATGACGGACTCCATCGATTGAGAACTTACAAGAATTGTACGAAAAACATTTTTAGGAAATCCTGCTTCAATAAATAATTTCTCAATAGCAAGAGCACTTCCAGAGACGTTGGAGGCATGTTTTAAAATAACAGTATTTCCTGCCATGAGGGTGGGTGTAGCAAACCTCAAGACTTGCCAAAAAGGAAAATTCCACGGCATGATACCGAGGATAACTCCTAGCGGTTGAAAAGAAACAAAACTTTTTTCTGAGACCATTTGATCTTTTAAGAAGTTTTCCGAGTGTGTTGCGTAGTATTCACAAACGGTAGCGCATTTTAAGACTTCTGCTTTGGCTTCACTCAATAGTTTTCCCATTTCTTGAGTTATGAGAAAGGCATAATCATCTGCATCTGATTTTAAGAGAGAGGCTATTTTTCTAAAAAGCTCAGTGCGTTCAACAAAGTCTGTGCGTCTCCAAGATTCAAATGCGAACTGACTTTCTTCTAGAATCCTTTGTATCTCTATGGGTGACATTTCTGGATAGCTTTTAAATTTTTCTAAATTAAATGGATTGATGCTTTGTAAATCCATAGTTGTTACCTAGATGATGCACTTAGGAAGTGGGCCTTGAGCTTTTCGCTTCTCATAAAAAGGCATGGCTTTAGGAAAGTTTTCTGTGAGATTTTTAATACGTGTATCATTAGAGGGGTGAGTTGACATAAACTCTGGTGGAGCTTTTCCTCCTGACGCTTTCTTCATATTTTCCCAAAGTTTTGCGCTCTCTCGTGGATCAAACCCTGCTTGGGCCATAAGATCCATACCAATCAAATCGGATTCCGTTTCATGTGCTCTTGAAAACGGAAGTAAAATTCCAAATTGTGCGCCGACACCAATACCTGCGAGAATGAGTCCATAGTTTTTATTTTTGTTTTTAAGCGCTAGACCTGCCGCCATTAATCCACCATTGATTGCAAAAGACTGAGATACCCGTTCGTTTCCGTGTTTTGCCATCACATGGCCAATCTCATGACCAATAACAGCTGCCAATTGGTCTGCATTCTCAGCTACTTGAATGATGCCTGTGTAAACTCCAATCCGTCCACCAGGCAAGGCAAAGGCATTAACTTGTTTATCATCGAAGACCACCACTTCCCAAGACTCTACGCCCTCAACAGGTCCTGCAATTTTGAGCATAGGTTGAACAATACAGTTTACGTAGTCATTGGTTTTTTTATCTGTAGAAATTTTTGTTTTAGATTTCATATCTTTAAATGCAGAAGCTCCCATGGAGGCCATTTGGGACTCTGGTAATAGAACAAATTGAGACCGGCCTGTTGGTGAAGTCGAGCATGAGGACAACACGATAAACGAAAAAATAAAAGTTATGTTTTTTACGAGAGACTGTTTCATGGTAACTCCTAAATTGAATAGCACAATTCTACTGAGGCGAGAGTCTATATGGCAAATTATTAAATGAGGTTAAGCAAATGACACAAGGTCGTTTGTAGAAAAGTCTGGCCGGTTCCACCAGTAAGATTGAGAAGGGGACATCCGCGGCAGATGTTCTTGTGGGTCTCCTTCAAACAAAATT
The DNA here is from genome assembly GCA_963169805.1 of Bdellovibrionota bacterium. Classification (GTDB taxonomy): domain Bacteria; phylum Bdellovibrionota; class Bdellovibrionia; order Bdellovibrionales; family JAEYZS01; genus CAUJDY01. Next base: position 3,109 of record CAUJDY010000056.1, on the reverse strand, counting down.
GAGTTCGTTTGAGTTTCATCAATAAGAATGCTTGTGCAGACAAGGTCTGTATCAATTTCATTTAAAAAGCTTTGAAATTTTGCTTTAAAAGTCGCAGCAATAACTTCCGTCGTGGGGTCTCCCTGAACAACGAGATGCCTGCCATTTGGATTTTCTTTGAGCATAAACTCTAAAAGCGGATCTTTCGAATTGTACATAAAACAGTGGTCTACATTTTGGTCAATCCACTGGTGCCACTTCTTTTTAGCGGTTTCAAAGGGCAACAAGGTGTTGGTGAATCCGCTAAGGTGTTTGGGTTTGCGGTAGCCAAGTGTGACTGTTACAAACCAAGTATGGCCGTGAGGTTGGGAGCAAAGGGTACCAGCGTTTTCACCAGCTATAAACCGATGAGCTGCCTCAAATTTTCTCCTAAATCTCATTTCCATTCTTACGGGTCCTTTTCCTTTAACTTTGCGTTGCTCGTTCTTTTGGCTCAGTCACATTGTGCAACTATGTTCCTGTCGCCTCAATCACTCGCGCCTTGATTGAAAGGAAAAGTCCTGCGTAACAAACACTTTTTCCTTTTAATCTTACGTAGCTTGGCTATCTATGTGCGTATGTGCGGTAGTTTGTAGCACAGTTCATGCTCAACTTTAAGTATTTTTTAAAACCTAAGTATTTTCATGCTGTTATGGGTTTTCAGAAAAATAACTGAGATATCTAAAATCCTTTCCCAACAAGTTCCGCAGCAAAATATGTTTTTACCAATTCTAATTGGAATAATGCAGCTGCCTTCCTGGCAGCCATAAGCTGGGGCCATCCATGCGCTCAGACCTCTGGTCTTCGCTGCCCTCGCAAGCATATATTCCTATTAGAATTGGTAAAAGCATATTTGCGAGGATGTTCGAAGTTGGGAAAGGATTTTAGATATCTCAGTTATTTTTCTGAAAACTCTAAAGCTTGTCCGTGGGTTGGACCAATAATCTCATCCTCCCACATAGCTATCATGCCTTTAAGTAATACGCCTACTGGCCATCCCGTGACGGTCATTCCCTCGTAGGGGCTCCAACCGCATTTGCTTAAGAGCCAATCGGATGTGATTTCTCTTTCCGCTTTAGTATCAATAATTGTGAGCGTAGCAGGGACGCCGACTTTAATAAACCCACGTCCTTTGATTCCAAAAATTTTAGCCGGGTTTACACACACGAGTTCAACCAATTTTTCTAGGCTTATGCGGCCCTCATGCACATGGTTGAGCATAATGGGTAAAAGTGTTTGAACTCCAGGCATTCCAGATGGGCTTTCGGGGTAGGGCTTTTGTTTTTCTTGAAGAGTATGGGGAGCGTGGTCTGTGGCCAGCACGTCAACTGTACCATCATGAATGGCCTTCCAGAGGCCTTCGCTGTGTTCTTTTGAACGAATAGGTGGATTCATTTGGGCAAGTGTTCCCAGACGTTCATAGCAGTCTGGGGCGTGTAATGTGAGGTACTGAGGTAAACATTCAACTGTGATGAGTTCTTTAGAAACAAGATCTTTTTGTTTTTTTAAAAATTGCATTTCTTGATAAGAGCTTACATGAAGTAAATGAATAGGGCGGTAAGTTCTCTTGGAGATTTCTACGATTCTTTTTGTAGCAATCAGTGCAGATTCTTCGTCTCTCCAAATGGGATGAGAAACGGGTGAGCCGCTTTCTTGGGCGAGATGAAATCTTTCTTTAAGACGGTATTCGTCTTCTGCATGAATTGCAACTCGTCTTCTTCCATTCTTCAATACTTTTTCTAAATGAAAGTCATCGGGTACAAGGAGAGATCCTGTAGACGATCCCATGAATATTTTGACCCCACAGGTGCCTGGCATTTTCTCAAGTTCAGGAAGCTGAGAAATATTATCTGTAGCAGCTCCGACATAAAATGAAAAGTCACACCAAGCTCGATTTTTCATGCGATTCACTTTGTCTTGGATAGCTTCAGCCGTTGTAGTTGAAGGTTTTGTGTTGGGCATTTCAAAGACGCCTGTGATACCACCACGCAAAGCGGATTTTGTACCAGTTTCTAAATCTTCTTTATGCTCAAGACCGGGTTCGCGAAAGTGAACTTGTGAGTCTATAGCACCAGGCAGGACATGAAGGCCGTGGGCCTCAATTGTTTTGTCTGCAGTGGAGTTATTCAGAGTTGTAATCGCTTCAATATTTCCGTTTTTGATTCCTATGTCAGTTTCGACAAAGCGGCCATCCAGATAAACTTTTCCGTTTTGAATAATAATATCAAAGTGCATGAAGAAGTTTTATTAGGACTCCTCATCAGATTCAATTAAAATAGGCAGACAATGAATAAGCAGTGCAGCTACAAGGGGTCCAATAAAAAGTCCTGGTAGTCCAAATCCAATAACACCACCAATAACAGCAAGAAACGCTACAAAGGGATGTAGCTCACCCTCTCCCTTAAAAAGGAGCGGCCTTATAATGTTATCCACTACTCCTGTCACGGCGCCTACCACAAGGAGTGCAAACCCCCCTGTAAATCGATCCGTTGAAAAAGCTACGAGCGCAAGAATAATTGCCACTGGTGCGGCACCTACTGGAATAAATGAGGCAACAAATGTAACAAAAAACACAATCCATCCATCTCCCACACCGGTAAAAATCGCACCTAATGTAACAATAAGAGCTTGGATAAAACCCGTGATAACATTAGCTAGCAAAATCGACTGGCTACTAGCTTGTAGAGTACGTATTAACCTTTGGCCTTGTGAATCTGTTAGACCTGAATATTTATGAAAGAATTTTTTAATCTTGAGTGTGTCTACGAGAGCAAAATAAGTTGCCATAAGTATTACAACTAAAAAAATTGAAATAGCAGGAAGTTGTGTGAGGAATTCCTGCAAAAGACCAAATAAGAACTGCCCAGTTTTGAGTGCAACCGTGTTGATAAGTTCTTTAAAACTTTCTGGATCGACACCTAAAATATCCATAATTTGCCCCAAAGAATCGTGCAAAGCTTCCGTGTGAAACTGAGATTCAATGGAATTCACATCAGAAATTTTAAATTGCGGAAAATGTTCGTTCATAAAGCGCAGAGTGAGTTTGACACCTCTAAAAACAAAAGCCCAAAAGGGTATCACAGCAAATATA
>CAUJDY010000055.1 GCA_963169805.1 Bdellovibrionota bacterium | reverse complement strand
GCTTTAAAAGGCTTAAATATTGCTAAGGTTATCTATAAGCCCGGGAAAATCCTTAACATCATCGCCAAATAAAAGGTACCTGCTTACTTTTGCGAATTATCAAGGTTAATTTCGATTCAAGGGGCAATAAGCTCTTATTTTAAAATACATATCAGGACAAGTGTGGCTTACTGTTCCTCAAATTCAAAATAACCACTATAATTCGCAAAAGTAAGCAGGTACCTTTTATTCAATCTTTGAATTTTTTGATTGCACTCAGCCGCGAAGGGCCATATTTCATAAATATAGTTTTTTAACAAGATGAGGTCTTAATGGAAAACACTATGAACCCTTCAAGCGTCAACGGTAATGGAGCAGTTCCTCCTGTTGGAGCAACAACATCTAATAACACAAACAATACTTCTAGTTCGAATCTCAATAGATATTTGGATGGAATTGTAGACCTCACAAACCCTACTCTTGGGCAAAAAACAGATTGGTCAACACAGCAAAGCGCAGAGCTTTATGGGATTGATAACTGGGGTTCTGGATACTTCACAGTTAATAAAAAAGGAAACGTGTGTGTTACTCCACGAGGAAAATTTGGACCTCAACTAGATCTTCACCAACTTATGGAAGATTTAACAGAAAGAGGAATACGCGCTCCAATTCTTGTGAGATTTCCCGATATTATCCAAGCTCGCATCGAACTTTTAGCAAACTGTTTTGCTAAGGCCATAAACGAGCAAGGGTACAAAGGGCAGTATAATGGCGTATTTCCAATTAAGGTAAACCAACAAAAACATGTCGTAAGTGAAATTATAAAGCACGGAAGAAAAACCCGCCTTGGCCTAGAGTGTGGAAGTAAACCTGAGCTTCTTATTGGGTTGGCAATGGTTGAAGATCAAGAGTCTCTTATCATCGTGAACGGCTTTAAGGATACAGAGTACATTAAGACAGCTCTTCTTGCGCAGAAATTGGGTCGAAACGTAATTGTTGTTATTGATCGATTCTCTGAAATTGATGAGATCGTTCGTATTTCTTCAGAACTTCAGATGAAACCTCGCATTGGCTTTAGAGTAAAGCTTGATTCAAAGGGATTTGGAAAATGGGTTGATTCCAGTGGAGCAAAATCAAAATTTGGTCTGACAGCTCCAGAAATCGTTTCTGGCATCAAAAAATTAAAACAAGCAGGCTTACTTGATTCCCTAGTTCTACTCCACTTTCACATCGGCTCTCAAGTAAGCTCAATTCAAGCATTTAAATCGACTCTTAAAGAAGGAGCTCGATTTTTTGCTGAAGTCAGAGAATTAGGCGCTCCTTTAAAATACGTTGATGTTGGTGGTGGGCTTGGAGTTGATTATGACGGAACAGGAAAAGGCGATAACTCCGTAAACTACGATGAGCAAGAGTATGCAAATGACGTTGTTCATGCACTCTCAGAAATTTGCTCTCAGAAAAATATTCCACATCCTAATATCATCACTGAGTCAGGGCGATCTTTAGTTGCACACCACTCACTTCTTATTTTTAATGTATTGGGTGTGAATGAGCTTACACGCAAGAGAAAACCTTACACTCCAGTAGAGACAGATCATCAGATCATAAAAGATCTCAATGAAATCCATCAAAAACTAAATAAAGATAATTTACACGAATGCTACCATGATACACTTCAGCTCAAGAACGATGCTCTACAACTTTTTACATACGGATATTTATCGCTGGAACAAAGAGCGCGCGCAGAAAAGCTCATTTGGACCATTATTACAAAAATGATGAATCTCTCGCGTGATGTAGAAGAACACGCTGAAATTTATAACGCTCTTAATGAAGAGTTGTATGACACCTACTACTGTAATTTTTCAATTTTCCAATCGGTCCCAGATTCTTGGGCTGTGGAACAATTGTTCCCTGTGATGCCTATCCATAGACTTAATGAAAAACCCAATCGTACTGCGGTACTTGTAGATCTTACGTGTGATTCTGATGGTAAAATGGATAAGTTTGTAGAATATAATGAGCACAAGAGCGCACTCCGCGTTCATCCATTTGATCCCAAACAACCATACTACCTCTGCTGCTTCCTTTTGGGAGCTTATCAAGAAATCCTCGGAGATCTACATAATCTTTTTGGTGACTGTGATGCCGTTCAAGTCTCTATTAACGAAATGGGTTACACGCTTGATCACTATGAGGAAGGCGATCTTGTTACAGACGTACTCAATTATGTTCAGTACACACGCTCTGACTTGGTATCAAAGATGAGAACAATTGTTGAGAGAGGTATTGTGAGCAATACAATCTCTAAGCAGGAAGCTCGCATGTTCATGAATTACTATGAGCAAGGCCTAGCAGGTTACACCTATCTCGAAGACTACGAATAAAATATATCAGGTGGCTTTTTATTTAGGTGAGAAAGCCTCTCTGAGCCCGTCTCCGATTAAATTTAATAGAACGAGAACGCTAAGAAGTGCAAATGAAGGATACACTGCAAGCCACCAGCTTGTTGTAAAATTCTTTTCTGCCTGAGAGAGCAATTCTCCCCAACTTGGAGTTGGTGGTGGCAGACCAAAACCTAAGAAATCTAGAGAGGCAAGACCAACAATGTGTCCAGAAATTACGAATGGCGTAAAAGTCAGAATAGGCCCCAAAGAATTCGGCAAAATATGTTTAAAAATCAGTCGCGCATGAGATCCACCCATTGCTCGAGCTGCCTCTACGAATTCTCTTTTTCGATATTTTAAGAACTCTGCACGAACATAATAGCTAATGAAAATCCATCCAAATGCAGCAGAAATTAAAACTAAAAGCTCCATACTAGGCGAAAAAATGGCAACCAAAATAATAAGCAGGAAAAACTGTGGAACTGTACTTAAAACCTCCACTATTCTTTGCATAATGAGATCAAATTTGCCTCCCCAATACCCCATGACACCACCAAAAATAATTCCTGTAGCAAAAGAAAAAAACCAAACCAATACTGCAAAAATAATACTATGCCTAAAACCATAGATGAGTCTTGCGAAAACATCCCGGCCACGATCATCTGTGCCAAGCCAATTTTGAGCAGAGGGGGCAGAAGGATATGTTTCCAATGTTTCATTTGATTCGTAGGGATTCCATTTAATAATAGGCCAAAGCGCCCAATCCATTTCAAGCTTGCGATAGTCTGTGACCATCACATCTTCAATTCCAAATGCTGTTGGGTGATAGTCTTGGATAATTGGAAAGTAGATCGAGTTTTTATAACTCATTATCAAGGGCTTACTATTAGCCCAAAACTCTGCCGTTGCACTAATGAGCAAAAAGAACAACATGAGGCAAGACGAAATGACATTCGTTTTCTTTGATTTAAATGATCTCCATCTTTTGAGGATTAAATCATTTGATATCCATCTTTCAATCATCACACCCCACTCAAAGGCGCCTGCCGACTTTTTGATTAACACCGCATCTAATGCGGTGGTCATCAAAAAGTCGGCAGGCGCCTTTCGCGCTAATTAAAATCAATTCGAGGATCTATTAATACATACAAAATATCGCTTATTATATTTCCCACTAAAAACAAAATACTCTGTATAAACACAAGTCCCATAATCACATTATAATCACGCGACATTGTAGAGCTATAACTCAAGAGTCCAATACCATCGAGTTGAAATATTTTTTCGATTAATAAAGATCCTGCAAAAAAAACACCTATGAATCCTCCAAAGCCAGTTGCAATTGGAATTAAAGCATTTCTTAGGGCATGTTTTAGATACACCATCTTTTCTTCAACACCTTTTGCCCGTGCTGTTCTGACATAGTCCTTTGAGATTTCTTCTAAAAGAGAATTTTTCATCAAGAGCGTCAAAGTTGTGAAATGACCAATCATGTAACAAATTAAAGGCAGAATAAAGTGATGAACTCTATCCAGAATTTTACCTGTCAGAGTTAAACTATCATAGTTATCCGAGTACAATCCACCAATCGGAAAAATATCTAAAAAGCTCCCACCTGCCAAATAAACAATTAATAAAATCGCAAGCATAAAAGATGGAATGGAATACATGATCAGTAGCAAAATACTACTCCCCCAATCCATAATAGAACCATTTTTTAAGGCTTTCCACACACCCAACGGGACGCATACTAAATATGTTAGAATAAAAGAAACGACTCCAAACTGAATTGAAACTGGAAATTTACTTTTTATAACATCCGTAACTGGCTCTTCATAAGAAAAGCTTTCTCCAAAATCTAAACGAGAAAGATTCTTGAGCCAAATCCAATATCGCTCTAAAACTGGCTTATCAAACCCATACTGTTCTTTCAAAGCCTGAATAACTTCTTCTGAAACAGCTGTTTTATCTGAGCTTGAGGCTCCATCCATTCCTCCAGCAAATCGAATTTGCTGGATCTTTTGTTCAATTGGACTACCTGGTGCTAAATTGATAATAACAAATACAATAATTGTGATTCCAAAAAGCGTAGGTATGATCAATAAAAATCTTTTCAGTAAATATTCAAACATGCTTTATTGTTTCCACCAGTAACTTGTACCCACACCAAAACGGAATGTATCTTTAGGTTTTTTTATTTCTGATCTATGTGCATAGGTAACAAACTTAGGGTGAAACAAAAAGATGTATGGAACATCATCTGCAATCATTTTATTTACTTTTTTCAACATATCAGCACGCTTTTTTCGGTCCCAAGTATTTCTTGCCTCATCAATTAACTTGTCTACTTCTGGATTTGAATAGCTCACATAATTAGAGCCTCCATTACCAGATGTGGAATGCCAGATTTGCTTAGGGTCCCACTGAATCCCGCCACCCGACCAAGCCATCGTAACTGCATCAAACTTCTTTTCATCTAATAATTTGGTAAATGTGTTCCACTCTATGTTTTTAATTTTAATTTCAAATCCCGCTTTTTTTCCATCTTCTTTAATGACAGTTAAATACTTTGTCCAAAGATCTGTTGGGATCAAAATCTCTATAGAAAGCTTTGTTTTTTTGCCCGATAAAACTTTATCTAATACTCCGTCTTTATCAGTATCTGTCCATCCTGCTGCTTTTAAAAGCTCCACTGCTTTTTTGACATCAAAGGAGATCGGCTTCAAATCATTTGGAATATACTCACTAAATAATCCTGGTCCGGCAGTTTTAATAGCCATTCCGTGACGAAATTTTTCGATCATCAAATCTCGATTTACAAGATGAGCGAGAGCCAAACGTACTTGTCGATCTGCAAGAATTGGATTTTTTTGATTAAGTCCGATCCAGTTGTAACCCTTGGAACCCTCATTATCTGTCTTAACTTTTACCAAAGACTTTCCCCACTCTGGAGTATTTGTTTTTAAAACGTAGTCCTCAGGCTGCAGTCCCATATAGTCAATATCTCCCTTTTTCAGCATTTCTAGCTGTACATTAGGAGAGTCCACAAAGCGGAATGCAATTTTATCAAAGTTTTGGGTACCATCTTTTTTTGCTTTTTCCCAACCCCACCAATTAGGATTTTTAGCTAAAATAATTCTTCGACCCTTCTCATACTTTTCAAGTTTATATGGACCAGATCCTACTGGATCTTTATTTACTTTCGCTTTTGGATCTTGGTAAATATGTTTTGGCAAAATAGTTACAATTCCACCGGCTACCATATCAAAATTTTGAAAATACGTATTAGATGCAACAAACTTTACTGTGCGCTCATCAACAATCTCGCACTTTGAAATACCCTCAAGATACGGCAACTTTGCCAAAGCCTTATATTTGGGGTTCTTAATTGCTTCAAAGCTAAACTTGACGTCCTCTACCGTTAAAGGCTTTCCATCTGCCCACTTTAATCCTTCACGCAACTTAAATGTGAACTCTTTTTTATCTTTTGAAATTTCCCAAGACTCAGCAAGATTCGGCTCCCACTCGTAGGTATCTACATTTTGATCTAAAAGCCCTTCGAATATGTAAGACAACACTCCACTTGCGGACGCATCATTCGTACTAATTGGGTTTAAAGATGTTGGCTCAGAAAGGATTGCTGTTGTAAACGTTCCCCCCTGAGGCCTCTTTTGTGCGTAAACATTTGTATTAATAAGTAAGAGTGCATTTAAGACTAAGACTGCTCTGATGAGTTTCATGATGATCTCCCCGGAATTAGAACGTGTAATTCTAATTTTAAGAGGAGTTCCAAGTGAAATCAAGTTGAGTTGCCAAGGGAATTGGATATATAAACACTTCTTACGAGGTGACCTATGTCTTGGGAATATCAAATTTTTGGAACTGAAGCAAATTTAGATGATTCAAAAGTAGTCCTTATCCCTGTTCCATGGGAAGTGACAGCTTCCTATGGCAGCGGAACTTCATCTGGACCAGAGCTTATTCACAAGGCCTCTGTCCAAGTTGATCTCTACGATATTGAATTTGGAAATGCTTATCAAACGGGCTACTCAATACTTCCATTAAATAAAAATATTCTAGAAAAAAACAATCATTACAGAGCAATTGCAACTCAGATCAATGAAACGCTTCAAACACTACAAGATCTAACAAAAGAACAAGAAAAGCATGTTATTGAAATCAATCAGGCCTGTGAAGAAATGAATGAATACGTTTATGCATCTGCTCAAAAGTTTGAAGATCGAATTATAGGCGTTATAGGAGGAGACCACTCAACTCCTTACGGACTCATCAAATTTTTATCTGAAAAATATAAAGGTAATTTTGGGATTTTACATATTGATGCCCACTTAGATTTACGGGATGCTTATTTTGGTTTTACATACTCACACGCATCAATTATGAACAACGTTTCAAAACTGCCTTTCGCTCCTAAAAAAATAGTTCAATTCGGAATCCGAGATTTTTGCGAAGATGAAGTCCAATTTATGAAGGAACGCGAAGGTCGCTTTTTAACTCAATACGACTTACCCACTAAGAACTCTCTTTTAAGAGGAGAAAGTTGGATAAAAATAGTCGAAAACGCTCTCTCGCAACTACCGGAAAACGTATACATTTCTTTTGACATAGATGGAATGGATCCAACGCTGTGTCCTCAAACCGGAACACCTGTCCCTGGTGGACTTTCCTACGAACAAACACTTAGCTTGTTTTCTACTTTACATAAGTTAAAAAAGAAGATCATTGGATTTGATCTCGTAGAAGTCTCTGGCGGAGACACAAGTAATGAGTGGAACGGGAATGTGGGTGCTCGCATGCTTTTTAAACTCTGCGGCTGGGCAGCTGTAACAAACGGAGCTACCAGCACCACTCAATCTTGATAAATTAAAGCAGCTCTTAGCGAGCGTACCTTTTACTAACAGCCTCGCGAAGTTCAGCGCCTTCAATAGACAAACGTGTCCATGGAATTGCCAAAAGTCTCTCTGGCTCAATAAGCTCTTCAGTTTCTTCGCAAATACCGTATAGCCCCTTATCAATTCTTGAAAGAGCGGCCTCGATTTCTACGAGTCTTTCTCTGAGTCTTTCTTGCTGAGTGAGATACTCACCTTCTGCGATAATTCTCATAGTCTGATCAGCCTCGTCGCCCCCGCGATCATCAGCCATGATTTGCTCTTTTCCATCACGAAAACGGTTTAAAATATCCATTTTCGCTTCTAGAAGTTTCTCCTTGCACTGAAGAACCAGCTTCTGTGATAACTTCATCTTTGTTCCCCCCGGTTAAAGATGTTTACCCCTTTGAGTTGAAATATTTACACACAAAATCCACAGCTTTTGCAACAAAAAACTTAAAATACCTAAAACTATATAAGTTTTTGATTTCTAAGGTTTTTATTACAACCTCCCTAATTGCTGAACAATTCATCACCAAGATTCTGCGTTTCCTTGCTGGCATAAAATATAAGGAAGAGTTTTCAGGACTTGTAAACCACTCCTATATGAATGCCTAATCTATTGATTTTATTATGGAATAACATAGATGAATTCAATTGATGAAATCTCAGCTATAAAATATCGGAGTTTTCTTTAAAAACTTGAAAGAATTGTGATGCGAAAAATCCACAGTTCCAACAGACTTACCCACAGAAACGCGATGCAGCTAAATATTAAATGCTATATATCCAATGTAATAGAAACTGGACAATGGTCCGACCCCTCAATCTCGTCTAAGATCTCGGCTTTTTTGACAACAGACTGTATATTTTTAGACACACAGATAAGATCAATCCTCCATCCACGATTTCCTATTCGCGCCCGCTCAATCTGATTCCACCACGAGTAACGATGTTTTTCATCTGGATGAAGAAGTCTAAATGTATCAACAAATCCCAAATCCAAAAAACTTTGGAACCAGTTTTTTTCTTCTGGCAAAAAGCCACTCGTTCGAGCGTGTTTTTTAGGGTCATAAATATCTATATCAGTTGGGGCAATATTATAATCTCCCAAAACAATAATAGGAACTCCACTCTGAATTTGAGGCTTAAGATGCGCACTTAGAGTTTCCAAAAACTCCATCTTATATGCGTGACGGTCGGGCCCCCTCGCTCCATTGGGGAAATAAATATTATAAATTTTAAAATCTTTGTGCTGAGAGATCACGAATCTTCCCTCTGAATCAAACTTTGGAATATGAATACCATGTTCAACTGATAAGATCTTATGGCGCGAGAATGTTGCCGTTCCTGAGTATCCTTTTTTTTCTGCTGACGACCAATGACTTTCAAAGTCGTAAGGATTTATCATATCGGGAGTTAACTGCTCCTTTTGACATTTAGTTTCTTGCAAACACAAAATATCTGCATTGTGCTTTTCCCAAAAATCTAAAAATCCCTTTTTGTAAGCAGCACGAATGCCATTTACATTCCAAGATGTAATTTTCATAGAAAGAACAATTACCTGTTTGGGTAACAATGTGTCAACTAACGCGATGATTGATCTTGAAAATAGTAGGTACAAAAATATAATCTCAACGACAAGTAACAAATAACTTTGCGCGGTAATAAAGGAGGATTTATGCCCATGATCGGACACCCAGCCCCACAATTCACGGTACCTGCAGTTGTCAGTGGTGGTGATTTTAAAGATGTTTCCCTAAGTGACTACAAAGGCCAGTGGGTAATTCTATTTTTCTATCCTCTGGATTTTACATTTGTTTGCCCTACAGAGTTACTACAGTTCAGAGATTTAACTGCAAAATTTAAAGAAAAAAATGCTACGGTACTTGGCGCTTCAGTCGATTCAGTACACTCTCACAAGAGATGGATTAAAGATGATTTAGGTGAACTTAATTATCCCCTATTAGGAGATGTAACAAAAAGACTCTCTCGTGACTATGGAGTTCTATTAGAAGATAAAGGAATTGCAACTCGTGGTACATTTATCATAGACCCAGAGGGTAGCATTCAGTACATGGGAATCCATAACTTAAATGTTGGTCGTGATGCGAATGAAATTCTTCGTGTATTAACAGCACTACAAACAGGCGAGCTTTGTGGAGCCGGATGGAAACAAGGCGATAAGTTCGTAAAACCTCAGTAAGTATGTCGTATACAGAGTATATATCTTTTGTGAAAAGGCACTTTCCCTTTTGGGAGAGTGTGTTTTCAGATCACACCCCTACGCCAAATTTATTTTGCTTTCAAGTTTTAGAACTTCCGCAGAGTGTACTGACATCTGCCCAAGACTTTATTAAAATTGCCTATAAACTTAGAAATAATACCAAATATCAAAGACATATCCTTGGCCATGATATCACACAGCCACACTTTTCAGTCTTAATGAGTTTTGATTTTCACTTAACAGAAAATGGGATTAAGCTTATAGAGATTAACACAAATGCCTCTCATGCCCTTACCACAACAAGCTTAATCAATTACCTAGCTCCCCACAGAAATAGTTTTCTAAATATCGAAGAAAGCATTTTTAATAGTTTTGTGTTAGAGCATGAACTTTACTTTAACTCAAAACCACATTCTATTCTAATTGCAGATGAGGATCCAAAAAATCAAAAAGCTTTTTTTGAATTTTTAATGTACAAAAAATTGTTCGAAGCCCACGGAATTAGCTGCGAAATAGCAGATACCAAAGATCTTACATACAAAGACAACCATATCATCTATCAAGATAAGAAATTTAATTTTGTATATAATCGCTCCACAGATTTTTATCTCAAATCTACACCTGCTCTACAGCAAGCTTATATAGAACACAGAGCCTGTATTACACCTCACCCAGAAGAATATAAACTTTTGGCAGATAAAAATCGCTTACTTGATTTTAGAGATACACAACTCATAAGCAATTTTTTAAGCCATGAAGACATACAGCACTTACATCAAGTCGTACCAGAAATTAAGCATCTGACGGACAAAAATTTTGAAGAACTCTGGAGTCAAAAGAAAAATTTGTTTTTTAAACCAGCAAATGCCTATGGCGGAAAAGCCGCCTACAGAGGAGAATCTGTTTCAAAAAGTAAACTCCAAAGCGTAATGGCCGAAATGAACTATGTTGCGCAAGAATATATTCCAGCTCCTGAAATTGAACGAAATATAGCCGGAAAAGCTCAAAAAGCAAAATACGACCTGCGATTTTATGTATATAATGGAAAAATTCAACTTGTGGCTGCTCGATTGTACCAAGGGCAAACCACTAACTTCCAAACACTGGGTCTAGGACTCAGCCCAGTTTTATTTCGATCTTAAACTAAAATTTCTCTTTTAAGTCAAAAACAAGGTCTTAAGTCTAGCCTTAAAGCTAAATATTTTTTCAAACTGTCCCGATAAAATACATAGCGAAATTTATATGAAAAAGCGAAATTTGACGGCAACAAAATTTAAGCATGATAAAACCGACCACTTAAAAGAAGTTCCTTTTAGGCTAAAGCGTGATTTTTCTGAAAATAAAAGAATTAGCTATGAACGATTTGACCTCATCAACGGAAAACATCCGTGGCAGGAATGCTTAAAAGATCAAGTTGTACTTTATCCCGTTAGAGAACTTGGTAAGGGGAAGGTTACTTATTTTAATTACAATCTAGCAAAAGAGATGGGGCTCATACATAAAGATCACCCTAATAAAATGAGTAAAGATCTTGAGCAAAAACTTATCAAAACATTTTCAATTCAAATCATAAATGAGTATGAACAAGAAAAAGGAATTAAATTTGATCCAGCTATTGTAAAGAAAAATATGTACATGGCTACACGATATCTACAGCTACAGCACGACTCTAGATCAGGCAAGACCTCGGGAGATGGGCGCAGTATTTGGAACGGCTACATACAGAATAATGGAAAAATCTGGGATATATCGAGTCGTGGAACAGGAGTCACCTGTCTTGCTCCGGGGGCAGCTGAGTTAGGAAAAAACCTTCAAACAGGAAATAATGAAATTGGTTATGGGTGTGGACAAATGGAAATTGATGAACTTTATGCTACTGCAATTTCATCAGAAATTTTTCATGCTCATAAAATAAAAACAGAAAGAGTTCTTTTAGTAATCGATCTTGGAAAGGGCGTTGCCATTGGAGTTCGAGCAGCACCAAATCTTATTCGCCCTGCTCATATTTTCTTATTTTCAAAACAAAATGATTTAGCAAATCTAAAAAAATCCATAGACTATTTTATTGATCGACAAATTAAAAATAAGGAATGGAACTTTAAATCTCATAAAAACAAATATGATCAATTCATTGAACACACCATAGAAAAGTTTGCTCAATTTACATCTCGACTTGAAATTGACTATATCTTTACTTGGCTAGATTGGGATGGTGATAATGTTTTAGCTAATGCCGGCATTATCGATTACGGAAGCATCCGACAGTTTGGATGTAGACACGATGAATATCGCTATGATGATGTTGATCGACTCTCTACCACACTGAATGAACAAAAGTATAAAGCACGACACCTCATACAGAATTTTATACAAATTATCGATTACATAAAAACCGGAACTAAAAAGAATTTAAATGACTATAGAACACACTCCCTGCTCAGTCAGTTTGATGAAAAATTTAAATACTACTATCTCAGACAGCGTCTCTATAACATAGGATTTCAAAAAAATGATATGGAATATCTTCTACAGCAGCATTTAGATGATGTTTCTGTGTTTGAAAAGAGTTTTTATTATTTTGAATCTATTAAAACTCAAAGAAAAGCAGAAGAAGTAGCGGATGGAATTAATAGACCCGCAATATTCAACATGAGAGATCTACTCAGAGAATTACCGCTGCTTTTACTTAAAAACAACTTACTGCCAGTGGAACCTATAGAACTATTTAAAATCATGATTTCCTCTCAAGCATCTTCTAGAGATCAAAAATTTACAGAAATATATAGAAAAAAACTTTTAGAATTTCAAAAAATATACTTACAACTCATACAAAAGACATCTCGAAAAAGATCTGCAGTTCGAGTGCTCAAAGAAGTGCAGAATAGATCACAAATTATTAATAGAGCCGATAGAGCAACGGGTAATGCGATCATTACCGTAGTGGACAAGATAATTTCAGGACTCAAAAATGGTTTTCCAACAGAAAACATTCAAACCATTATTGATAATTTCGTAGAGGCACAAATCCTTGTCCCAGAGAAGGGTTTAGCCAATCCTCAAGACATTTTAAAAAGAAAATCTCAAGAGGCAAAAAAGCTTCTATTCAAACTCTTAAAAATCACCGAAGACTGCAAAGACGAAATCTAAGCAGATCTTAGCCATGTACCGCCTTTAAATAGATGCGCCACTGATTGTAAGCCGCATTGAATTCAAGCCTTGCAATTTCAAGCTCAGCTTTCATAACCTTATACTTCTCATGAGACTGTGCTTTGAATTCAGCTTTCTTCTTTTCCCAATCAGACATCATTAACTTCAAGCGTTTTTGCGCATCTTCCGCTTTTTGTTTCATTGCAGCCATTTTGTCATCATAAGAGCCTCTTAACGTTGCTCTATGCGCATCTGCATTCAGTTTTGCCATTAAAATCTCATACTTAGAGAAAGTTTTTACTTTGCCCACAAGACCCATTGAGCGCATGAGATTAATCATCCATTTTGTTGGGTCCCATTGATACCACTTAATTGCACATCTATAATCACTCTGAAAATGATGATGAAAGTTGTGGTAACCTTCTCCAAAAGTCAAAATTGCAACTATTAAACTATCCTTGGCAGTATTACCCGTGTTGTAAGGTTGAGTTCCAAATGTATGGGCAAACGAGTTTACTAAAAATGTCGAATGCTGAGTCAAAACCACTCTTACAAGCCCTCCCCAGACAAGCCCTCCCCAAAAATTATTGAGAAATAACCAACCTAAAAATCCTGGCAAAATAAAGCCGCTTGCGACTGCAAAGAACACATAATACTTATGCTGAAGAACAAGCATTTTCTTTTTAAATAAATCTGGAGGAAAAGGCACTTGATCGTTATGTTTATAAAACATCCAAAAAAGATGAGCATACCAAAAGCCCTTGTTGATGCTATACGGATCTTCGTTTGTATCAACCTTTAAATGATGCTTCCTGTGATCTGTACACCACTCGAGAACTGATCCCTGAAATGCACCTGAACCAAAAAACATATACAAAAATTCTAAAAATGGATGTGCTTCATAACTTCTATGAGAAAAGTATCTGTGATACCCAGCTGTAATGGATAGATTAAAAATGCTAAACATGACGATCGCCAAAACAAACAGTCCCCAACTCCATCCATTCTTATAAAGATCTAGAGTTAGAAATAAAGCTCCAGCAATTGGAGTTAGAATAAAAAATAAAATATTCACCCAATTGAGTTTATTGTTCATTTCTGGTGCAGCCATAGGAATCTCCTCGTTATTGCTAACATTCTATTGCATTTCTCTGTCTATGCAAAGTTAAGAAAAGGCCAGTGAATAAAGCCAGGACTTATACTGCAAAGCAAAAATACGGTCTCTTACTAAAGGAAATTCGGCAACTTATGAGTGCTTTTATGATACTTTTCATAAAAGTTTGTTAGCGTCTTTACATCTTTTGGATGAGGAGTTTTGAGTATGATTATCGTCACAGGAGCTACAGGGTTTATTGGTAGCGCATTTGTTTGGAACTTAAACCACATTGGTATCGAGAATATTGTATGCGTTGATGACTACGGAACAGGCGAAAAATGGAGAAACCTTTCTAAAAGACGCTTCTTTGATTTTGTAAAAATCGAAGACATTCAGCCATTTTTGGAAAAAAACTCAAAAGAAATTGAGTGGATTATACACATGGGAGCCAACTCTTCAACAACAGAGACTGATGGCGATGCCATTTTTAAATCAAACTACGAGTACACAAAAAATCTTTTTGAGTGGTGCACAAAGAACAATAAGCATTTTATGTACGCAAGCTCAGCAGCCACTTACGGGGATGGTAGACTAGGCTATGATGATAACACAGCATCATCAGAGTTAAAGCCACTTAACCTATACGGATACTCAAAAGTCTTATTTGATCGTCACTTCGAAATGAAACGCCAACTGGAACAAAAATTACCTCCAACTTGTATTGGCATTAAGTTTTTTAACGTCTTTGGCCCTAATGAATATCATAAGGGAGACATGAGTAGCGTCGTATTTAAATCTTTTCATCAAATTCAAAAAAATGGCGGAATTAAGCTTTTTAAATCTCACAGGCAAGAGTTCAGAGACGGCGAACAAATGAGAGATTTTGTTTATGTGAAAGAAGTTACTCACTGGATGCAGCAACTGATGGATAAAAAAAATATCCACGGTATCTTTAACATGGGATACGGAAAGGCACGCACGTGGTTGGACTTGTCTACTCAAGTTTTTAAAAATATGAATAAACCTGTTAAAATTGATTATATTGATATCCCCGAAAATCTCAGAGACAAATACCAATACTTCACGGAAGCAAAAATAAGCAAACTTGTAGAGTTAGGGTTAGATGCACCTTCATGGAATCTTGAAAAAGGAATCCAAGATTATGTTCAGAATTACCTTCTAAAGGAAGATCCGTATCTCTAAAGGAGTATTGTAATGGACATTCCATTTCATTTAAGAAAGTACATTGTTGAACAAGATCCCGCCCAGTACACGCCTATTGAGCAGGCCTCTTGGAGATTTATTCTAAGACAACTTAAAAACTATTTAACTAAGCATGCTCATCCTTTTTACTCCGAGGGCTTACAAAAAACGGGTATCTCTGTAGAAGAAATTCCCAGCATTAGTTCCATATCTTCAAAGTTAAGTGAGTTTGGGTGGACAGCTGCTCCAGTAAGTGGATTTATTCCTCCTGCAGCTTTTCTAGAGCTACAAGCGCATAAAATTCTTCCGATTGCATCTGATATGCGAACTCTCTCACACCTCATGTATACACCTGCTCCCGATATTGTTCACGAAGCAGCAGGACACGCTCCTATGACAGCACATCCAGAGTTTAGAAGTTATTTAGAGCTATACGGGCAAGTGGCAAGAAAAGCTATAATCAACCGCCAAGATCTAGATCAGTACAATGCAATTCGAGAACTTTCCGATATTAAAGAGCACCCAAACTCTACACCAGAGGAAATCAAACAGGCTCAGATGAAATTAGATATTGCAAATAAGAATATGGGCAAGCCCTCTGAGGCCGCCTTACTTTCTCGTATGGGCTGGTGGACAACAGAGTATGGACTTATTGGTAACCCTCCAAAAATATATGGAGCAGGCCTTCTCTCTTCTTTTGGAGAAAGCAAAACAGCACTTGAAGACAAGGTTCAAAAAATTCCTATGAGTTTAAAATGTGTTGATTTCTCCTATGATATAACTGAGCCACAACCACAACTTTTTGTAACCCCAGACTTTGAGACACTTAAAAAAATCTTGATTGAGTTTTCAAAAACAATGGCCTACAAGAAGGGCGGAACGGAAGGTTTGGAGCTTATTAAAGCTGCTGGAACAGTAAACACTGCTGAACTTCAATCTGGAATACAAATATCTGGCTTACTGAAAGACTACCGTACAAGATCCAAAGATATTACATTTTTGAAATTTGAAGGTCCATCACAACTTTCATACAATGATATCGAACTTAATGGACATGGACGCAATCGCCACTCACATGGTTACAGCACACCAGTCGGATTCTTAAAAAATGAGAAGAAATGCCTTTCTGAAATGACAGAAGCAGAGCTCAAAAATCTTGGTCTTGATATTGGAAATAAGGTCTACCTTGAATGGATGTCTGGTATTGAATTAGAGGGGCAATTAGTCTCTAAAGTTCAAAAAGACGGAAGGACCCTCATTTTGACATTCAAAAACTGTACCGTGAGAGACCATGAGGAATTGCTATTTCAACCTGAGTGGGGTGAGTTTGATCTTGCTCTCGGAATAAAAGTAGCATCAGCCTTTGGTGGAGCTGCAGATAAAGAGAAGTATGGTGACTTTGAAGATTTCCAAAGTAAAAAAATTCCTCCCAAAAAATATTCAGATAATGAAAAATCTCTTTTCATCTTATATCAAAAAATAAGAGACATCAGAAAATCCTTTCAAACAACTCAAGCAATTCAAACAAGCCTCGAATCTATACTCGAAAGTCTCAAAAGCTACCCAGAGGATTGGCTCTTAAAATTAGAAATTCTCGAACTTGCAAAGCAGTTTAAAAATGTCCCCGCATGGACTCCCCTCTTAGAAAAAGAACTTGAGTTTTGCGCTAAAAATAATAGGGACAT